>NZ_JBDQQR010000002.1:100000-460035 GCF_039888675.1 Mesorhizobium sp. CAU 1732
GTTGGAGGTGTTCTCCGAAGACGGCGCCGCGCAGACCGCCAATACCGGCGTGATCTACGGCGCCAAGGTGGACAGCGAGGTCAGCCTGCGCACGATCGACTTCCCGATCGAGACCGCGACCTTCGACGAACGCAGCGCCCTGACGGCCGAAGAGGTCGAGACGGTCGTGCGCAACACGGGCGCGATCCTCACCGATGGCGACGTACAGGTGGCCGCACTTCATTACGTGGACCCGCAGCGCTTCGGCGATACACTCGCGACCCAGACGCTGAGCGCGTCCTACGGCATCCGCATCGTCCCAGAAAACGTCTCGGTGTCCGCCCGCGAAACCAGTCTGGTTCCAGAGATAGAGTACGCCGAGGACATCATCCCGTTCCCGGCCGACCGCGAGATCGCCGAAGCGCTCGACGAGGCCGGCTATTCCGGCGACGATTCGGACGGCATGGCCGAATCCTTCGCGAAGCTCCTGAATGGATCGGTTCTGAAGGCGGGGCATGTCCTGCGGCTCGGCATAGAGACGCGAAACGAGGTCAGCCGCATCGTGCGCGGCAGCGTCTATGAGGGCCGCAACCACATCAGGACCATCGCCCTCGACGATCACGACCAATACGTGCCGGGCAGCGAGCCCGAACCCAATCCGGCGGTGCTCACCGCATTCGACGAGAACCAGCCGGTGGTTCGCACGCGTGGCGATCTGCCGACGGTCTATGACGGCATCTACCGCGCCGCGTATTCCTACGGCCTGTCGCGCACCATGACGCAGCAGCTCGTCAGGCTTCTGGCATCGGACGTCGACTTCCAGTCGAGGCTCACTCCGACCGATCAACTCGACGTCTTCTTCTCCCAGCCCGACGATGACGACACCGCCACGGAGGAATCGGAACTCCTTTATGTGCAGGCGTCCTTCGGCGGGACCATGCGGACGTTCTATCGGTTCCAGATGGAAGACGGCGGGATCGACTACTTCGATGAAGAGGGCCGCAGCGCCCGGCAGTTCCTGCTGCGCAACCCGGTGCCCAACGGCACCTTCCGCTCCGGCTTCGGCGGGCGGCGGCACCCGATCCTCGGCTATACCCGCATGCATACCGGCGTCGACTGGTCCGCACCGCGCGGCACGCCGATCATCGCGGCAGGCAACGGGGTCGTGGAAAAGGCGGGATGGGCCGGCGGATATGGACGGCAGACGATCATCCGTCACGCCAACGGCTACAAGACGTCCTACAACCACCAGAACGCGATCGCGCGCGGCGTCACGGAAGGCGCCGAGGTTCGGCAGGGCCAGGTGATCGGATATGTCGGCACGACGGGCCTGTCGACCGGGCCGCATCTTCATTACGAGCTGATGGTGAACGGGACGAAGGTCGATCCCATGCGGGTCCGCCTCCCCGGCGGCCGCGTGCTCAAGGGCGATGAGCTGGAAGTCTTCCTCGAAGAGCGCAAGCGCATCGACACGCTCCTCGAGGAGCAGGATGCGCCGTCGCTTCGCATGGCGAGCGCCAGGGTCGAGAACTGATTTCGCTCAAGTTGAGCTGAGAACGCGGATCGGCCGCGAACAAGCGGCCGACCAGTCCGGCCCTACTCCACGAATTCCACGACCGTGCCCGCCTTCACCATCTTGGCGAGTTCCTGCGCGTTCCAGTTGGTCAGCCGGATGCAGCCGTTCGATTCGGTCTTGCCGATCTTCGACGGGTCCGGCGTTCCGTGGATGCCGTAGGTGGGCTTCGACAACGCGATCCAGACTGTGCCGACCGGACCGTTCGGACCGGGTGGAATCGTCAGGACCTTGTCATTGTCGCCCTGCTTGAAATTGATCTTGGGATTGTAGGTGTATTGCGGGTCGATGGCGATGCGCTGCACGGTGTGCGTGCCTGTCGGCGACGGCGTCGCAGCCGAGCCGATCGTCGACGGATAGACCGCGATGAGCTTGCCGTCCTCGCCATAGGCGCGAACCTGCCTCTGTCCCTTGTCGGCCACGATGCGCGTGACAGTGCCGGTGCGCGGCTTGCCGACATTTGCGACCCTGATGATGGTGCCGGGACGATCGAAGCTGAGGCCAGGATTGAGCGCGCGCAGGTAATTTTCGTCCATGTGGAAGCGTTCGGCCAGCATTTCGGCGACCGAGACGAAACCGAGACGGTCCATCTTGGCCTTTTCGCCATAGTCCGTCGGAACCGAGGCGACGAATGGGCCGGCCACGTCGACCGGGGTGATCTCGTAGCTGGTGAATGCGTCACCGCCGGATGCGGCGAGCGCGGCATCGACATAAGCCGTGTCGTAGGTGCGCAGCGTCTCGCCGGTCAATTCGCGATAGGCGGTGATCGCCTTGTTGACGTTGTCGCCGATCCGCCCGTCGATGACGCCGGGATGCGCGCCGGCACGCCCGAGCAGGATCTGGATCTTCGCGACGTTTTCAGTCGCGCCCTTCTGGACGATTTCCGGCTGCTGTGTCACGTCCGGCAGAGCGCCGGCGCCCTGGGGTGGCACGCCGGTTCCTTCCGGCGGCATGCCGTCGATGATGCTGCCTTGCGCATTCGGATCGGGAATGATGGCGACCGACGAATTGTCGAGCGGCGCGCGCTCGATCTGGTTTCCACCGAGAACATTGGGCGGGTTCTGCCTCGCCATCGGATCGTTCGGCAACGGATTCCCGAAACCGCGATCCTCGTAGGGCGGCGGCTCGCGGGCAAAATCCTCATAGCCGGGCTCAACCGGGGCGGGCTGTGCAGGATAGTCGTTGAAATCGGGCGGCGGGTATCCCTGACGGTTGAGCTCTTCCATGCGCCGCTCGCGCCGCAAACGCGCCATATCGTCGGGATTGTCGAGATAATAACGGTCCTGCTGCGGAAGTCCGCGCGGCGGCTCCTCGAAACGCCTGAACGAGCCCTGCGGCTCGCGGATGGAGATGACCTCGCCGGTATAGACGTCGACCAGCACTTCGCGCCCGTATCGGTCGTAATAGACCTCGACCTCGCGGGATTGCGCAAGCTGGGTCAGAGTGTCGGCCTTCACCGCTCGCGGCGACGGCTCGGTATCCGCAAAGGCGCGCGCAGCCGCCGTTTCGGCCATCCCGAAGGAGGTGAGCATCGCGAGGGTGAAGAGCCTGCCTATCATTCTGAAAGTCCCGTTTTCGTCAAAACGCCGCGAGGCCGCGATTCGTTCACCACAGCCCTTGCGGCATATGCTGCATCATCAGAGATGAACCTGACATGAAAATGGCCGCTTGATGGCGGAATCACCACGGCCCGGCATCGTCGCCGTCCACATGCGCGACTGCATGCCCGGCGCTCGGAGGCGGCCGTGTGCTGCCGGAGCGCGGCCGACCCGCCCAACCAGAATTGCCGTGAAACCGATGGGCGAAACATCAGCACGGCGGCAAGGGGAATCAAACGGCGCGGGATTTTCCGCGGCGCCCTGGAAAAGAGTTTGATTGCGTCGGGGAGAAAAACGCACCGGCAGGTCATGAGGTGTCGTGGGCCGGATGCGGTGCGCCGGGGACGAACGCCGCGAGCCTCGACAGGGAGGCAAGCATGTCGCGAAGCGCCGGCATCCGACATGCTAGCATCCGACTGGCCGGCACCGCGGCAGGGTCGCCGCCGATCCGCCTGCACACGGCGGAGAGCCGCCTTGCCTGCCTGTCGAGCAGCCCTGCCAGCGCGCGAAGGCTGATCGCGAGACGCACGGCATCCGCAGGGCCTGCGCCGGCCGGGACGATCGGTATCGATGCGCCCGGCGTGTCCGGGCCGCCGGCGACGAACTCGCGCGCCACGGCCTCGGCCTGCCGCAGAAACCACAGGACCAGGCTTCGCACGGCGGGGGAACGGCCGGAGGCGCGCTCGGCCAGAACCGCAAGCGCGCAGAGCATGGCGACTATACGGCCAAGCGCCGCCCGTTCCTCCTCCACCGCCCGCTTCCAGTCCATCGCCGCCACTCCGTTGTTCAGCACGGCATTGTCCGGGAGGTGCGGAGGGAGGTGGATAGAATTTGCGCACCATTGCTGACAGATGCTGACAACGCCCGGTTTTAGACCATCCTGCGGCGGGACCGGCGAGGCATGGATCCCCGGGTCTGCGCCCGAGGATGACGAAGTGGAGTGGGAACGCTTTCTCAAGTTCTGATACGACGCTGTCGGTTGTCTGGGCGACCAAACTACCGACTTCGTCATTCTCGGGCGACCGGAGCGAAGCGGAGGGAGACCCGGGAATCCATGCCTCGGCAGTTGGTGACGAGTGGGGTGGTGCCGGATGGTTCGTCCATTTCGGATGTGCGGTGAGTGCCCAGTTCTGCACCACCCTGCGGCGAACCCGCGAGGCGTGGATCATGCGCAGGCCGGACGACGCTATTCTGCGTAAGCCACCCAGCCTTTGATGCTCAATCCTGCGTAGAACAGGCTGGCACCCGAAAATCCCGCGTCGCCCAGCATGGCGACGTCGTCTTCCGGCGACAGGATCGTCAGCCGGCTGCTGATTGCCTGGCGGGCGCTCTCCGCATGGGCGGGGTCCGTTCCATTCGACAGGCCGTAGGCAACATGACGGGCGATCCATATCGACCGCTCGGGCTCGCTCTGCGGGAAGCTGAGGTGGACGAGCACGAATGGCGCACCCGCCTTCAGGCGCCGCCTGATCTGCTTCAGGGTTTCGAGGCGCTGGTCGCGGGGAATGAAATGGAACGTCAAAATGGATGTGGCGGCATCGAAAGGCCCTTCCGGGGCGGCGTCGATATAGCCTTCATGGAGCCGCATGCGTGCGGCATGCGGCGCGGCCACCTGCTCGGCCAGCCGCAGCATATCGCCCGAGGGGTCCACGCCGTCGAACGACCATCCCGGATGCGCTTCGGCGAGCGCCTTGAGTTCCTGTCCGCCACCCGCCCCCAGAACCAGAACGCGGCCATCCGTTGGCATGCGCTCCGCGAGCAACAGTGACACCATGCGGTGCAGGTTGGAATAACCCGGCACCTGCCGTGGCGGGCCTTCGCCGTAAGACCTGACGGCGCTCCCGGAAAACGGCGTGTCGATATTGCGAGGCATGGATGGTCTCCAGATTGCCGTTGCCGGAGCGCGCCTTGCCGCGCTGTCGAACGTCAGCGTCGAGCATGGCGAGGGGCATGTCCGACGGACGGCCACTTCAACTCATGTAACACACAATGTTACATTTCGGATTGCGCGTCAAGACGGCCGGTCTCGTTCAGAATGTTGCGACGAGCAGACAAACCATCCATCCAGCCCAACGGCTATGACGCGTGCCTGTATCGAGACCTCTTCCCAGCGCTTTCGCCTGCCTGAGCGCTACATCACGCTGGGAATGGGTTCTGAGGCGCGTTACGCCGCTTCAGCTTCGGCCAGCCGCGGCTTGGGCCTGAAGTTCAGGCGGTCGGAGCCGGACGTGATCTTCACCAGCGAGCCGTCGAGGATTTCGCCCATGAGGATCTTCTCCGCCAGCGGATCCTGCAATTCCTTCTGCATGACACGCTTGAGCGGGCGTGCGCCATAGGCCGGGTCGTAGCCCTTGTCGGCCAGCCAGGCGACCGCATCACCATCCAGTTGAAGCTCGATCTTGCGGTCGGCCAGCAGCTTTTCAAGCCGCCCGAGCTGGATTTCGACGATCCGGCCCATGTCCTGACGGCGCAGGCGGTGGAACAGGATCACTTCGTCGATGCGGTTCAGGAACTCGGGCCGGAACGACGCCTTGACGACACCCATCACCTCGTCGCGGACCTTGTCGACATCCTCGTTCTCGCCCAGCGCGACGAGATATTCGGCGCCGAGGTTCGACGTCATGATGATGAGCGTGTTGCGGAAATCGACCGTGCGGCCCTGACCGTCGGTCAGCCGGCCGTCGTCCAGCACCTGCAACAGCACGTTGAAGACGTCCGGATGCGCCTTTTCGATCTCGTCGAACAGGATCACCTGATAGGGCCTGCGGCGAACCGCTTCGGTCAGCGCCCCGCCTTCCTCATAGCCGACATAGCCCGGAGGCGCGCCGATGAGGCGGGCGACCGAATGCTTCTCCATGAACTCCGACATGTCGATGCGCACCATCGCTGTCTCGTCATCGAACAGGAACGAGGCGAGCGCCTTGGTGAGCTCGGTCTTGCCGACGCCCGTCGGGCCGAGGAACATGAACGAGCCGATCGGCCGGTTCGGGTCCTGGAGCCCGGCGCGCGCGCGGCGCACGGCCTTGGACACAGCCTGAACGGCTTCGCCCTGCCCGACCACCCGCGTGCCGATCTCGTCTTCCATGCGCAGCAGCTTCTCGCGCTCGCCTTCCAGCATCTTGTCGACGGGAATGCCCGTCCAGCGCGACACGATGTGCGCGATGTGCGGCGGCGCGACGGTTTCTTCCACCATCGAGCCGCGCGCGTCCTGCGATTCGGCCTCGGCAAGCTTCTTTTCCAGATCGGGGATGCGCCCATAGGCAAGCTCGCCCGCCTTGGCGAATTCGCCCTTGCGCTGCGCGATGGCAAGCTCGTTGCGCGCCTCGTCGAGGTCCTTCTTGAGGTCGGCCGCAAGCCCGAGCTTTTCCTTCTCGGCAGCCCAGAGCGCAGTCAGCCGCGAGGACTCCTCCTCTATGTCGACCAGTTCCTTTTCGAGCCGGCCGAGCCGATCCCTGGAGGCTTCATCCTTCTCGGCCTTGAGCGCCTCGCGCTCGATCTTGAGCTGCATGATCCGGCGGTCGAGTTCGTCGAGCTCTTCGGGCTTGGAATCGACCTGCATGCGCAGGCGCGCCGCCGCCTCGTCGACGAGGTCGATCGCCTTGTCGGGCAGGAAGCGGTCGGTGATATAGCGGTTCGACAAGGTCGCGGCAGACACCAAAGCGGAGTCCGAAATGCGCACCTTGTGGTGCTGCTCGTACTTCTCCTTCAGGCCACGCAGGATCGAAACGGTGTCCTCGACGGTCGGCTCGCTGACGAAGACCGTCTGGAAGCGACGGGCGAGAGCGGCGTCCTTCTCGACATGCTTGCGGTATTCGTCGAGCGTCGTCGCGCCGACGCAGTGAAGCTCGCCGCGCGCAAGCGCGGGCTTCAACAGGTTCGACGCGTCCATCGCGCCGTCGCCCTTGCCGGCGCCGACGAGCGTGTGCATCTCGTCGATGAACAGGATGATGTTGCCTTCGGCGGCGGTCACCTCGGACAGCACCGCCTTGAGCCGCTCCTCGAACTCGCCGCGATATTTCGCGCCGGCGATGAGCGAGCCCATGTCGAGCGCCATCAACTGCTTGTCTTTCAGCGATTCCGGCACGTCGCCATTGACGATGCGCAGCGCCAGCCCCTCCGCGATCGCGGTCTTGCCGACGCCCGGCTCGCCGATCAGCACGGGGTTGTTCTTGGTCCTGCGCGACAGGACCTGGATGGTGCGGCGGATTTCGTCGTCGCGCCCGATGACCGGGTCGAGCTTGCCGGCGCGGGCATCGGCGGTCAGGTCGCGCGCATACTTCTTCAGCGCGTCATAGCCCTGCTCGGCAGACGCCGAATCGGCGGTGCGGCCCTTGCGTATCTCGTTGATCGCCTGGTTGAGCGCGGTCGGCGTAATGCCGGCCTTGGACAGGATGTCGGCGGTTTTGGCGGATGTCTCGACCGCCATCGCGGTCAACAGGCGCTCGACGGTGACGAAGGAATCGCCCGCCTTCTTCGCCAGATCCTCCGCGGTCGCGAACACCTTGGCGAGCGGCTGAGCCAGATAGAGCTGGCCGTTTCCACCCTCGACCTTCGGCATGGCCTCAAGCGCGCTCTCCACGCCGAGACGCGCGTCGCGCGGCCGCCCGCCCGCGCGTTCGATCAGCGAGGCGGCAAGGCCTTCCTCGTCGTCGATCAGAACCTTGAGGAGATGTTCGGGCGTGAACTGCTGGTGATTGCGCGACAGCGCCATCGTCTGGGCGGACTGGATAAAGCCCCGAACCCGCTCGGAATACTTCTCGATATTCATGCATGTCTCCATTCCCTCACCGGCCCGCTTCGCGGCGCCGGATCAGATTGCGGTGACGGACCCCCAACGCGGCAATCATGCCATCGCGTTCAGCGGCAGGTCCAGTTCGTGTTGATATGGGTATCTCTTCCCATCCCCTCAAGATCATACAAGCAGGGGCGGAAACGAAAAACGGCGGGCCGAGGCCCGCCGCTTGAATTCACGCTCGAAACTGCCCGGTCACTGGGCCGCTTCGGTCACCGGCTCGTCGCTGCCGGAAGGCTGGTCGCCCTCGGCAGCGTCTTCCGCCTTCACGCGCGGACGGCGCGGACGACGGGGCCGACGCGGTGCCGCCTCGGCGTTTTCTTCGTCGGCAGCGGGCACCTGGACCTCGGCCACCGCAGGCTGCTGATCACTGGAAACGGGCGCGACATCCTGCTGCTTCAGAGCGACTTCGGCCGGCACGCCTTCGATCACGGGCTGCGGACCGGTCCCGCTGGGCGCGACATTGCCACGATTGTCGCGGTTGTCACGACCCTCGCGGTTATCGCGATCGCGGTTGTTGTCGCGGTTTTCCCGCGGCTCGCGCTGCTGCTGCTGGACAGGCTGCTGATCGTTGCCGGAGGACTGGAAGCCCTCCTCGCCGTCGTCATCCATATCCTCGTCGTCGCGCGTGTTGTTCTCGCGAACCTGCTGCTGCGACTGCTGAGCCAGGGCGACCATGATGATGCGGTTGTAGTGCTCCGCATGCTGCAGGTAGTTCTCGGCCATCACGCGGTCGCCGGACGTCTGGGCGTCGCGAGCGAGCGTCGTGTATTTTTCCGCGATCTGCTGAGCGGAGCCGCGGATTTTCACATCCGGACCGTTGCTCTCATAGCTGCGGGTGAGTGGATTAGGGCCCTTGCGGTTGTTGTTGTTTCCGCCGCCGCTATTGTTGTTGTTGTTATTATTGTTGCTGCCGCGTCCGCGCATGCGCCTGTTCTGCTGTGGCCTCATTCGAGTCTCTTCTTTTGAGAATGCTGTTGGGTTCCGGAGAGGCGGCGCTAACCGCCTGCTTCTCGTTCCTTGTCGGCGCAAAGCCGCAAGAACCGCGCCTCCGCCACGTAATTCCTGTCCCGGTTCATGTTACTTGCCGGAATCCCCGCACGAAGCTATGGCGTCGTTTAACGCAACTCGGCAGCTTGTCCCCTGGGAACCGAATCGATAACAGCACTGCCTGCTTCGTTTCATCCGGTAGCGGGAAACTATCCGCAATAATCATGCTTGCCAAGGCCTTTTTTGCGCTGCGCCATCACGGCTTTAGACTGCAAATAACAGTGCCCGTTCATGCCCTCCAAGATCGCGCGCGCTGCGCACGAAGACGAGGCCATGCTTTTCGAAAATCGCGCGGACGACGTCCGCCTGATCATGTCCAACTTCGACTGCGACGTGTCCGTCTTCCTGGAGATGGTGCCTCGCTCCTGCAGCGATGGCTCTGTACGGATCCAGTCCATCTGGTCCGCCGTCGAGCGCGGCAAGCGGGTCATGGTCCCGCACTTCACGCTCAAGCAAGTCTATCTCTCTGGACGCTATATAGGGCGGATTTGAGACGATGATGTGAAATCGCCCCTCGATCGCCTGGTACCAGTCCGATTGAACGGTGGTGACGCGTCCCGTGTTGCCAGTCATATCGGCATTGGCAGAGGCGGTTGCAAGCGCATCCGCCGAAATATCCGATGCCAGGGCCGTTGAACGCGCCTCCTCGCTGAGAAGTGCGAGCGCAATCGCGCCGGTTCCGGTGCCCATATCGAGGATGGTGCACGCGCCGTGGCGGTCGGCTGCAGCCTTCACCAGGGGCAAGACCAGATCGACGAGCGTTTCCGTATCCGGGCGCGGCTCCAGCGTTTCGGAAGAGAGTTTGAGTTTCAGGCCGTAGAAATCGCGGCTGCCGATAATGCGGTGGACCGGTTCGCCCGCGAGACGCCGGTCGAGCGCGGCAAGCACGGCGGCGACCTGCCCCGCCTGCACCTCGCGATCGGGATCGGTGATCGCATCGGTACGGCTCGTTGCGGTGAAATGCTCGACGAGAAGCCTTGCGTCGAGGGCGGGTTCGGGCCTGCTCGCCTCTTCCAGCATGCGCCTTGCATGCCTGACTAGCGACCCGAGCGTGTAGGACACCACGTCAGCCGCCAAGCGCGCTTTGCAGCATCGCACCCCCCTCTGGCCTGCCGGCCATCTCCCCCTCAAGGGGGGAGATTAGTCTCGTCGGCGACACCGCGTAATCTCCCCCCTTGAGGGGGAGATGGCCGGCAGGCCAGAGGGGGGTGAGCGCCGGATGAAGCATCGATCGCGCCTCAGTTCGATCCCAGATCGAGCAACAGCTTCGACTGGTGGTCGGCGATCAGGGCGTCGACGATCTCGTCGAGATCGCCCTCCATCACCTTGTCGAGCTTGTAGAGCGTGAGGTTGATGCGATGGTCGGTGACGCGGCCCTGCGGAAAATTGTAGGTGCGGATGCGCTCGGAGCGATCACCGGAACCGACCTGAAGCCGCCGCGCTTCGGAGCGTTCGTCCGCCGCGCGGTTGCGCTCGATGTCGAACAGGCGCGCCCGCAGGATCTGCATCGCCTTGGCACGGTTCTGGTGCTGGGATTTTTCGGCCGAAACCACCATGATTCCCGTTGGCAGATGGGTGATGCGAACAGCGGAATCGGTCGTGTTGACGTGCTGGCCGCCCGCGCCCGACGCCCGCATCGTGTCGATGCGGATGTCCTCGGCGCGGATGTCGATATCGACGTCTTCGGCTTCCGGCAGGACAGCTACGGTGGCAGCCGATGTGTGGATGCGGCCGCTGGCCTCCGTATCGGGCACGCGCTGCACGCGGTGGACGCCCGATTCGAACTTCAGATGCGCGAAGACACCCTTGCCGGACACCGTGGCGATGACTTCCTTGAAGCCGCCCATTTCACCGTCGCTCGCGGAGGCGATCTCGATGCGCCAGCCGCGCGCGGCGGCGTAGCGCTCATACATGCGATAGAGATTGCCGGCGAACAGAGCGGCCTCGTCGCCGCCCGTGCCGGCGCGGATTTCGAGGATGGCGTTCTTGTCGTCGGCGGCATCCTTCGGCAGCAGGAGGACCTGAATGTCCTTCTGAAGCCCCTCGATGGTCTCTTCCACGCCCGGAATGTCGGCTTCGGCGAGGCCGCGCATCTCGGCGTCCGTGCTTTTGTCGGACAGCATCGCCTGGAGGTCCGCGAGTTCCCCCTCCGCACCACGCAAGGCGCGGATCTTGGCCGCGATGTCCTCGAGGTCGGAATATTCCGACGCCATTTTCACATAGGCTTCCGGGTCGGGTCCGGCCGCCATCTGCGCCTCGAGCATTTCGAAGCGTTTCAGGACCTGGTCCATCCGGTCGCGGGGCAATTCAAGCATCAAAGAGGGCCTGTCAAAGAGGTATGTCGTGGTCGGCGGCAAAGCCCTGCAGCAGGCTGCGGATATTTGCTTCGCTTCCATGCGAATCCAGGGTCTCGGCGAGATGCGCGGTGAGCTTGGCGAGCGGCAGTTCGCGCAGCATCGCCTTGACCGGGCCGATCGCCGCCGGAGACATCGATATCGAGCGGTAGCCGACGCCGAGGAGCGCCATCGCGGAAATCGGCCGTCCGGCCAGTTCGCCGCACAAGGTCACCGAGGTCCCGGTCTTCACGCCGGCCTCAGCGATCTGCCGGAGTACGCGCAGGAACGGCACCGAAATCGGGTCGAAACGGCCGGCGAGCTGGGTGTTGCCACGATCGGTCGCGGTGATGAACTGGAACAGGTCGTTCGATCCGACGGACACGAAATCCACCATGCTCATCAGTTCGTCGAGCTGCCAGAGCAGCGACGGCACCTCGATCATCGCCCCGAGCTTGAGCGTGGTCGGCAAATGATGCGCGAAGCGCGACAGATGCCGGACCTCGCGGTCGATGATCTCGCGCGTCTGGCGGATTTCGCCAATCTCGGTCACCATCGGCAGCATGACGCGCAATTCGCGCCCCCCGGCAGCCTTCAGAAGCGCGCGCATCTGGGTACGCAACAGGCCGGGGCGATCGAGCGTCAGGCGCACGGCGCGCCAGCCGAGTGCCGGATTTTCCTCCTGCCCCGCGCCCTTGAAGTAGGGCAGCACCTTGTCGCCGCCGATGTCGATGGTCCGGAAGGTCACCGGCTTGTCGCGCGCCGCCGTCAGCACGTCGCGGTAAAGCCGCTCCTGCGCTTCGGCGCGCGGGAAGGTCGATGCGATCATGAACTGGAGTTCGGTGCGGAAGAGGCCGATGCCGGCAGCGCCCGATTCGGCGAGTTGCGGCAGGTCGACGGCGAGGCCGGCATTCATCATCAGGTCGATGCGCACGTCGTCCTTGGTGACGGACGGCATGTCGCGCAGTTCGCGGTAGAGTTCCTGACGCCGCGCGCGGAACCTGACTTTCTCGGCGTAGGCGGCTTCCACGTCGGCCTGCGGCCGCAGATGCATCATGCCTTCGTCGCCGTCGACGATGATCGCATCGCCGTTTTCCGACATCGACACCGCGCCCTTCATCTGGCCGGTGACCGGGATGCCCATGGCGCGCGCGACGATGACCACGTGGCTCGTGACGGCGCCGTCTTCGAGGATGAGCCCACGCAGCTTCTCGCGCGGATAGTCGAGCAGTTCGGCGGCCCCCATCGAGCGCGCCACCACGATCGCATCGCGCGGCAGCATGCCGGCAAGCTCGTTCGGGCCGCGCCCCATGAGCATGCGCAGCAGGCGATTTGCGAGATCGTCGAAATCGCTCATCCGCTCGCGCAGATAGGGGTCGGTCATGTGCATCATGCGCGCGCGCATGTCGCTCTGGACCTTCTCGACCGCCGCTTCAGCGGTCAGGCCGTTGCGGATCGCCTCTTCGAGACGGCGCACCCAGCCGCGATCGTTCGCGAACATGCGGTAGGCTTCGAGAACCTCGCGATGCTCGCCCTCGAAGGCGACCTCGCGCCGCGACAGCATGTCGTCGATGGAAAGCCGCAGCGAGCCGAGCGCCTCTTCGAGCCGCACCAGTTCCTCGTCCGAATCCTCGTTGAAGAGGTTGGTGACGACGATGCGCGGCTCGTGCAGGACCACATGGCCGAGCCCGACGCCTTCGTTGAAGCCCATGCCCGAGATCGAGACCGGACGCGACATATCGAGCTCGATGCCGGGGCGCGTCAGCCGCGAAAGATCACCGGTCGCGATCAGTTCGGCGATGACCATGGCGGTCGTTTCCAGCGCCTCGACCTCGTCCTCGCGATACTGGCGCATGGTCTTGTTCTGCACGACCAGCACGCCGAGCGTGCGGCCGGCGCGAAGAACGGGCACGCCGAGGAACGAATTGTAGATTTCCTCGCCCGTTTCCGGGAGGTAGGCGAAGGCCGGGTGCTTCTGCGCTTCCGACAGGTTGAGCGGCCGGGCGCTGGCCGCGATCGTACCGACGAGGCCCTGCCCCAGCCGAAGCTGCGCCAAGTGGACCGACCCGGGGTTGAGACCCTCGGTGGCGTAGAGTTCGAGCATCGAATCGGCGCGCAGCACGTAGAGCGAGCAGACTTCGGCGACCATGTTCTGGGCGATATGGTGCACGATCAGGTCGAGCCGCGCCTGCGGTTCGAGCGCTTCCGCCATAAGTTCGCGGAGCCGTCTCAGCAAAAGGCGTGGGCCTGCGGCCGTGTCACGCATGGCGCCCTCTTTCGAATGCCTGCGGAACGGCGACCGTCATCGTCCGCCGTCCTCTTCCGCAAGCCGGTGTATCGTCTTCTACTGCTTATCCAGACCGTAGACGGAATGCAAAGTCCGAACCGCGAGTTCTGTGTATGGTCCGTCGATCAGGATCGAAATCTTGATCTCGGATGTCGTGATCGCGCGGATGTTGATGCCCTTCTCCGACAGCGCCGTGAACGCGGTCGCGGCGACACCTGCATGGCTGCGCATGCCGATGCCGATGACCGACACCTTGGACATGCCGTCATCGTGCTGAACCACGTCGAAACCGACGGTTTTCTTGACCTTTTCGAGCACGGCGAGCGCCTTGGCGACGTCGCCAGAGGGCACGGTGAAGGTCATGTCGGTGAACGCGCCGTCCTCCGAGATGTTCTGGACGATCATGTCGACATTGATGTTGGCCTCGGCCAGCGGCCCGAAAATACCGCCGGCGACGCCGGGGCGGTCCGCGACGCGGCGCAGCGATATCTGTGCCTCGTCCTTGGCGTAGGCGATGCCGGTGACGACTTGCTGTTCCACGATTTCATCCTCGTCGCAAATGAGGGTTCCGGGCGGATTGTCGAAATCGCCCATGCCGGGTGCGTCCGGATCCTCGAATGATGAACGCACGAAAGTCCGAACCTTGTGCACCATGGCCAGTTCGACCGAGCGCACCTGCAGCACCTTGGCGCCGAGCGACGCCATTTCCAGCATTTCCTCGAAGGAAATGCGAGACAGGCGGCGCGCCTTCGGCTCGATGCGCGGGTCCGTGGTGTAGACGCCATCGACGTCGGTGTAGATGTCGCAGCGGTCCGCCTTCACGGCGGCCGCGATCGCGACCGCGCTCGTGTCAGAGCCGCCACGGCCCAGCGTCGATATGCGGTTGTCGGGCGCGATGCCCTGGAAGCCGGCGATGACGGCGACCTGCCCCTCGCCGAACCGCTTGATCAGGAACGACCCGTCGATCTCCTTGATGCGGGCGGCACCATGCGCGCCGTCCGTCTTGATCGGGATCTGCCAGCCCTGCCACGAGCGGGCATGCACGCCGATCGACTGAAGCACGATCGCCAGAAGCCCGGCGGTGACCTGTTCGCCCGATGCGACGACGGCGTCGTATTCGCGCGCATCGTGCATGGGCGAGGCTTCGCGGGTCCATCCGA
Organism: Mesorhizobium sp. CAU 1732; assembly: GCF_039888675.1. Classification (NCBI taxonomy): domain Bacteria; kingdom Pseudomonadati; phylum Pseudomonadota; class Alphaproteobacteria; order Hyphomicrobiales; family Phyllobacteriaceae; genus Mesorhizobium; species Mesorhizobium sp. CAU 1732. The sequence continues at coordinate 114,773 of NZ_JBDQQR010000002.1, forward strand.
CGAGTTCGTTGGTCTTGCCAGACATCGCCGAGACGACGACGGCGACTTCGTGGCCCGCGTCGACCTCACGTTTGACGTGACGCGCCACATTGCGGATGCGGGCGATGTCGGCGACCGAAGTCCCACCGAATTTCATCACGATACGCGCCATGGAAGCGTCTGATCCCTGCACTGCGTTTCCGGGGCTCAAAAGCCCGGAATTCTCAAATGAAAGCGCCCCGGCAGACCGAGGCGCGAATGCGCGGGTTCCTTAGCGAAAAGCGGGGTGCTGCGCAAGGATGGGAGCCCGCACGACGTTCAGGTCTTCAGCTTGTATCCGGTCCTGAACATCCAGGTGATGATGGCGAGGCAGACGCCGAGGAAGGCGAACGTCATCACAAGGCTCATGCCGACGCTCACATCCGATGTGCCGATGAAGCTCCAGCGGAATCCGCTGACCAGATAAACCACCGGATTGCCGAGCGAGATCGTCTGCCAGAGCGGCGGGAGCATGTCGATCGAGTAGAACGTGCCACCCAGGAAGGCGAGCGGCATGACGATCAGGAGCGGGATGATCTGCAGCTTCTCGAAACCGTCCGCCCAGATGCCGATGATGAAGCCGAACAGGCTGAAGGAGACGGCCGTCAGCACCAGGAACAGCATCATCATGAACGGATGCTGGATGTGCAGCGGAACGAACAGGGCGGCCGTGGCCAGGATGACGAGGCCGATCATGACCGACTTGGTCGCCGCCGCCCCGACATAGGCGACCACGATCTCCAGATGCGAGATCGGTGCCGACAGGATCTCGTAGATCGTGCCGGTGAATTTCGGGAAATAGATGCCGAAGGACGCGTTGGAGATCGACAGCGTCAGAAGCGACATCATGATGAGGCCGGGCACGATGAACGTGCCGTAGCTGACGCCGCCGATTTCCTCGATGCGCGAGCCGATGGCGGCGCCGAACACCACGAAATAAAGCGAGGTCGAGATGACCGGCGAGATGATGCTCTGCATGATCGTGCGGAAGGTGCGCGACATCTCGAACATGTAGATCGACTTGATGGCGTGGAGGTTCATGCGCGTTCTTTCACGAGACCGACGAAAATGTCTTCCAGCGAGCTTTGCCGGGTTTCCAGGTCGCGGAACCGCAAGCCTGCCTTCGCGAAATCGCCGAGAAGCGACGTGATGCCGGTGCGTTCGCCGTGGGTTTCATAGGAATAGATAAGCTGGCGGCCGCCATCGGCGAGTTCCAGCCCGTAGGAGGCCAGCGAGTCCGGTATGGCGTCGATCGGCTCGGGCAGTTCCAGCGTGAGCTGCTTGCGGCCGAGATTGCGCATCAGCGTCGTCTTGTCCTCGACGAGGATGATCTCGCCCTTGGAGATGACGCCGATGCGGTCGGCCATCTCCTCGGCTTCCTCGATGTAATGCGTGGTCAGGATGATCGTGACGCCGGTCTCGCGCAGCGAGCGCACCAGCGCCCACATATCGCGGCGAAGCTCCACGTCGACGCCTGCGGTCGGCTCGTCGAGGAACAGGATTTCCGGTTCGTGGGACAAGGCCTTGGCGATCATGACGCGCCGCTTCATGCCGCCGGAGAGGTTGATGACCTTCTCGTCCTTCTTCTCCCACAGCGACAGCGAGCGCAGCACTTTTTCGATATGCGCCGGGTTGGCGCTCCGCCCGAACAGGCCGCGGCTGAACGAAACCGTCGCCCAGACCGACTCGAAGGCGTCAATCGACACCTCCTGCGGCACCAATCCGATCAGCGATCGCGTCTTGCGGTAGTCCGTGAGAATGTCGTGCCCATCGACCTTTACCACACCGCTCGTCAGATTGACGGTGCCGCAAACAATGCCGATGAGCGTGGTCTTTCCCGCCCCGTTCGGCCCGAGAAGAGCGAAGATTTCACCCCTCTGCACATCGAGGCTGACGCCCTTCAGGGCGGAAAAACCGGACGCATATGTCTTCGAAAGATTCTGTATGGAAACTGCGGGTTGCATGGGGGCGATTCTTGAAAAGATTTTCTATTTTGATGCGCATATAGGTTGGATCGCACCGATCACAATCCATTTCCGTGAGGCCAGTACCGGCTCCTGACAAACCGCGACAGGATGGGCGCAGCCGGAGTGCCTTCTTGACTTTCTGGCCGCTCCGCCCGACTTGATGGCCTCGCCAGAGGAGACGACACCATGCCGGAAGCCAACCGAACGACGATCGACGACGGTGAAATAGAGCGCTTTTCGGCCATGGCAGCCGAGTGGTGGGACCCCAACGGCAAGTTCCGCCCGCTGCACAAATTCAACCCGATTCGGCTGTCCTACATACGCGACCACGTCGCAGCCCGCTTCGGGCGCGATCCGCGCGCGGCCAAGCCGTTCGAAGGTCTTCGCTTCCTCGACATCGGCTGCGGCGGCGGACTGTTGTGCGAGCCGATGGCGCGGCTTGGCGCCGAAGTGGTCGGCGCGGACGCGTCGGAGACCAACATCGAAGTGGCAAAACTGCATGCGGCCGAGAGCGGGGTGACGATCGATTATCGCGCCACGACCTCGGAAGCGCTGGCCGAAGCCGGCGAGCAGTTCGACGTCATCCTCAACATGGAAGTTGTCGAGCATGTCGCCGATGTCGATCTTTTCATCGAAAGCTGCGCGCAGATGGTCAAGCCGGGCGGCATCATGTTCGTCGCCACCATCAACCGCACCCTGAAGGCACTCGGCCTGGCGATCGTCGGCGCGGAATACGTCCTGCGCTGGCTGCCGCGCGGCACGCACCAATATGGCAAGCTGGTTCGGCCCGAAGAGCTCGAACGCGCGCTGGCCGCCGCCGGCATGACGATCACCGACCGCACCGGCGTGACCTACAACCCCCTCGGCGACCGCTGGCAGCGCTCCACCGATCTGGACGTCAACTACATGGTTCTGGCGGAGAAGGCGGCGCAGTAGCGGGCTAAAACTGCCGACAATCGCGCCGCAACATCCCCTGGACGTCGCCAATTATTGTGCTTGCGGGCGACATGCCATCGCTTCCAGATCGTCACCCACGGGCCAGCCGCTAGCGCGACTTCCAAGGGAGGCCGGACGGTCTATTTCTTTTGATTGCCCGCAAAGGCAGCCGTCAAGCCAAGGCCGATATAGACGAAACCACTGACCCAGCGTTCAGCCTTGAGGTAAACGGGACTGCGCTTCAGCCAGTTGCCGGCCGTGCCGGCAGCAAGTGCGTAGGCACCATCCGTCAGAACGCCAATCGCAGTGTAGAGAATCCCGAGAAAAGCGATCTGCATTGCCACATGGCCGCGGTCGACCTCAACGAACTGCGGCAGGAAAGCGAGAAAGAACAGCGCTGTCTTCGGGTTGAGGAGGTTGACTACAAAGCCCTCGCGAAAGAGGCGCATACGGCTGCGCGTCGGTAAACCGCCCTCGACGTCGGGAATGTCCGATGGGCCGAAGAGCTTTTTGAGACCAAGCCAGATCAGGTAGGCCGCACCAGCATACTTCACGACGCTGAAGGCGAGCGCGGACGATGCCAGGAGCGCCGACAATCCCACGGCGGCAGCGACGACATGAACAAGCGTGGCCGAATGGATGCCAAGGATCGAAACGAGGCCGGCAGAGCGACCCTGCTCGACCGAGCGCGCGAAGATGTAAAGAACTGCCGGTCCCGGCACGAGAAGCAGCACGAGCGTTGCGCTGACGAACAAGCTGAGATTCGTTGCGCTGGGAATTGCCAGATCCATGATTGTGTCCCTATTCCTTCTACAGCAACGATAGCATTTGTCTTTGTCCAAGGCGAGATATGCGCGCCCCCGCGAAACTCCTGATCAGAAGGGAAATTCCTGTGCACGCGGAGAATGTCTCGCTGCGCTTCGGGCGATGACGGGAACGAAATCGCGGTCGAAACTATCCATGCCGAGCGCGCGCTCAGGTCTGCGGCCTAGTTCCTATCGTCAGGAAAGGTCGGGAGCGGCACGAATTCGATGCCGTCCTCGATGAGGCCTTTGGCTTCCTCGAGGGTCGCTTCGCCGTAGATGCCGCGCGTGTCGGTTTCGCCGAAATGGATCTTGCGGGCTTCTTCCGCGAATTTGTCGCCGACATAGTCGGCGTTTTCGCGCACCTTTTCGGCGATGGCCTTCAACTGCGCCAGCGCCTTGCGCTGCTCTGCGCCGATCGCCAACGCCATCTTCTCGCGCTTTCGCCCGGTGGAAACCGCGGGCGCCATCAGGGTCTTTTCCACCTTCGCCGAGTGGCAGACCGGGCACGAGACAAGCCCGCGCTTCAACTGGGTTTCGAAATCGTCTCCGTTGCGGAACCAGCCGTCGAACTCGTGCTCATGGTCACAGGACAGCGAAAAGCGGATCATGATGCCTGCCTGTGCCGGGTATCGACTCTGGCGAGCGCGACCTCGAAATCGCGGATGTTCTTGAGGTTGGGCACTTTCTGGCGCGCCTGCGTCGAAGCGGCCAAATCGATCTCCGCCAGCACGACGGCCGGCTCGTCATGGTCGGCTTCGGCGACGATCCGGCCCCATGGATCGACGATCAGGGAATGGCCGTAGGTCTCGCGGCCGTCTTCGTGCGTGCCGCCCTGCGCGGCGGTGATGACGAAGGCCCCGTTCTCGATCGCACGGGCGCGCTGGAGCACATGCCAATGCGCCTCGCCAGTCTGGCGCGTGAAGGCTGCCGGCATGGTCAGGATCTGAGCGCCTGCGAGCGCCTGTGCGCGAAACAGTTCCGGAAAGCGCACGTCGTAGCAGACGGCCATACCCAACCGGCCGAACGGCAGATCGACGATCGTGCCGCAGGTTCCGGGCTCATAGGTCGACGATTCGCGCCAGCTTTCGCCATTGTCGAGATCGACGTCGAACATGTGGATCTTGTCATAGGACGCGATCTTCGCGCCGTCCGGTCCGAACAGGAAACCGCGATTGGCCACCTTGCCATCCGGGCGGGCGATGGCGGTCGAGCCGACATGGACATGGATGCCGAGTTCGCCGGCAAGCGCTGCCGCCTTGTGGGCGACGGGATCGTCCGCCTCAGGCTTGATCAGCGCCATGAGTTCCACGCGGTCGCGCAGGAGCGCACCCGTCATCTCGGGCGACTGCACATAGGCAGCCCCCTTACCGGCCGCCTCGCGTACCAGCGCCTCGAAATCCGCCACGTTGCGCGCAGGGTCCATGCCCGAGCGCATCTGCAGTGCCGCAACCTTCACCGTCGTCATTGTGCCATCCTATCCTTGCGCGCCGGCGAGCATCGCGTCGAGCTTGCCCGCACGCTCCAGCGCATGAAGGTCGTCGGAGCCGCCGACATGGATATCGCCGATGAAAATTTGCGGGAAGGTGCTGCCGCCCTTGGCGCGCGTGATCATCTCCTGCCGCAGTTCCGGCGAAAAACTCGCATCGTGCTCGGTATAGGCCACGCCCTTGGAATCGAGCAGGCGCTTTGCCGCCGCGCAGTATCCGCACATCACGCGCGTATAGATGGTTACGTCCGTCATGGTTCAATTCCACTCAAGCTTTTCATCTCATATAGTCTCGGCTTCGTCCCGCCGGAAGTCCCCCGGAAGCACCCGCGCGAAGGTGAGCACGTCGACATCACCGGCGCCACCGCGTTTCAGGGCCTTGGCCAGCGCGTAGACCGTGGTTCCGGTCGTGTATACGTCATCGACGACGAGGACCCGTCGGCCGGCAAGTGCCGCCTTCGATCGGGGATCGACGCGAAACGCCCCGCGCACATTGTCTTCGCGTTCGCGAGCCCCGAGCCCCACCTGCTGCTTCGTCGCCTTGATGCGCGCCACAAGCTCCGGCGCGAAGCGCTTGCCGGAGAGATCGCAGATCGTCCGCGCAAGCTCGGCGGACTGGTTGAAACGCCGGACGAAGAAACGCCTGCGATGCAGCGGCACCGGCACGATGAAATCCGCGTCCGCGAGCAGGTCCGCGCCCGCCCGCACCATCCAGCGCGCCATCCACGGCGCAAGCTCGGTCCGGTCGCGAAACTTCAGCCCCTGCACCATCTCGCGCGCGACACCCGAATACACGACCGCGGACCGGGCGCGCGAAAAGGGCGGCGGGTTGGCGATCGCCTCCGGCGAGACGCTGCCCTCGCCCATGTCATGGGTGAACGGCGTGCCGAGTACCTCGCACCACGGACGCTCGATGAACCGAAGCCTGGGCCAGCATTTGCCGCACAGGGCACCCGGCTGCGTGACCAGCCGCCTGCATCCGCCGCACATCGGCGGAAACAACACGCTCGCAGGCCAGCGGAGTGCTGCCTGCATCAAGCCCTTGAACTCCGTCGTCCGATCGGTCACGAGAAACCCTGCCCTGCCCGCACCATATCAGAGTTGAACACGAGCGGCAGTGTGCCGGCAAAGGGAATGGAATGGACCCGATCTTCGATCATCAGAGCCTGGCGGCAAACAGGCGGCGCGCGCGGCACATCGGCGATGAGGGCGCGGCCTTCCTGATGAACCGCGCCGCCGACGACCTCGCGGACCGCCTCTCGACGGTCGGCCGGCAGTTCGCGCGCGCGGCAATCCTGTCTCCGGCAGCAGACGCCGCAGCCGCCGTTCTCAGGGCGAGCGGAAAGGTGACGGATATCGTGGAGCCGAAGGACATCGAACCGGAAGTGCTGGCGCTCGACGCGGAAAGCATCGACCTCGCGATTTCGCTCTACGGACTGCACGCCATGAACGACGTTCCGGGCATGCTGGTCCAAATCCGCCGGGCTCTGAGGCCAGACGGGCTTTTCCTGGGCTGCATGGCGGGATCGGGTACGCTGGGCGAGCTTCGCGACGCGCTGCTCGCAGCCGAGACCGAGCTGTCGGGTGGCGCCAGCCCCCGTGTCTTTCCATTCGCGGATGTCCGCGACGCCGGCGCGCTGCTGCAACGCGCGGGCTTTGCGCTTCCCGTCGCCGATATCGAGACGGTCACCGTGCGTTATGAGACCATGTTCGGCCTGATGCGCGACCTGCGCGCGATGGGCGCGGCCAATGCGCTGGTCGCCCGCAGCAGGAAGCCCGCGCCTCGCGCGCTTTTCATGCGGGCGGCAGAGATTTATGCGGAGCGGTTTTCCGACGATGACGGCCGCATCCGGGCGACGTTCTCGACGATCTGGCTGTCGGGCTGGGCACCACATGCCTCGCAGCAAAAGCCATCGGCACGCGGCAGCGCGACCGTGTCCCTGACGCAGGTGCTTGGGAAGGAAACCGGGAAGCCGTAGGAAGCGGAATGCCCGCTCACTTCTTGACGGCATTCTCCATGATGTCGGCCGAAATCTCGAAATTGCCCTGGATGACATTCACTGCACTGCTGAAACCGCCCATGATCGCCAGCGACAAGACAGCGATGATGAGCCCGTATTCAACAACGGTTGCGCCGCTCTCGTCCTTCAGGAACGCTTTCATCATCGTTTCAGCCCCGCTCATTCCCGCGCAAGCCCGCAGAATGGCGCAACACTAGACCTTTCAAGCATATAAAAGGTAAAGGATGATGGTTATCGAAACCTCAGCACTCGCCGCTGCGGGCTCCATTCGCACGGATGATGCACACCGAATTCGGTGACGGCTGGAGGACGCTGCGGCGAACCGTATAGGTGTTCTGGTTGCGTTGGCCGATCGTGCCCGTGGCCATCATGTCGACGCCCGCCGGATAGGAAGACTGAGCCATGCGCCGCGTCTCCTTGTCTGCGATCGGCGTGAGGATCAAAGCGAGCGCCACAGCGGCCGACCCGAAGAGAAGCGCGACCCGCAATGCGCTCATCCCCGCTTCACTGCCGCGCCACTTCTGGTCGGAGGCGGGATAGTTCCACTCGTCGCGCATCTGCATCCGTCCCCGGTCTGGACCATCGGCGGCCCACGCTGCGCGAGCCATATGGTTCAGATTTTCACGTTTCGCTAAACGATCGATTAACGATCAGAGTGGTTCTGGATGAGGTGAAATCGCTGCTTAAGAAACGCCCCCTCCACCACTTCGTGGTCCCCCTCCCCCATGAAGATGGGGGAGGATCCAGGTAGCGATTGTCCGCGGCCTCGGATCCTCCCCTGCGAAGCGGGGGAGGGGGACCGCCGGAGGCGGTGGAGGGGGTGTTTCGGTGAAAACCTGAAACGCTCTAGAGGAGGTCGATCAGGAAGGGGATCAGCGGCTCGTCGGCGGGCGGCATGGGATAGTCCCGCATCTTGTTGGGACGAACCCATTTGAGGACCTGGCCCTCCTGCGGCTGGGGAATGCCCCAGAAGCGCCGGCACACGAAAAGCGGCATCAGAAGCGTGAAGGTCTCGTAGGCGTGGCTGGCGAAGGTGAGCGGCGCGAGACAGGCGACTTTCGTGTCGATGCCAAGCTCTTCCTTCAACTCGCGAACGACGGTTTCCTCCGGCGTTTCGCCCGGCTCGACCTTGCCGCCGGGAAATTCCCAGAGACCCGCCAGTTGCTTGCCTTCCGGCCGCTGCGCCAGAAGCACGCGGCCGTCGGCATCCACCAGCGCGCAGGCAGCGACGAGCAGGAGTTTCTTCGGTTCACTCATGCTCACGGCTCCGCAGGCGGCGGCTGGCGATAGTGGTAGCGATAGACCTCCGTGAAGCCGAGCGAGCGATAGAGGCCTATCGCGGTCGTGTTTTCCGCTTCCACCTGAAGCCAGGCTTCGCGGGCACCGCGCTTGCGCGCCCATTTCAACGCCGAGAGCAAGGTGCGGCGCCCATGGCCCTTGCCGCGCTCGCTTTCGACCGTCGCGACCTCGAACAGTCCGGCGAGATCGCCGTCATGGACGCAGATGGCGGTCGAGAGCGGCGTCCCCTCCTGCTCGAGCACGAACAGGCCGGTCTGCGGTTCGATGGAACTGATCACCTCGGACAGGCCCGGACGCAAGGAGGCGTCGAGGTTGCGGATCGACATCGCCGCGCTGATGAACCTGCCCATGTCCTTGAGCGGAATCTGATGCATCGCGTCGCGGACCATCGCGTCGTCGAGCGTGGCGCGCATCACCAGCGATTCTGAAAACCTCACCCAGCCTTCGCGGTCGAGGTGGGCGGCGACCTTTCGCCCCGAAAGCGGCGACATGCGAAAGGTCAGCGGCCGTCCATAGGCGTCGAAGCGCCTCGCAGCGCGCGCGATCCGCTCGGTCAGATTGGCGTCGTCGCCAGGATCGAGCGGGCTGACCGAATTGAGACGCTTGGCGGGATGTCCCGCCGTCAGCCGAACCGCCCACGCACCGTCATAGTGGACGGACGCGGCTGGCCAGGCGCGCGAGCCGGCCGCCTCGTAGCGGCGTACGATTGCGAGATCCTGAAAGGGCCGGCCGCCGGTCGTCACGGTCTAGCTCCGGTAGTCGCCGTTGATCGCGACATACTCCTTGGTCAGGTCGCAGGTCCAGACGGTCGCCTTGCCGCGTCCCAGCCCCAAATCGACGCGAATGGCGACCTCGTCACGCTTCATGTAGGCGGACGTGTCTGCCTCCGAATAGGCCGGGTCGCGTTCACCTTCATGGGCGACGCGAATGTCGCCGAACCAGATCGCCAGAAGATCGCGGTCGGCCGGCTCGCCGGCCTTGCCGACCGCCATCACGACGCGCCCCCAATTGGCGTCCTCGCCCGCAACCGCGGTCTTCACCAAGGGTGAATTCGCGATCGACAGGGCCACGCGCTTGGCCGAGCGGCCGGATTTTGCGCCGGTCACGGTGACTTCGACCTGCTTGCGCGCGCCTTCGCCGTCTCGCACGACCTGCAAAGCGAGGTTCTTCAGCATGCGGTTCAGTGCCCGCCGGAACTGCGACAGGCGCGGGTCCTTCGCGTCCGTGATTCGCGGCGCACCACGCTTGGCCGCAGCACCCGTGGCAAACAGCATGAGCGTGTCGCTGGTCGATGTGTCGCTGTCGACCGTGACGGCGTTGAACGTCTTGCCGACGCCCTTGGAGAGCAAATCCTGCAAGGCTGCCGCCTCGATCGGCGCATCGGTTGCGATGAAGGACAGCATCGTCGCCATATCCGGCGCGATCATGCCGGCACCCTTGGCGATGCCGTTGATGGTGACCGGCGTATCGCCGAGCATCACGGTGGCGGTCGCGTATTTCGGGTAGGTGTCGGTGGTCATGATGGCCTTGCCGGCCTCGGACCAGAGCCCTTCCTCGGCGCGTTCTACCATACCTTCGAGCAGATGCGAGAAGCGCCCCGCATCGAGCGGTTCGCCGATCACGCCAGTCGAGGCGAGGAAGACGTCGCCAGGCGTGCAGCCGGCCGCTTTCGCCGCCGCCTCACCCGTCATACGTGTCGTTTCCCGGCCACGCTTGCCCGTGAAGGCGTTCGCGTTGCCGGAATTGACGACGAGGACGCGCGCCTTACCGCCCGTCAGGTTCTGCCGGCAGAAATCGACGGGGGCCGACGGGCATTTCGAGCGCGTGAACACGCCCGCGACACTCGTCCCCTCGTCGAAGATCATCGCGACGAGATCGGTGCGCCCCTTGTACTTGATGCCCGCCTCGGCGGTGGCGATGCGAACCCCCTCGATCGAGGGCATTTTTGGCTGCTTCTTCGGAGCGAGCGGCGAAACGGCGTCTGACATGGCGGCGGCTCTCGCGTCGAAGGTTTACTCTTGCTCTGCGTCTTCGGCAGGTGCCGCACCATCGGCCGGTGCGGCAGGCGCAGCCGCCGGCTCCATCGCAGCCTTGAGGGCGGGATCGGTCACCTCGACGTCAGCCTCTTCGCGCAGCTTCGAGACCGTCTCGAAATACGTTTCACGCAGCAGCAGCGAGCGGATCTGCTCGGACACCTGCTCGAAAGCCGGCGGCTGCTTGCTGCGCTTGTCTTCCAGCTTGATCACATGCCAGCCGAACTGCGTCTCGACCGGCTCCTTGGAATAGCTGCCGACTTCCATCGCAAAAGCCGCCTGCTCGAAAGCCGGAACCATCTGGCCCTGCGCGAAGTAGCCGAGGTCGCCGCCCTGCGCGGCAGCACCGTCGGTGGACTTTTCCTTGGCTATCGCCTCGAAGTCGCCGCCGCCATCGAGCTCGGCGATGATCGCGTCGGCTTCTTCCTTGGTCTTGACTATGATGTGGCGGGCGCGAACCTCTTCGCCGGCGGGCGCCTTGGCGATTTCCTCGTCATAACGCGCGCGAACGGCTTCATCGGTGACGGTCGATGCGATCTCGTCTTCGATATAGGCGCTGTGGAGCGCGCGCTGGCGAAGCAGTTCCATGCGCTTCTTGAAATTCTCGTCGTCGCCGAGGCCCTTTTCCTCGGAGAGCGCCGAAAGAAGCCTGATCTCGACGATGGCCGACAGGGCGGCTGCACGGCGCTGCTCTTCCGGAAGCTGGGCGAATTGCTGGTCCAGGTCGGTGATCGCCATGGTCAGGTCGCTCTCGGTGACGGGCTGACCGTTGATCGTCGCGACGACGGCATCGTCCTGCGCCGAGGCCATGCCAGCGATGGCCAACATCGCCGTGGCGGCGCCAAGAGTAACGATCGACATGCGACGGAACGAATGCTTCATCTGATGATCTCCAATGTGGGGATTGCCGGGTCGGGGGTTAGGAGCCCTTCAAACCAGCCAAAATGTGGCGATTTTCCGCGCGGTTTCCCCGCAGGGAGCGGCGTTGACATCGCATGTGCCCCCTCTTATCTGTCCTTCCACTTGGCGTCCAGAAGCGATTTTGCGGCGCTCTTCCTGTTTCATCCCGCAAATGATGTCGGTAGCGGGTCCTGCCCTGGCGGTGCCGGGCATTCCATACTGAAAGGACCATTGATGGTCAGCCTTGGCGTATTCGCCCGCAAGATTTTCGGTTCCTCCAACGATCGCCGCATCAAAGGTATGCGGCCCCGGGTGGAGGCGATCAACGCGCTGGAGCCTGAACTGAAGGCCCTTTCCGACGAGGCGCTGCGGGCGCGCACGGATATGTTCCGAAAGGAACTGGCCGAAGGAAAGAGCCTGGACGACATTCTGGTCCCGGCCTTCGCGACCGTTCGCGAAGCTGCGCGGCGCGCGCTGGGCCTGCGCCCCTTCGACGTCCAGCTCGTCGGCGGCATGGTCCTGCATGGCGGCGGCATCTCCGAGATGCGCACCGGCGAAGGCAAGACGCTGGTCGCCACCCTGCCCGTCTATCTGAACGCATTGTCCGGCAAGGGCGTCCACGTCGTCACGGTCAACGATTATCTCGCAACGCGCGACGCCGAGTGGATGGCCAAGGTCTACGGATTCCTCGGCCTGACGACCGGCATCATCGTTCACGGCCTCTCGGACGAGCAGCGCAAGGCGGCTTACGCCTGCGACGTCACCTACGCGACCAACAACGAGCTCGGCTTCGACTATCTCCGCGACAACATGAAATATGATCGCGCCCAGATGGTGCAGCGCGGTCACAATTACGCGATCGTCGATGAAGTCGATTCGATCCTGATCGACGAGGCGCGCACGCCGCTCATCATTTCGGGCCCGCTGGACGACCGTTCCGAACTCTACAATTCGGTCGACAGGTTCATTCCGATGTTGCTCGAGGGCGATTACGAGGTCGACGAGAAGCAGCGCACGGCCACCTTCACCGAAGACGGTACCGAGAAGCTGGAGAACCTTCTTCGCGAAGCCGGGATGCTCAAGGGCGATTCACTGTATGACGTCGAGAACGTCGCGATTGTCCACCACGTCAACAATGCCCTGAAAGCGCATCGCCTGTTCCAGCGCGACAAGGACTACATCGTCCGCAATGGCGAAGTCGTCATCATCGACGAGTTCACCGGGCGCATGATGCCCGGCCGCCGCTTCTCCGAAGGTCTGCATCAGGCGCTGGAAGCCAAGGAAAAGGTGACGATCCACCCCGAGAACCAGACGCTGGCCTCGATCACCTTCCAGAACTACTTCCGCATGTATTCCAAGCTCGCGGGCATGACGGGTACGGCACTGACCGAGGCCGAGGAATTCGGCAACATCTACGGTCTCGAAGTCTCCGAAATTCCGACCAACGTGCCGGTGTCGCGCATCGACGAGGACGATGAGGTCTATCGGACGGTCGAGGAGAAGTACAAGGCGATCGTCCGCGAAATCCGCGAAGCGCATGCCAAGGGCCAGCCGACGCTGGTCGGCACCACCTCGATCGAGAAGTCGGAGCAGCTCGCAGAGCGCCTGCGCGCCGAAGGCTTCAAGGATTTCCAGGTCCTGAACGCCCGCCATCACGAACAGGAAGCGGCCATCGTCGCCCAGGCCGGGCGGCCGGGCGCGATCACGATCGCCACCAACATGGCTGGCCGCGGCACCGACATCCAGCTTGGCGGCAACGCCGACATGCGCGTCGCGCAGGAACTCGGCGACATGCCGGAGGGCGAGGAGCGCGCGGCGAAGGAAAAGGCGATCCGCGAGGACGTCCAGCGTTTGAAGGAACTGGCGCTTGCGGGCGGTGGCCTCTACGTTCTGGCGACCGAGCGCCACGAAAGCCGCCGCATCGACAACCAGCTTCGCGGCCGTTCGGGCCGTCAGGGCGACCCGGGTCGCTCGAAATTCTTCCTGTCGCTGCAGGATGACCTGATGCGCATCTTCGGGTCCGAGCGCATGGACACGATGCTGCAGCGCCTCGGCCTCAAGGAAGACGAGGCCATCATCCATCCCTGGATCAACAAGGCGCTCGAAAAGGCGCAGAAGAAGGTCGAGGCCCGCAACTTCGACATCCGCAAGAACCTCCTGAAGTTCGACGACGTGATGAACGACCAGCGCAAGGTGGTGTTCGAGCAGCGCATCGACCTGATGGATGGCGGCAGCCTGACGGAAACCGTCGCCGAGATGCGCCAGGACGTGGTCGAAGACCTCGTCGCCAAGCACATCCCTCCGAACGCCTATGCGGAGCAGTGGGATCTCGCCGGCCTCAAGGAAGGCGTCAGCACCTCGCTCAACCTCGATCTGCCGATCGAGGAGTGGGCGGCCGAGGAAGGCATCGACGAGGAACAGATCACCGAGCGCATCATGGAAGCGACCGAGGCAGCCGCCAAGGATCGCGCCGAGCGCTTCGGGCCGGACATCATGGCCTATGTCGAGAAGTCGATCGTGCTTCAGACGGTGGACAGCCTGTGGCGCGAGCATCTGGTCAATCTCGAGCACCTGCGCTCCGTCGTCGGCTTCCGCGGCTATGCGCAGCGCGATCCGCTCAACGAGTACAAGACGGAAGCGTTCGAGCTCTTCCAGTCGATGCTGAGCAATCTGCGCCAGGCCGTGACCGCACAGCTCATGCGCGTCGAACTGGTGCGCGAGGCCGCCGAAGCGCCGCCCCCGCAGGTTCCCGCGATGCATGGCGCGCATGTCGATGCGACGACCGGCGAGGACGATTTCGGCGGCGATACCGCAGTTGCGGTCGCGGCGGAAAACCGCATCGTCCCGGCGGAGGAGCGCGATCCAGCCAACCCCTCCACATGGGGCAAGGTGAGCCGGAACGAAGCGTGCCCCTGCGGTTCGGGCAAGAAGTTCAAGCACTGCCACGGCACGTTTGCCTGAAAGGCGCGGTAAGTTAAGCAGTGCTTGTCCGTGCCACGGGCTTGCGAAGCCATCTCTCTGTAGCTACATTGTAGCTTAAATCTCGGAGATTATGATGGCTACGGAGACCGTGGTCCGCGCGCGGATCGACGCAAAAACCAAAGACCAGGCGACCGAAGCACTGGCAGCGATGGGGCTGTCGGTTTCGGACGCCATTCGCCTGTTGCTGGTGCGCGTCGCGGCCGACAAGGAGTTTCCCTTTTCGGTGAAGGTCCCGAACGCCACGACACGGAAAGCGATGGCCGAGCTGGAGAATGGCAAGGGCAAGCGTTTTGCCTCCCCAGATGAATTGTTCAAGGACCTAGGCATCTAACGTGCTCACACCTGTTCACACCGGCCAATTCCGGCGTGATGTGAAACGTGTTGAGAAGCGCGGCAAAGATCTCGGCAAATTGCGCGAACTTCTGGGTCTCTTGCTCATCGAAAGCGAGTTACCGGCCACTTACAAAGATCACCCGTTGAAAGGCGACTGGAAAGGCTTTCGTGACGCCCACATAGAGCCCGATTGGCTGCTGATCTATCGGGTCGTCGGCACCGAACTCCAACTCGCTCGCACCGGCACTCATGCCGATCTATTCAAGGCGTGATCGCGCTGTCACTAAGCTTGCTGGCAGCACGCGGCAATAGCGTTACAGAATTGCTCCACACGCACCAATCCGCCTATCTCATCGTTTCTTAAAGACTCTCGGCTAGGGATTGACGGTCCTTTGGAGTAACGGAGTGTATCGCGTGCGCTTTTCCGCAGCATCGACGGCTGATCGGTTTTTGCCGGAGCCATTGGCTGCAAAGGCACGCCCGCTTCTCGGCAAGGTCGATGCGATCATGTTCACCGGAGACGAGCGCGGCCAGGCTGGCCGTACGTCGCTGACGGCGTTTGCGATCCGTATCGTCAGCGCCGTGATCGCGCTCTTCAGCCAGGTGCTGATGGCGCGCTGGATGGGCGGCTTCGAATACGGCATCTTCGTCCTCGTCTGGACCACGATGATCATCGTCGGCAACCTGTCCTGCCTCGGCTTCCACACCGCCGTCGTCCGCTACATCCCCGAATATCGCGAGCGCGGCCGTCTGGCCGAACTGCGCGGCGTGATGACGGCCAGCCGCCGGATCGTTCTCGCCGTGTCGTCGGCGGTTGCATTGGCCGGACTCGCCGGGCTCTGGTTCTTCGGCGATACGATCGAGAGCTATTACGTCATCCCGTTCTATCTCGGCATCGTCTGCCTGCCGATGATCGCGCTGTCCGACACGCTGGAAGGCACGGCGCGCGCCAATTCTTGGGCCGTGCTGGCGCTGGCGCCGATCTATCTCCTGCGCCCGATCCTCATTCTGGCGCTCATGGGCATCGCGCTCTACGCCGGTTACGCACCCGACGCGCAGACCGCGATCGTGACGGCGATCCTCG
Source organism: Mesorhizobium sp. CAU 1732 (assembly GCF_039888675.1). Lineage (NCBI taxonomy): Bacteria > Pseudomonadati > Pseudomonadota > Alphaproteobacteria > Hyphomicrobiales > Phyllobacteriaceae > Mesorhizobium > Mesorhizobium sp. CAU 1732. The sequence continues at coordinate 130,638 of NZ_JBDQQR010000002.1, forward strand.
CCACCTACATCACGACGATCTACCAGATCGCGGCGATCGCGCCGCAGGCCGGCCGCGAGGTGCGCACGACGCGCCCGGTCTTCCGCACGCGCGAATGGCTGATCGTCTCGCTGCCGATCTTCCTCGTCGAGGGGTTCTTTTTCCTGCTTACCAACGCCGACGTGCTGATGGTCGGCTGGTACATGTCGCCGACCGATGTCGGCATCTATTTCGCGACCGTGAAGACGTTGGCGCTCGTCCATTTCGTCTATTTCGCGGTCAAGGCGGGCGTTGCGCAGCGCTACGCGCAATACGCCCACAGCGGCGACATGGTGACGCTCGCCACCTTCGCCCGGGAGACCGTGGCATGGACGTTCTGGCCATCGCTTGCGATGGGTGCGGCCGTGCTCATTATCGGCAAACCGATGCTGATGCTGTTCGGCCCCGGCTTCGATGCCGGCTACCCGCTGCTCTACGTGCTTGTCTTCGGCGTCGTCGCGCGTGCGTCGGTCGGTCCGGCCGAAAGCCTGCTGACGATGAGCGGCAACCAGAACATCTGCGCCGCCGTCTACGGCATGACGCTCGGCATCAACATCGTGCTCAACGTGCTGCTCATTCCGCAATTCGGCCTCTGGGGCGCAGCCCTCGGCACGGCAATCGCGATGACCAGCGAGGCCATAATGCTGGCGTTCGTTGTCTGGCGACGCCTCGGCATCCTCATGTTCGTTCCGTTCTCCGGCAAGACAAGCGCAGGAGCAGTCTGATGGTTGCAGTCCCCCTTCTGGAAGAACTGAGCGGCAGCGCATCCGGGCGCATGATCGGAGGTTTTGCCGACTATGTGGGCGGCGACGTTCCGCCCTCGCTGGTCGAGCAGATGGAAAACCGCCCGCCCCGCAAGCTCGCGATCTACCCCGCCTCGGCCGGGTTCGATCTCGTCGAGGAACTGGATTTCCTCTGCGCCCGCTCGGTCGAGCAGAACATCTTCTTCAACCCGCGTTTCCTCGCGCCCGCCATGCCGCGCCTCGAGGACCGGGACGTGCGCCTTGCCGTGATCCGCGATGGAGACGAGAACCGCAGCCGCCTCCGGCTGCTCGTGCCCTTCACCATCGAGAAGCCCGCGACGCCATTCGGCGTGACCTTCCTGCGCACATGGTCGAGCCCGTTCGGCCCGCTCGGTACGCCGCTGGTCGACCGTGACGATCCGGTCGGCGTGGTGGAGGATTTCTTCGGCATGCTGGCGCGTCCGCACCTGAACCTGCCCAAGGTGCTGGTCATGCCGGAAGTGCGGCTCGACGGGCCGTTCGCGGCGATGGTCAGTTCGCTCTCGGAAAGCCGCAACCTGCCGGTTTCGATCACCAACCGCGTCGAGCGCCCTCATCTGGAAAGCGCGCTAGGCGGTGACGATTATCTGCGCGGCACGCTGAGCGCCCATCATTTCAAGGAGATGCGCCGACTGAAGCGCCGGCTAGGCGACAAGGGTGCGGTCGAGTATGTGATCGCGCGCCAGCCCGACGAGATCAGGCAAGGCATCGAGACGTTTCTGGCGCTGGAGATTTCGGGCTGGAAGGGTCGCGAGAAGACGGCCATGGCGGTCGATCGTTTCCGCGCCGCCTTCGTACGCGAAGCAGCCCATCGCCTGGCCGAAAAGGACCTCTGCCGCATCCATGAACTGCGCCTCGACGGCAAGCCCATCGCGAGCCTTGTGGTCTTCGTCGAGGCCGGCGTCGCCTACACCTGGAAAACGGCCTACGATGAGGACTATGCCTCCTATTCGCCCGGTACGCTCCTGATGATCGAGACGACGCGGACGCATCTCGAGGACCCCAACATCGATGTGACGGATTCCTGCGCCGTGCCCGATCACCCCGTCCTGGGTCGGCTTTGGGGCGAGCGGCGCCCGGTCGGCACGATCGCCATCGGCCTGACCCCGGACGCCGAGCGCATGACGCATCAGGCGGCCTCGCAGCTTCTCCGCGCCAAGCAGACGCGCAACATGGCACGCATCCTGCGCAACCGGGTCAGGAAGGCGTTCGGCCGGGGATAGTAAGCCTTATTCCACCTCGCTCCGCGCCCGGTCGCGAAAAATGCGGCGGATGACCTTGCCGGTCGTCGTCAGCGGCATCGAATCCACGAATTCGACCTCGCGCGGATATTCATGCGCCGAGAGCCGCTCGCGCACCCACAGGCTGATCTCGCCGGCGAGCTCCTCGTCCTTCGTGACACCGTCCTTCAGCACGACATAGGCCTTGACGATTTCGGTGCGCAGCGCGTCGGGCTTGCCGACCACGGCGGCGAGCGCGACGGCGGGATGGCCCGTCAGGCAATCCTCGATCTCGCCGGGCCCGATGCGGTAGCCGGCAGATGTGATGACATCGTCGTCGCGGCCGAAGAAATGCACATAGCCGTCGCCGTCCTCGATGCCCTGGTCGCCGGTCGTCATCCAGTCGCCGATGAATTTTTTGGCGGTCGCTTCCGGGTTGTTCCAGTATTCGAGGAACATGACCGGGTTGGGCCGCCGCACGGCGATCTGGCCGGGCTCGCCCATCGGCACGCGCCTGCCCTCCCCGTCGATGACCGCCACCTCATGGCCCGGCACCGGCTTGCCGATCGCGCCGCCCCTGCTCACGCCGATCGCGTTGCACGAGGCGAGCACGAGATTGCACTCGGTCTGGCCGTAGAACTCGTTGATCGTCAGGCCGAACTCAGTCTTCGCCCAATCGTAGGTCTCGCGCCCGAGCGCCTCGCCGCCCGAGCCGATCGTGCGCAGCTTGAGGTCGAAGTTCCGCACGACGCTGCCGGCCGATTTCAGCATGCGCAGAGCCGTGGGCGGGATGAAGGCGTTGCGCACGGCGACCTTCTCCATGAGACCGAGTGCCGCCTCGGGATCGAACCGCTCGAAGCGCGCGGAGACGACGGGCACGCCGAGATAGAGCCCCGGCAGGAGCACGTTGAGCAGGCCGCCGGCCCATGCCCAGTCGGCCGGGGTCCACAGGCGGTCGCCCGGCTGCGGCAGGAATTCGTGCGGCATCTGCACACCCGGCAGATGCCCCAACAGGACGCGGTGGCCGTGCAGCGCGCCCTTGGGCGGCCCGGTCGTGCCGGACGTGAAGATCATCATAGCCGGATCGTCGGAGCCGGTCTCCTCGGCGACGAGATAGGGCGAACCCGCGGCGACGATCCTGTCGAAACCCAAGGCACCTGCGCCCGCCCCGTCGATAGAGACGATCGTTTCCAGTGCCGGCAGCCGCGCACGGATCGTCTTGAATTTGGCGTTGCCGGCTTCGGTGGTGACAACCGCCTTCACGCCCGCCGTCTGAAGCCGATACTCCAGCGCCTCGACCCCGAACAAAAGCGCCAGCGGCACGGCGATCGCGCCGAGCTTGTAGATCGCGAGATGCGCGATGACGGTCTGGAAGCTTTGAGGCAGGAGAAGCGCGACCCGATCGCCGCGCGCGACGCCGAGCGCGCGCAGCCCGTTTGCGAAGGCATTCGAGTGTGCCGCGAGTTCGGCGTAGCTCATCGTCTCGGCGTCGCCATCCTGCCGATAATCGATCAGCGCGATCCGGTCGGGCTCGATCGCGGCCCATCGGTCGGACACCGCGACGCCGATGTTGAAGCGCTCCGGAATGTGCCAGCGAAAATCGCGATAGAGCGCATCGTAGCTGTCGCGTCGTTCAAGCATGGGCGTTCGCGGTCCACGAGGTTGCGAGGTGTTTACGGACGTTCTGGCCCTTTCAGGCCTCGACCACAAGCAGTTCGAACGTGACGCAGACGGCATTGACGCCCGCGACGAGCCGCCCTTCGCCGATTTCACCGGCCATGCCGACCAGCGCGATGTCGAGGTTGCATCGCCCGTCACGGACGTCACCACGCTTCACCAGCACTTCGGTGGCGTAGGAGGTCATGTCGGGTCCGTCCTCGAACCGCGCGCCGACGAGGCTGCCGATGCCTTCGACGCTTGCATTCGCGATGCCGTGGTCGCGGCAAATTTCCTCGATGGCGGCGCCGATATCCTGATTGGGCCGGATGGTACACAGCACGGCGCGCGTGCCACGACTGACATGCTCATCGGTGCCGTTGACTGCTTGGAACAGCCGGAAATTCGTCTCCGCATCGTCGCGGACGTCGAAGCGCGCGCCCGAGACAAGCCATGCGTCTGCTGCCACAGGCTCGTGAAACTCACTCTCGAGCGGCAGGAGGTGACCCATGCGGCGCTCCCCGTCGGGCAACAGCCACGATCCATGGCAATGCAGGAAGGGCTCGCCGTCACGGAGACCGACGATCATGCCGGCATCCTCGATCGTGCACACGCCGTCCGGCGCATGCGTCTCGCTGTACCACGCCGCATGGCAGTCGTCAGGCGCTGCCGCCGGGATCACGTAGCGCATCGGCGCGACCGTCGCCCCGCGCAGCCGCACGAACCCGCTGGATGCGCCTGTTGCGCGAAACGCGTCCGCCACTGCCTGGTTCACGCTCCTGCCCGGTTGCAAAGTCAGACGCACACGATCGACGGTGCATGACGCGCTGGTGCTGCGTTCCGCATTGACGGGACCGGGATGACGGATGGAGCGCATCGTCAATTCAGGCCGGAACGTTTTCGCCCGGCGAGACGCCATGGCGTCGCTCGAACTCTTCGCGGATCGCCTTCTTGGCGATCTTTCCATAGGCGGATTTCGGCATCTCGTCCCACCACACGATGCGCTTCGGCAGCTTGTAGCGGGAGACTTTGCCCTCGAGCCAGCGGCCAAGCTCGATCGTGCCCGTGTCGGCACCGGCGCGCGCGACGCAGACTGCCACGCCGACCTCGCCCCACATCGGATCGGGAATGCCGAAGACGGCGACTTCGCTGACGTCCGGGTGGAGCAGGATCTTCTCCTCGATTTCGCGCGGATAGATGTTCGAGCCGCCGGAGATGTACATATCCGACGAGCGGCCGGTGATGTAGACGAAGTTTTCGGCGTCCATGTGACCGAGATCACCAGTGCGGAACCAGCCGTTGCGGAACGCCTTGGCGTTGGCCTCGGGATTGTCGAAATAGCCGGCGAAGACGGCCGGGCCGATGACGCAAATCTCGCCGGTCTCGCCGGGTGCGACCACCTCGCCCGCATCGTTCTGGATTTCGACCTGCATGCCCGTGCGCTCGAAACCGCAGGTGCCGATCCGCGCGTGCTCGTCGTCCCCCGCGCTGTGGAAGGCGGGCGGCAGGACTGTGATGTTGCCGGTCACCTCCCCGAGCCCGAAATACTGCACCAGCACGGCGCCGAGCGTCGCGAGCGCCTTCTTCTGGTCGACCCGGTACATCGGCGCGCCGGCATAGATGACGTAACGCAGCGAGGAATGATCGAAGCGGCCGACGCTCTCGTCCTCGACCAGCAGCTTGAGGATCGTCGGCACGGTGAAGATGTTCGTCACGCGCCATTGTTCGACCAGCGCCCAGACGGTCGGAACATCGAGCTTGTCGGTCGGCAGCAGGATCGTCTTGACGCCATGCGCGACCTGAACGAGCTGGTGCACGCCAGCACCATGCGACAGCGGCGCAACCACGATCGAGGCATCCTCACGCGATGTTCCGGGCATCAGGTCGCAGAGATGGTTGGTGACCACGAACGCCATCTGGCCATGCGTCAGCACCGCGGCCTTCGGCCGGCCCGTCGTGCCCGAGGTGAAGAAGAACCAGCACGGATCATCACGGTCGACGGCGACCGCCGCGACGGTCGCGCCGGCATGGCGCGCGATCACGGCATCGATATCGTCGCCGAAATCACTGGCGCCGATGGACAGCACGAAGCGCAGATCCGGCGCGCCGTCACGGCAGGCCTGTGCATGGGCCGGAAACGCCGCGCCGCAGATCATGCCGCGCGCGCCGCTCGCTTTTGCGAGGTAGGCGACCTCCTCAGGCGACTGGCGGTAGTTTGCTGGCACCCAGACCGCGCCGATGCGGAAACAGGCGAACATCGATTCGAACATCTGGTTGCAGTTCGCCGACTGGATCAGCACCCGGTCGCCCTTGGCGAGGCCGAACTCGTCGCGCAGGGCGGACGCAAGCGCGTTAACCCGCGCCTCCATCTCGCGCCATGTCCATTGCTCGTCGCGCCATACGAAGCCGATGTCGTCGGGATTGCGGCGCGCGGCCTGCGACAGGAAATTCGCGAGGTTCATCACGCGGGTAGAGACCGGCTGGATGCCGGGAGAAGTCTGTGCGGCGCTCATCGCGCTTGCCTCTTGATCTGCGGTTTCGGAAGCGCCGGCTCTCTTGCTGAAAACATCTGCGTCAGCCGTTCCTCGACGCGAGTCGCCTCAGCGGTCAGGAGCGCTGCGAGCTCGACCTGACGAGCGGGTTGCATGCGGCTGTCGATCGCGGCGATGGACAACGCGCCTGACGGACGGCCATCCCGCCCTCGGATGGCGACACCGATACCCCATGAATTGGCGAAGATGAGCCCCGGATTGAGCGCGAAACCGTTTTCGCGCGTCAGCGCGACGTCCTGCCGGATCCGTTCGACCGGCAGCATCGGATAGGTGCCCGTCAGCACCGTTTCGTTTGCAGCGAGGATGGCATCGACCTCCGTATCGGGAAGCGCCGCCAGCATCGCAAGCGAACCCGCACCGACGCCCAGCGGATGCTCGAAGCCGGCCTGAAGCGCATGAGTGCGAACGGGATAGGTCCCCTCCTCGCGATAGAGGCAGACGGAGAACGTGTCGCGCCGCACCGAGAGAAAGCTTGTATCCTCCGTCTTCTTGGACATGCGCAGCAGGCTGTCCATCGACACCTGAAGCAACCCAAAGCGGCGCGAGGCGAGGCTGCCCAGCACATAGGCTTCCTCGCCGAGAAAATAGCGCCGGCTGGCCTCGTCCTGCTCGACCAACCCCGCCCGCATCAGAGCGAGCAGCAGCCGGCGCGCGGTGGGCTTGTTGAGCCCGCTTTCATTGACAATGTCGGTCAGGCCGGCGCCACGGTCGGCGTGACGCCCGATGAGGGACAGGAGGCCAAGCGCCCTGTCGACGCTCTGCGCGCCGGTCTGGTCGCGGTCGGGGCGGGCTGCCATGTTCATGCGGGGCGGATCTCGCCGACAGCACAACTCTGCCCGCCATCGACGGGGAGGCAGACGCCGGTGATGAATTTCGCTTCGCCCGACGCAAGGAACACGGCCGCCGCCGCGACGTCCCATGCCGTGCCCATCGTGCCGAGAGGGACCATCGCATTGCGTGCGGCAACCATCTCATCGGGCGACGCATATTGGCCGGAAATCTGTTTGTAGATCATCGGCGTGTCGATCAAGCCTGGCATGATGCAATTGGCCCTTATGCCCTGCCGCGCATATTGCATCGCCAACGCCACCGTGGCCTGATTCACCGCAGCCTTGGTCGCGTAATAGGCGAAATACGGATAGCCGACATAGCGGATCGCGGCGAGCGAGGAGATGTTGACGATCGCGCCCGAACCCTTGGCGAGCATATGCGGCAGCACGGCTTTCGCCGTGCGGTAGACCGGCCCTAAATTGAGATCGATCGCCGCCTGGAATTTGTCCTCGTCGAGTTCGAGCGGTCCGCCCATATGGGTGACGCCGACATTGTTATGCAGGATGTCGATCGCACCGAAGTGCGCCGCCGTCGCGTCCGCAGCAGCACGAACAGACGCCAGTTCGGTCACGTCGGCCGCGATCGCAATCGCGTCGAACCCTTCGGCACGGATGATCTGCGCCGTCTCCTCGGCCGCATCTTCGGAGAGATCGACGCACGCTACGCGTGCGCCCTCGCGCGCATAGGCGACCGCGGCCGCCTTGCCGTTGCCCCAACCGGGTCCGGAAGAGCCCGCGCCGAACACGATTGCGGATTTGTCTTTCAGGCGATCGACCACGACCACTCCGTTATAGATACCCAGGCGGCAGTCGGGCGGAACACGGTCTCGCCCGACTGCCTGTTTCCATGATCAGCCGAGCGTCGTGCCGACCGCCTTTTCGAGAATGGCCCAGGCCTCGTCGCCATACTTGCCCTTCCACTCCGCGTAGAAGCCGGCATCCTTGAGCTTCTCGCGGAAAGATGCCGCGTCGGGCTCGTTGATCTCCATGCCGTTGGAGACGAGTTCCTCCTTCAGCGTGGCGTTGAGGTCCGCAACGTCGGCGCGCTCGTTGACCGCAGCCTCGTCGAGGTTCTTCGCGACGATCGCGCGCACATCCTCGGGCATCGCTTCCCACGCCGCCTTGTTGGCGAGGAACCAGAAGCCGTCCCACATGTGGTTGGTAATGGAGCAGAACTTCTGCACTTCGTAGAGTTTTGCCGTGGAGATGATGGCGAGCGGGTTTTCCTGGCCGTCCACGATGCCGGTCTGCAGCGCGGAATAGACCTCCGCGAAATTGATCGAGGCGGGCGCGGATTCGAACGCCGTGAACATCGAGGTCCAGAGCGGGCTGACCGGCACGCGAATCTTCATGCCCTTGAGGCTTTCAGCGGTCTCGATCGGGCCGGCCGAGGACGTGATCTGACGGAAGCCGTTATCCCAGATCTTGTCCATGACGACGAGGTTCGCCTTCTCGATCTCAGCCCGGACATAGGCGCCGAGATCGCCATCCATCGCCGGCCAGACCTGATCGTAGCTCGGGAAAGCGAAGCCGATGCCGCTGATCGAGGCATTAGGCACCAGCGTCGACAGGATGAGCGGCGAGAGCGTGAAGAACTCGACGCCGCCGGAGCGCACCTGGCTCAGCATGTCGGTGTCTGCGCCGAGCTGGTTCGACGGGAAGATCTGGATCGCGACGCGACCGGAGGTCTCCTCGCGGATCTTGTCGACGGCCTCCTGCGCGCGCACGTTCATCGGGTGCGAGATCGGCAGGTTGTTGGCGTATTTGTAGTTGAACTCGGCCGACTGCGCGCCGGCATGGCGGATGGTCGCGACGAGCGGCACGGCGGCGGCTCCGATCATCAGGCTGCGTCTGGTGATGGTCATTTCGGTTTCCTCCTGGTTGATTATCGTTGGATCAGAGATAAGCGATCGAGAGCGCCGGGATGGCCGCGATCAGCAGCAGCCCGACAAGCAGTGCACCGAGATAGGGCCAGATCGCGCCCATGGCCTCGTCCGGCGAGACGTTGCCTATCTTGCACGCGATGTAGAAGCCGATGCCGATCGGCGGCGCCATCAGGCCGATGTTCATCGCGGTGACCACGACCATCGAGTAGTGCACGTCGTGGATGCCCAGCCTCGCCGCGATCGGGAACATGATCGGCGCCATGAGAACGATCGCAGGCAGCCCCTCCAGCACGCAGCCCAGCACCATGAAGACGACGATCGACACCAGCATGAATGTGAACCACCCGCCCGGCAGGTCGGTCATGTAGACGGCGAGCTGGTTGGCGAAGCCGGTCTGGGTCAGCGCCCATGCCATCGCCGATGCCGTGCCGAGGATCAGCAGGATCGCTCCCGACAAGGCGGCCGTCTCGACCAGCATCGAATAGAATTTCGCGGGGCGGATGCCGCCATACAGAACGATGCCGATGATGATGGCGTAGAGCACCGCGATCGTGGAAACTTCGGTCGCGGTTGCAACGCCACCGCCCACCATGCCGCGGATCAGGAAGGGCAGAACGAGCGCCGGCCCGGCGATCAGCAGGGTCGACCAGACGACGCGGAGCGGAGCGCGTTTCACGCCCTCCATGTTCTCGCCCGACGCCTTCCAGCGCGCCAGCACGGCCAGCACGAGCAGCAGCACCATCGCGATGATGAAGCCGCTCGTGAAGAGCGCGGCAATTGACACGCCCGCGACCGAGCCGAGCACGATCAGGACGATCGACGGCGGTACGGTGTCTGCCATGGCAGCACCCGTCGCCAGAAGCGCGATCATCTCCTTCGGCTTGTGCCCGCGCCGCTTCATCTCGGGAAACAATGCGGGCGCGACGGTCGCCATGTCGGAGACCTTGGAGCCCGAAATACCCGAGACGAGGAACAGAGAGCCGAGAAGCACATAGGACATGCCGGCCTTCACATGGCCGAGCATCGACGCCATGAAGTTCACGATCGCCCGGCCCATGCCGGTCGCATCGAGCACGCATCCCAGCAGCACGAAGATCGGCACGGACAGCAGGATGAGGCTCGACATGCCCTCGTCCATGCGGCCGACCATCACGATCAGCGGCACGCGCGTCGAAAACAGGATGAAGGCGAGCGTACCCAGCCCGAAGCAGAACGCGATCGGCACGCCCATGGCGAGACACAGCGCGACGAGAAAGACGAGGAAGATCAGGATATTGGTATAGCCGAGCGTCATGAAGACGGGCTTGAGCAGCCACGCCCCGCCGGCGAGAATCGCGATGAGCACGATCGCGCCAACGAGATGCGCGACGGTCGATTCGCGAACCGCATGCGCGACGGCGATGATGAACATCAGCGCCAGCCCGGCCACGATCGCCGAAGCGCGATAGCCGACTGAGATGTTCAGCGCGGCCGATGTCAGGAACGATTCTTCCCTGACGTAGACATAGGCCGGCCAGATCAACGCCAGGATCACGGTCGCGACGACCATCAGCGCCAGCGTCGAAACGAAGGCGCGACCGCGCTCCGGCACCATACCGATGAACAGCGTCAGCCTGAGATGCTCGTTGCGATCGATCGCGATCGCCGATCCGAGCATGGCGAGCCAGAGAAACGAGATGGACGCCGCCTCGTCGATCCAGACGATCGGCAACGCCAGCACGTAGCGCGAGAAAACGCCGGTCAGCAGCAGGCCCACCACCACCAGAAGCAGAGCAGCAGCAACCGCTTCGACGGGGCGCATGAAACGCGAACCCGACCGCGCATCGATGACCTCGGCGGGCGTATCGATCGCCATGGCATTGTTCTCGGCAAGCTGCATGCCGCTATCTCCTCCCCTGGCGAAACCGCCTTTGCAGACTGGTCGCGGACAACGCCTCCCGCTCCGCGACCGTGCAAATGGTCCACATTACGGACCATATTTCTATGTTGCTGAATTCTTGGCACGGCAAAGCGGGCGTGACAAGACGTCGTCACGGTCAATACGTTCCATATTGTAGATCGCATTCCGAAAAAAACGCGGCGGGTGGCCGAGATATAGGCTGCGGCGATCGTCAGAAAGCGCGCAGACGAGCAGGTGGCCGCGTCGCAGCGGCTGTTTCAAGGAAGAAAAGGATGAATTTTGGTGCCCCTGGCCGGGATCGAACCAGCACTCCTTGCGGAACTCGATTTTGAGTCGAGCGCGTCTACCAATTCCGCCACAGGGGCCCAAGACGGGCAGATCCGGCGCAAGCCGCCGGATGAGCGGGACTATACGTTTGGACGACCTGTCGTCAAGCGACGACCCGACACCTGCGCGAAAAAGGATCGCACAGCCGTGCTGCATTGCACCATGGCCGTTTTCTTCCTAGGACGGGAGAGACGAAACAAGGATTCCTGATGCTCAGACGCCTTTATGACTGGACGATGGCCCTCGCCCGAACCCGCCACGCCGAACGCTCCCTCGCCGGAATATCCTTCGTCGAAAGTTCCTTCTTTCCGATCCCGCCCGATGTCCTGCTGATTCCCATGGTTCTCGCCGAGCGCCAGAAATGGGTGCGCTATGCGGTGATCAGCACGGTCGCGTCGGTGGCCGGCGCGCTGCTTGGCTACCTGATCGGCGCCGTCCTGTTCGAGAGCATCGGCCATCCGATCCTGGCCTTCTACGGCTACATGGATAAATTCGAGGAGTTCCAGCTCGCCTTCAATCAGTGGGGATTGCTGATCGTCCTCGTGTTCGGCGGGCTCACGCCCCTGCCTTACAAGGTCATCACGATCGCGTCCGGCGTGACGGGTCTTCTCCTGCCGGTTTTTATCGTTTCGTCGCTCATCGCCCGTGGCACCCGCTTCTTTCTCGTGGCATGGTTGCTGCACTATTTCGGGGAGCCTATCCGGACGTTCATCGAGAAGCATCTCAGCCTTCTTTTTACCCTTTTCATGGCGCTGCTGATCGGCGGTTTCATCGCCATCCGCTACTTATTCTAGGGCCCGACATGTCACTGACCGCTGCCACAGGAAAAACCCAGATCATCGGAGCGGGGCTTGCCGCGCTCGGCATGGCGATCACGGTGGGAACCGCGCTCGGCTTCCAGCACATTGGCGGCTACATTCCATGTAAGCTCTGCCTCGAGCAGCGGCTGCCTTATTATATCGGCGTGCCGGTCATGGCGCTGGCATTCCTGTCTGCCGCCCTGAAGGGACCGCCGATCGTCACCCGTGGCCTGCTTCTCGTCGGCGGGTTGCTCATGACGTGGGGGCTCTATCTCGGCGGCTTCCATGCCGGTGTCGAGTGGGGCTGGTGGCCCGGCCCGACCGATTGCGGCGTGGTCGAAGCACCGCAAGGCGGCAGCGGCAGCCTGCTCGACCAGCTCAACGCCGTCATTCCGCCCTCGTGCGACCAGGCGACGGGGCGTTTTCTCGGGCTCTCCTTTGCCGGCTGGAACGTGATCACAAGCCTTGCGCTTGCCGCGATCGCCTACGTCGCAGCGTTCCGGAAAGCCTGAGCGACGCATGTTCCATGCAGGCTGAGACGTTCGACACCGTCATCCTGGGCGCAGGCGCTGCGGGAATGATGTGCGCGATTCATGCCGCATCGCGCGGTGGGCGCGTGCTCGTCGTCGATCATGCGAGATCGCCCGGCGAGAAAATCCGCATCTCCGGCGGCGGGCGCTGCAACTTCACCAACACGGGCACCACCCCGCGCAATTTCCTCTCGGCAAATCCGCATTTCGCCAAATCCGCGCTTGGCCGATACACGCCGCGCGATTTCATCACCTTGGTCGAGAAGCACGGCATCACCTATCACGAGAAGACGCTGGGGCAGCTCTTCTGCGATCATTCCGCCAAGGACATCATCGCGATGCTCCTGAACGAGATGGCGCGCATGGGGTGCGAGGTACGCCTGGCAACCACGCTGGAGGGGATCGAGAAGGCAGAGGATGGGTTTTCCGTCACGCTTGGCGGCGACGGTGCAGCAAGAATCCAGTGCCGACACTTCGTGGTGGCGTGCGGGGGAAAATCCATTCCCAAGATGGGTGCAACGGGCTTCGGTTACCAGATCGCGGACCAGTTCGGCCTCGCCGTGACCGACACGCGCGCGGCACTGGTGCCGCTGACATTCGGCGAGGACGTTCTCGCCGGTTTCCGCGAGATCGCAGGCGTCGCGGCCGATGCGCGGGTTTCCTGCGGCAAGATGGCGTTCGACGAGGCGCTCTTGTTCACGCATCGCGGCCTCTCCGGCCCCGCCATTCTGCAGATTTCGTCCTACTGGCGCGAGAAGCATCCGATCAGGATCGCGTTCCTGCCGAAGGACGACGTCTTCGCTGCCCTTGTGGCGTCCAAGCGGGAGAATGGGCGCCGAAGCGTTGCGAATGCGCTGAGCGAAATCCTGCCGAAGCGGCTGGCGAGCCATCTAGCGGAGACGCATGGCTGGTCGGGCACGATGGGTGAGACGACCGACAAGAAGCTCGCGTCGATCGCCGCCACCATCCAGGGGTGGGAGGTGTTCCCGATCGGATCGGAGGGATACCGCACAGCCGAAGTCACGCTCGGTGGCGTCGATACCGCCGGCCTGAACTCGCGGACGATGGAAACCAAGGCCATAGAAGGCCTCTATTTCATCGGTGAAGTCGTCGATGTGACCGGCTGGCTCGGCGGCTACAATTTCCAATGGGCCTGGGCGTCCGGCTGGGCGGCGGGGACCGCCATAGCCGAGCGGCAGGCATAGCGGCCGGCCCTACGGCTCCAGTTCGACATCCCAGTAGAGATAATCCATCCAGCTCTCATGCAGATAGTTGGGCGGGAACAGCCGGCCATTGTTGTGCAGGTCCTGCACGGTCGGCTGGAACGGCTTCTGGCGCGGCCACATCTTGGCATCGCGGGTGAGAAGCCCGCCTTTCCGCAGATTGCAGGGCGAGCAGGCCGCGACCACGTTTTCCCACGTCGTCGCACCGCCGCAGCGGCGGGGTGTCACGTGATCGAAGGTCAAATCCTCGGGAGTGCCGCAATACTGGCACTGGAAACGGTCACGCAGGAAGACGTTGAAGCGCGTGAACGCGGGATAGCGGGACGGCTTCACATAGCTCTTGAGACAGACGACGCTCGGCAGTTGCATCGAGAAGGATGGCGACGACACCGCATGCTCGTATTCCGCGACGATGTTCACGCGGTCAAGGAAGACGGCCTTGATCGCGTCCTGCCAGGACCAGAGCGACAAGGGGTAGTAACTCAACGGACGGTAGTCCGCGTTCAGCACCAGTGCGGGAAGCGCATCCGGCGAGACTGCGATCGTCACTGATTGACCTCCTGAGACCCGTTATGGACTTCGGTGCATGCTGCGATCGGCGCGGATACTGTAATCCCGAGATTGCAGGAATGTGAAGCTCCATTTTTTCGGCTCGACGTGCCAGATCAGCCTGTTTTTGTTGTTTTTTTCGTGACGACAGCCGGAGGCGCTCCATCGCGCCCGCGCATTTCGCGGTAGTATGCCCAGAAGAGACGCGCAGCGACGCCCCTCCACGGGGCCCATGATTCGGCGAGCGTATAAAGCGCCTTGGCTGGAGGGCGCGGCTCGATGCCGAGCGCGTGGCCGACCGCGCTTTGCAACGCCACGTCGTGAGCGGGGAAGATGTCGGGGTGCCCGGCAGAGAACAGGAGGTACACCTCCGCCGTCCATGGGCCGACGCCGTGAAGCGCGGTCAGGCGCGCCATCGCCTCGTCGGCGTCGATCGTCGCGAGATGGTCGAGGTCGAGCCCATCATCGGCCACCGCAGCGGCGATCGAGAGCAGCGTCTTCTGCTTCGGGCGCGACAGGCCGGCTGCGCGAAAGATGTCTTCTCCCGCTGAAAGCATGCCCTTCGCGTCGAGAGGATCAATGAGCGTCGTCAGGCGACCGAGGATCGCATCCGCGCTCGCCCGCGAGACCTGCTGCGAGACGATGATCGAGACCAGACTGGCAAAGCCGGGAGGCGACAGGCGCAAAGGAACTTCGCCTGCGCGGGTGACGACAGCGCCCAGACGCGGATCGAGGCGCATAAGCGCCGCAAGCCCCTCCTCGATGTCGTCCAGCGTTTCAATGCGTCGCATGCCTTGCCCTCTCGCGCGGCGCACCGTAGCAATCACGCAATGCGCACGACAACCCGCTTTGCCAAAGCCTCATGACACGTCCGGTCTTCCGCTTCGCGCCGAGCCCGAACGGCGCGCTTCATCTTGGCCATGCCTATTCGGCGCTGCTCAACCGGCAGCTCGCGGGCGAAACCGACGGTCGCCTGCTGCTGCGGATCGAGGACATCGACACGACGCGCTGCACGCCTGAATTCGAAGCCGGGATCTATCGCGACCTCGCCTGGCTGGGGCTTGAATGGGAAAAGCCGGTGCGCCGTCAGTCGGACCATTTCGGGGATTATGAGCGCGCGCTGGAAACGCTTGTCGATGCCGGGCTCGTCTATCCGTCCTTCCTGACGCGCGGCGAGGTCCGCGCAATGATCTCCGACGCGGAAGCTGATGGCCGCGAATGGCCGCGCGACCCCGATGGCGTGCCTCTGGTTCCGTCGATTGAGCGCCAGCTCTCCGAGCGGGAACGAAAGAGCCGCATGGCGGGCGGCGATCCCTTTGCGTGGCGCCTGAATGTCGATGCGGCCTTGTCCCATGTCGGCCATTCGCTGTCATGGGATGAGCAGGGTGCGGGGCCGAACGGTGAGACGGGAGTCATGGACGCAAGGCCTGACGCCTGGGGCGATGTCGTGATTGCGCGCAAGGACGTGCCGACGAGCTATCATCTTTCGGTCGTCATCGACGACGCGCTGCAGGCCGTGACGCATGTCGTGCGTGGCCGCGACCTGTTCTTCGCGACCGGCGTGCACCGTCTCCTTCAGGATGTGCTGGGCCTGCCCGAGCCCCTCTACATCCACCACGATCTGGTTCTGGGCGATGACGGCCGCAAGCTCTCCAAGAGCCACGGCGATACCGGCATCGCGGCGCTGCGCGAGGCGGGGCTGACGCCTGAAGACATCAGGCGCATGGTGGGATTGTAAGTCAGAGCCGTGTCAGGGCTGCCTTCAGCAGGGCCAGGACCGAAAGGCACGCGAACGCGCCGGCCAGGCCGGTAGTGATCGCGAGCTGCAGGTCGCGCATCGAGTAGCCGAGATTGTTGGCGAGCGAGACGCCCAGGAAGAACCCCACGGTGATGATGATGGCGTTGCCGGACGCGCCGAATCCGTCGGGGCCCATGATCGCATTCAACGCCAGCGCAAGGATGAAGGCGATGATGCCGACAACCACGAAAGCCATCAAGAGCCAACCGGCTCCCAGATCCCACAACATGCCAAAACCTCTCCGAACGAGCGGACAGGATGCGCCCCGTCGTGCCACACGCATCAAGGCAACGAAGCGTAAGCTTCAATTCTTTCGCTTTGCTTGCACGATTGATTGGCATTAGAGCCATTCAGAGCGATGCCCAGGGGAACGACAGTGTTTCCAACGTCGCAACAGAAGAGACATGCAGACCGCCACCCGTTTCATCCCCGCTCTCTTCGTCCTGCTCTGGGCAACCGGCTTCATCGGCGCGCGCTATGCAATGCCGTGGTCCGAACCTTTCTCGTTCCTGGCGGCCCGCTTCGCCATCGCCGTCGCGATCCTTGCGCTGCTCATACTGATTTTCCGTGCCCGCCGGCTCGCGCCGCGAGAGGCGCTCCACGCGATCATTGCCGGCGCGCTGATCCATGGCGTCTATCTGGGTGGCGTATTCTGGGCGATCCGCAACGGCATGCCTGCCGGTCTTTCCGCTCTCATCATCGGATTGCAGCCGCTGATTACCGCAGTGCTCGCGGGTCCCGCACTTGGCGAGCGTATTCTCCCGCGACACTGGATGGGTCTGACGATCGGCTTCGTCGGCATCCTCATCGTGCTCGGCCCCAAGATCGGCGACGCACTCGGCGGCGTCACGCCGGCGACATTTGGCGCATGCGTCCTTGGCGCGCTGGGGATCAGCGCAGGCACCATCTGGCAGAAGAAATTCGTCGGCAATGCCGATCTGATCACCGGCACGCTGTGGCAGTATCTGGGCGCGACCATCCTGATGGCGGTGGGGTCCTTCGCGCTCGAGACGCGCACCTTCGAGCTGACCGGCGAACTGATCTTCGCCATGACCTGGCTGGTTCTGGTGCTGTCGATCGGCGCGATCTTCCTCCTGATGTGGATGATCCGCGAGGGCGAGATGTCGAAGGTCTCGTCGCTGTTCTATCTCGTACCGGCAGTAACCGCGATCATCGCATGGATCCTGTTCGACGAGACGCTGAACGCGTTGCAGATCGTCGGCATGGTCGTCACGACGTTCGGCGTCGCGATCGCCACCCGGCGTTAGTTTGGAACACGCGCCCGCGCTTCGAGGAAGCGCTTGATCGCCGCGTTGAGCTCGCCGCCCATGATGAAGATCACGGATACGATGTAGAGGAAGACCAGCGCAATCATGATCGAGGCCAACCCGGCATAGGTCGTCGCGTAGGATGAGTACCGGCCGAGATAGGCCGCGAATACGGACGAGCCGACCACCCAGAAGACGAGCGTGAAGATCAGGCCCGGCACGATGTCCTTGAAACGTCGCCGCCCCGCAGGCAGCCAGAAATGCACGGCGATCAGCCCCACCACGATCACCCATGACGCGATGATGAACCGCCAGATCGTGATGGTGCCCATATAGGGCTCGATCCATGGCAGACGGCTCTCCGCGAGACTCGCGACCAGCGGTGCCAGCACCAAAAGCGCCGAAACGATCACGAAGCCGATCGTCGCGACGATCACGAACAAAATGCTCTGCGCCCGCAGGTAGAAGATCGATCGGGTCTCAGAGACGCGGTAGGCCCGGTTGAGGGAAATCCGCAACGCCTCGATGCCGTTCGAGGCGAAGAAGGCCGCGATCAGGATGCCGACCGTCAGCGCGTCGCCGCGCTGCACGGTGAGCACGTTCGTCACCTCATGCGCGATCGGCCCGGCGATCTCGTCGGGCCAGGTATCGAAGACCAGATGCACGGCCGTATCGGCGAACGCCTTGGCGCCGAGGAAACTCGCCAGCGACGTTGCGAAGATCAGGAAGGGAAACAGCGCGAGCAGCGCCGAAAGCGCGAGATGGCTCGCCATCGCCCACCCGTCATCATCATTGAAGTGCCCGATCGCGTCACCGAGGACGCGCTTCAGGACAGCCAGTATGCGCAGCATTGTTCCGCCGATTGTATCCCTTGTGCGAATATGGGAAGGGAATGTCGCACATGGCAAGCATCGAAGCAGCTACGAACGACCGCACCGACAAGTTGCGCACAATCATCGTGACCGGCGCATCGTCCGGCATAGGCGCATATTGCGCGCGTGCGCTCAAGCGGGACGGCTGGCGGGTGTTTGCGACGGCGCGCCGGCCGCAAGACATCGCGACCCTGGAAGCCGACGGCATCGAAGCCTTCTATCTCGATTACCGAGACGCTGATTCGATCGAGCAACTCGTCGCCGACGTGCTCGGCCGCACCGGCGGGCGGCTCGATGCGCTCTACAACAATGGCGCGCATGCGCAGGCAGGCGCGGTCGAGGATCTGCCGGTCGAGGCCCTGCGCGAGCAGTTCGAGGCGAACGTCTTCGGCTGGCACGACCTCACGCGGCGCATCGTGCCCGTGATGCGCGCGCAAGGGCATGGCCGAATCGTCCATTGCTCGTCGATCCTCGGCCTCGTGCCGGTCAAGTATCGCGGCGCATACGCCGCATCGAAGCATGCGATCGAGGGCCTCATGCTGTGCATGCGTGCCGAACTGGAAGGGTCCGGCATCGAGGTCTCGATGATCCAGCCCGGACCGATCGAATCGAAGCTTCCGGAAAACGGGCTCGCTTGGTTCGAGCGTTTCATCGATACGGAAAACTCGGTCCATCGCGATGCCTACCGGGCGCAATTGGCGCGCCTCAGGCAGGGCGGCGTCAAGTCGCGGATGAAGCTGGGACCGGAGGCGGTATACAGGGTGCTGCGCCACGCACTGGAACATCCGCGCCCGCGCCCCAACTATGTCGTGACGACACCTGCGAAGATCGGTGTGTTTCTCAAGCGTATACTGCCGCCCGCACTGCTCTACCGCATTCTTGCCTCCCGGGCCTGAGCCCGCTCAACGGAAACAAGCCATGTCAACGGTCTTCAACATCCTGGCAATCCTCTTCATGGTCGCGGTCCTGATCGTGCTCGGCCGCGGCCTCGTGAACATGATGCGGGGAGGGTCGGGCAACACGTCGAACAAGCTCATGCAGGCGCGCGTCGCCCTGCAGTTCTTCGCCCTCATCTTCATCATGCTCGCGCTGTATTTTTCGCGCGGCTGACGATGGCTGATATCCAGGTCACCATCCACAACGAGCGGATCAAGCTGCTCGCGACGTTTGTCAACGGTACGGGAATCGCGGTGTTCGCTGTCGGTGGACTGGCTCCCGTGTTCTCCGGCCTCTACGGTTCCTCGGGTACGACAGCGTTCCTGCTTCTGGTGAGCGCGGTTTGTTTTCTGGTCGCATGCACGCTACATTATGCTGGAAGCGTCATACTCAAGAGGCTGAAGCCGTGACCGGGTTGGAAATGATATCTCTGCTGATGATGCCTGTGGCCGGCCTGGTCATCGCAGGTGGCGCCATCTATTTCGCCAATCACATCCGCTAGAGTTCCTAAAGTCGGCACTGGAATGGCTCTGCGAGCCCCTGTCGCCATCCTCTATTTCTGAACTGCGTTGAAATGGTCATCCTGAACCGCATCTACACGAAGACCGGCGACGACGGCACGACGGCGCTCGGATCGGGCGAACGCCGCCCGAAATTCGACCTGCGCATTTCGTCCTACGGCACCGTCGACGAGGCCAATGCCTGCATCGGCATGGCGCGTATCCACACCGCCACCGAAAACCCCGAGATCGACGCGATGCTCGGCCGCATCCAGAACGACATGTTCGATCTCGGTGCCGACCTTGCCACGCCGGACACCGGTGAGGATCTGGGCTATGAGCCTCTGCGCATCACGGCAGCTCAGGTCGAAAGGCTCGAGGCCGACATCGACACGCTCAACAAGAACATCAAGCCGTTGCGCACCTTCGTGCTGCCGGGCGGCTCGCCGGCCGCCGCCGCCCTGCATCTGGCGCGCACAGTCGCCCGGCGCGCCGAACGCCTGATGGTCGAAGCCTCGATGCGGGATGGCGAGAAAATCAGCGCGGACGCCATCAAATACATCAACCGCGCCTCCGATTTCCTGTTCGTCGCCGCCCGCGCGGTCAATGACAATGGCGAAAGCGATGTGTTATGGGTGCCGGGTCAGAACAGATGACGGCATGACCGCGCGACCGGAGTGGGGCAGCAAAGAATGTTCATTCCACTTCACGATGCCAACAGCCTGAAATACATAAAAGTCCAGTACGTCACGCTCGGTCTGATCGCGGCGAACTGCGTCATCTATCTGCTGACCGCCGTGGGCTCCGAGCAGTTCACGGAGGCCGCCGTCTTCGGTCTCGGCTACATTCCCTCGACGGTCTTCAACATCGCGGAACGCCCAGACGAGTTGGTGATCGTTCCCGACAATTTCACCTACATCACCTATGCCTTCCTGCACGGCGACATCCTCCACCTCGGCGGCAACATGCTGTTCCTCTGGGTTTTCGGGGACAATGTCGAGGATGCGCTCGGCCACGTCAGATATCTGATCTTCTATCTGGCATGTGCCGCTGCCGGTGCTTTCCTGCATGGCCTGATCATCCCGGATTCGGAAGCCCCGCTGATCGGCGCGTCGGGTGCGATCGCCGGCATCGTGGCGGCCTATCTGATCCTTCACCCCCGCGTGAAGATCTGGGTGCTGGCGCTCGGCCGTATCCCGCTTCGGCTTCCTGCCTGGATATTGCTGGCGCTCTGGATTCTGTTCCAGTTCGCGATGATCGCAATAGGCGGCGAGGACCAGATATCGTGGGCCGCCCATGTCGGAGGCATCATCGCAGGCGCGATCCTGGTGCTGGTCCTGAGGCGAAGAAACGTTCCGCTTCTGGACAGCCAGGTCGTGACGCCGCGCGCAGCAGAGGTCGAGACGCCGATCGAGGCACCTGCAACATCGGATACCCCTTCTCCATGGGGACGGCGCTGATTCAAACGGTTTGAAGTCCGCGCCCGTATTGACGCTGGTGCGACGTATGACTACAGCCACAGGCGATCACGGTTCCTGCCGTTGAAGTAAGGCGGCAGAACGTGCGGAGTTTCGCCTCGGCGATGTCGGTATCCGGCAAGCGAACGCCATGGAAAGCTGATAGCCAGCCACGGAAATTTCTCGGAAAGGTCTCTAGCGCATGAAAGTTCTTGTCCCAGTCAAGCGGGTGGTGGACTACAACGTCAAAATCCGCGTGAAGTCGGATGGCTCGGGCGTCGAGCTTGCCAATGTGAAGATGTCGATGAACCCCTTCGACGAAATCGCCATCGAAGAGGCGATCCGTCTGAAGGAAGCCGGCAAGGTCGAAGAGATCATCGTGGTCTCCATCGGACCCGCGCAGGCGCAGGAAACGATCCGCACCGCGCTTGCCATGGGCGCCGACCGTGGCATCCTGATCAAGGTCGACGAGACCACCGAGCCGCTGACGGTCGCCAAGCTCATCAAGGGCGTGGTTGATGCGGAAGCACCTGAACTCGTCATTCTCGGCAAGCAGGCGATCGACGACGACGCCAACCAGACCGGCCAGATGCTGTCGGCACTGCTCGGCTGGTCGCAGGCCACTTTCGCCTCGAAGGTCGAACTCGGCGACGGCACCGCAAAGGTGACGCGCGAAGTCGATGGCGGCCTCCAGGTCATCGACGTCAAGCTTCCCGCGATCATCACCACCGATTTGCGCCTCAACCAGCCGCGCTACGCGTCGCTGCCGAACATCATGAAGGCCAAGAAGAAGCCGCTCGACGAGAAATCGGCCGCCGATTACGGTGTCGACGTCGCACCGCGCCTCAAGGTGCTGAAGACGGAAGAGCCGGGTGGCCGCAAGGCTGGCGTCAAGGTCAAGGACGTGGCGGAGCTGGTGTCGAGCCTCAAGTCGGCCGGCGTCATCTGATCCAGGCACAGGAGATCTAAAACAATGGCTATTCTTCTCGTTGCCGAACACGACAACGCAACCGTTTCCGACCAGACCGCCAAGGCGCTCTCCGCAGCAGTCAAGATCGGCTCGGACGTCGATATCCTGATCGCTGGCAAGGGCGCCAAGGCTGCCGCCGACGCAGCCGCGAAGCTCAAGGGAGCCCGCAAGGTCCTGCTCGCGGAAAGCGACGAACTCGAGCACCGCCTCGCGGAGCCGACGGCGGCACTGGTCGTCTCGCTCGCCGGTTCCTACGACACGATCGTCGCCCCGGCCACCACGATGGGCAAGAACGTCCTGCCCCGCGTCGCGGCCCTGCTCGACGTGATGCAGGTGTCCGAAATCATCGAAGTCGTTTCGGCTGATACGTTCAAGCGCCCGATCTATGCGGGCAATGCGATCCAGACAGTCCAGTCGACCGACGCCAAGAAGGTGATCACCGTTCGCACGGCCTCCTTCCAGGCAGCCGAAGACGGTGGCTCGGCGTCCGTCGAGAGCGTCAACGCGGCAGCCAATCCGGGCCTTTCGACCTTCGTCGAAAACCGCCTGTCGGAAAGCGATCGTCCGGAACTCACTTCCGCGAAGATCATCATTTCGGGCGGCCGCGCGCTCGGCTCGTCGGAAAAGTTCACCGAGGTGATCCTTCCGGTTGCCGACAAGCTCGGCGCCGCCGTCGGCGCGTCGCGTGCGGCAGTCGATGCGGGTTACGCGCCCAACGACTGGCAGGTTGGCCAGACCGGCAAGGTCGTGGCGCCGGAGCTCTACATTGCTGTCGGCATCTCGGGCGCGATCCAGCATCTCGCCGGCATGAAGGACTCGAAGGTCATCGTCGCGATCAACAAGGACGAGGAAGCGCCGATCTTCCAGGTCGCCGATTACGGCCTCGTCGGTGACCTCTTCACCATTCTGCCGGAACTTGAAAAGGCGCTCTAAAACGAAGCGCTGCAAATCGGATCGAGCGGCCGGGGGCTTTCGGGCTCCCCGGCCGTTTTCGTTATTGTGCGAGCGAAGCTGCGACCTGGCGGAAGAACTCGATGTTCTCCGCCTGCCGCCCGACCGGTTCCGGCGTGTGGTTTATCTTGACGATGACCAACTCGTTTTCCGGATCGATGTAAATGAACTGGTGGTGCAGCCCGATCGCCGCATAGGCATCTGAACCCGGGAACGTCCACCACTGGTACTGGTAGCCGAGATCCTCTCCCGGTGCCGTGGGCTCGTAGCCTTCGTCGGGGACGGTCGATTGCCTGACCCAATCGGCGGGCACCACCTGTTTCCCGTTGGCGATGCCATCATTGAGGAACATCAGCCCGAAGCGGGCGTGGTCGCGTGCCGTGGCGTTCAGTCCCGCGCCAAAGAACTCCCGGCCAGCCGTCTCCGGCCCGTCCATGATCCAGTAGGCGTCGTTCTCCATGCCGGCCGGCTTCCAGAGCTTTTCCGACATATACTCGGCGCCCGTCTTGCCCACGGCCTTCTCGAGGATGCAGCCCAGCACGCTGGTGTCGAGGGTGGCATAGTTGAACGCCGCGCCGGGGCCGTTCGGACCGGGTTTGGATTCGTTCGCGGCATAGTCGCACCAGCGATATTTGTAGCCCACCAGAGAATTGTCATGGACCTTGGTGAGCTGCGTCTCGCTGCCGAACTGGTAGACCTCGAGCCATTCGACGCCAGAGCGCATGCGCAAGAGATCGCGGACCGTAGCGCCGTCATAGCCCGTCCCCGCCATCTCGGGCAGGTAGTCCGTCACCTTGTCGTCGAGGCTCTTGATGGCGCCGTCAGCGACTGCGAGGCCGATCAGCGTGGCGACGTAAGACTTCGCGACCGAGAAGGTTATGAAGCGCGTACCGGCACTGCTGCCGTTCCTGTAGCTCTCATGGACTATATTGCCGTCCTTGATGACGACGAGCGCATTTGTAGACGATGCCTCGAGAAAGCCCTCCAGATCGAGCGTCCTGTCGCCGATCGAAAAATCGCCCTCTATCGACGCCGGCTTCGACGGCAATTCCCAGATCTCGTCTCCCGCCGAGACACTGCGCGTCGCGAACATCTGATCCATGTGCTGGAACGTCAGATAGTTGAGCGAAGCCTCGAACATATGCGCGCGGGCATCGATCATCGTCGGCGTCAGCCAGCGTTCATCGTTTTCGGCAAGGGCGGGCGTCGCTTCAACGAAGAACGCCGTCGCAAGCGCCAGGCCAAGCAGCCGGGCGCGATGTAGCAATTCCATACGTCGCATCGCTTCCTCCCAGTAAATGCGCATGAGAAATTGTTATATACCATAATATTTATGGATGATAACGGAACGATGTCAAGCTCCCTCGCTCGGGGCGCGGAATCGTCTGGTCCGCCGCCTTATCCGATCGGCGGGCGCGCTTTATCTCCGACAGTTTTCGATATTAAATGCGTCAATCGGGGGTAGACGCAGTCGCCCCACCCTTTTAGTTTGCGCTGCACAAGAAATGGGCGGCGACCGCCCGGCGACGGGACCATTGTCATGACAGGCAAGATTGCAACGGTTGGCATCATTGGAGCCGGCCAGATGGGCGGCGGCATTGCACACGTCACCGCGCTGGCGGGTTACAAGGTCAAGCTCTACGACATCTCGCCGGACCGCATCGAAAACGGCATCGCCACCATCAACGGCAACATGGCCCGTCAGGTTTCGTCCGGCAAAATGGAGGAGGCCGCGCGCAAGAAGGCGGTGGCCAACATCTCGCCTGCCCCGCGCATGGAAGACCTGGCGGACGTCGATCTCGTCATCGAGGCGGCAACCGAGGAAGAGCCGGTCAAGCGCAAGATCTTCGCGCAGCTTTGCCCGATGCTGAACCCCGAAGCGCTGCTTGCGACCAACACGTCGTCGATCTCGATCACCCGCCTCGCGGCGCAGACCGACAGGCCGGAGCGCTTCATCGGCATCCACTTCATGAACCCGGTGCCGGTGATGAAGCTGGTCGAACTCGTCCGCGGCATCGCGACCGAGGACACGACCTTCGAGACCGCGAAGGCGTTCGTCGCCTCGCTCGACAAGACGATCACCGTCGCCGAGGATTTCCCGGCCTTCATCGTCAACCGCATTCTGCTGCCGATGATCAACGAGGCGATCTATACGCTGTATGAAGGCGTCGGCTCGGTCGAGGCGATCGATACCGCCATGAAGCTCGGCGCCAATCACCCGATGGGCCCGCTTCAGCTCGCTGACTTCATCGGCCTCGACACCTGCCTGTCGATCATGCAGGTGCTGCATGACGGCCTGTCGGACTCGAAGTATCGCCCCTGCCCGCTTCTGGTGAAGTATGTCGAAGCCGGCTGGCTCGGCCGCAAGGCCGGGCGCGGCTTCTACGATTATCGCGGCGAGCATCCAGTCCCGACGCGCTGAGCCATACGCCAGTCGAGGCTCAGCGCCGGCGGATGCGATCGCAACCCTGCTCCTTCGCGCTGTAGAGACGTCGACCGGCCAGGCCGTCATGAAACCGTGACCTCTCCTCCGGCACTTCCTTGACGGAAGTGTTGTGAGGTGACGTTAGTCTGTGACGACGAAGACAAAGCCGCGTCCCTCCAAAGAAAAAACACAGCGCGGGAAGACCCTGACGATGCGTCAACCGCATAGCGTTAGCCATTACGTCGATTTTCCTTTTGTTTTCAGTGATTGCGATCATCCGACCCTTTACAAAAGGAGATCACGCTAACAGTATCCCCGCCAATCCGGACCGGGGGTCCGGGCGAAAATCCAGTCTCAGGGACCACTCCAAGGGAGGTACTATCCATGTCAACCAAGATCCGCGCGCTGCTCGCCGCGTCCGTTGCCGGAGCGACATTGCTCGCTGCCTCGGCTGCGGTGCAGGCTCAGGAAGTCAAGGTCGGAATCATCTTCGGCTTCACCGGCCCGCTCGAAACCATCACGCCCGGCATGGCCGGCAGCGCAGAGATGGCGCTGAAGGAAGTCAACGACAGCGGCTTGCTGCTCGACGGCCAGACGCTGACGCCGGTGCGCGCTGACTCGACCTGCATCGACAACGCCGCCGCGACCGCCGCAGCCGAGCGCCTCGTCACGACCGACAACGTCGCGGCCATCGTCGGCGCCGACTGCTCCGGCGTGACCATCGGTATCGTCAACAACGTCGCCGTGCCGAACGGCGTGGTGATGATTTCGCCGTCGGCCACCTCGCCGGCACTCACCGACATCGACGACAAGGATTACTTCTTCCGCACCGCGCCGTCCGACGCGCGCCAAGGCGAAATCCTCACAGAGGTGATCCGCTCCAACGATATCAATTCGGTCGCCGTCAGCTACACCAACAACGACTACGGCAAGGGCTTCTCGGATTCGTTCGTCGCGGCCTTCGAGGCAGCCGGCGGCACGGTGACGATCGCCGCTCCGCATGACGACGGCAAGGGCGACTATTCGGCGGAAGTCGGCGCGCTCGCTTCGGCGGGCGGCGACATGCTCGTCGTTCTCGGCTACGTAGATCAGGGCGGCGTCGGCATCATCCGCGCCGCGGTCGACACCGGCGCGTTCGAGCGCTTCGGCCTCGGCGACGGCATGTATGGCCAGAGCCTGATCGACGCGATCGGCGACGATCTCGAAGGCACGGTCGGCGTCATCCCGGGCGCGGAAGGCGAAGGCTCGGAGAAGTTCGCGGCAGCAGCCACGGCAGCCGGTCTCGACCCGACCAGCTCCTACACCGGTGAAAGCTACGACGCAGCGGCGCTGATCGCTCTCGCCATCCAGAAGGCCGGATCGACCGACCGCACCGCGATCCGCGACGCAGTCCTCGACGTCGCCAACGAGCCGGGCGAGAAGATCCTGCCGGGTGAACTGGCGAAAGGCCTTCAGATCCTCAAGGACGGCGGGGACATCGACTATGTCGGCGCTACCAATGTCGAGCTGATCGGACCCGGCGAAGCCTCCGGCACCTATCGCGAGTACATCGTCGAAGGCGGCGAGTACAAGACGGTCGGCTACCGCTAAGCGGCAGCGCTCCAACCACAGCCTGGCTTCGCGAGAAGCCAGGCTGTTTTTGTATTTCGCGCCGCCGTTCACGCAAAAGTGGCCATATTCGACGGCCTGCGACAGGTTTTCGCGGCCAAAAACAGTCAAATTCGGCGAAAATTCGCGCGGGTTTCTTGCGTTCGACGCGTGTTCATGGGCAAGAAGCGCAATCTTCCAACTAGCAAGAATGAAAAGAGCCGAACAAGGCTCAGGGGACCCGAATGATCCGTGTAGACGATCTACATATGAACTTCGGTGGCATCCGGGCAGTCGACGGGGCGAGTATATCCATCGCCAAGGGCTCGATCACCGGCCTCATCGGACCGAATGGTGCCGGCAAGACCACGCTCTTCAACGTGATCGCCGGCCACTACAAGCCGAGCTCCGGGACGGTCTGGCTCGGCGACGAAGACATCACCGGCCTCTCGCCGCACGAGCTTTTCCACAAGGGACTGCTGCGCACGTTCCAGGTCGCGCATGAATTCTCGACGCTGACCGTGCGCGAGAATTTGATGATGGTGCCCGCAAGCCAGCCCGGCGAGACGCTCGTCGATGTATGGCTGCGCCCTTCCAAGGTGCGCGCGAGGGAAGAGGAAGTCCGCGTTCGCGCCAATGAAGTGATCGAGTTCCTCGAAATCTCGCATGTCGCCGACGAGCTCGCGGGAAACCTGTCGGGCGGCCAGAAGAAGCTGCTCGAGCTTGGACGAACCATGATGGTCGACGCCAAGATCGTTTTCCTGGACGAAGTCGGCGCGGGCGTGAACAGGACGCTCCTGAACACGCTAGGCGACGCAATCATCCGCTTGAACAAGGAACGCGGCTACACGTTCTGCATGATCGAACACGACATGGATTTCATCGGCCGCCTCTGCGACCCGGTCATCGTGATGGCCGAGGGCAAGGTGCTCGCCGAAGGAACGGCTTCGGAAGTCCGCGCCAACGAGCACGTGATCGAAGCCTATCTCGGCCGAGGACTCAAGAACCGCCCAGCCCGCAAGTCGAAGGGAGCAGACACATGAGCTTCCTCAAGGGCGAGGCCATGACCGGTGGCTATGGCGGCGCAGACATCCTGCATAGCTGCACGATCGAGGTAGAGAAGGGCGAGATCGCGGTGATCGTCGGCCCCAACGGCGCCGGCAAATCCACGGCAATGAAGGCGATCTTCGGCATGCTGGGACTGCGCGAGGGCCGGGTGATGCTGGGCGAGACCGACATCACCGGGCTGTCACCGCAAGACCGCGTCAAGGCGGGCATGGGTTTCGTGCCGCAGACCTCGAACGTGTTTGCGACGATGAGCGTCCAGGAAAACCTGGAAATGGGCGCCTACATCCGCGACGACGATTTCCTGGGAACAATGGAGCAGGTTTTCGACCTGTTTCCCATTCTCAAGCAGAAGCGTCGTCAGGCGGCGGGAGAACTGTCGGGCGGCCAGCGCCAGCAGGTCGCGGTCGGCCGCGCGCTGATGACCAAACCGACGGTACTGATGCTCGACGAACCGACCGCCGGCGTCTCGCCGATCGTGATGGACGAGCTCTTCGACCGCATTCTCGAAGTTGCCGCCACCGGCATCGCCATCCTCATGGTCGAGCAGAATGCCCGTCAGGCGCTCAACATCGCGGATCGCGGCTACGTGCTCGTGCAGGGCCGCAACCGTTTCACCGACACCGGAGAGGCGCTGCTCGCCAATCCGGAAGTCCGTGCATCGTTCCTGGGGGGTTGAGCGATGATCGATTTTCTCAACGCGCTCGTCGTCTTCGCCAATTTCGTCTTCATCCCCGGCCTCGCCTATGGCGCGCAGCTCGCACTCGGCGCGCTGGGCGTCACGCTGATCTACGGCATCCTGCGCTTCTCCAACTTTGCCCATGGCGATCTGATGGCTTTTGGGACCATGATCACCATTCTGGTGACGTGGTGGCTGACGGGCATGGGCGTCTCGTTCGGCCCGATGCCGACCGCGCTCCTCGCCCTGCCGATCGGCATTCTCGGCGCCGTTGCGATGGCACTCCTGATCGACCGGCTGGTCTTCCGCTTCTACCGGACGCAGAAATCCGCCGGCATCGTCTTCGTGATGGCGTCGGTCGGCGTGATGTTCGTGCTCAACGGCATCGTGCGCCTCGTCATCGGCCCGAACGAGCAGCGCTTCGCTGATGGCGAACGCTTCCTCGTCACCGTTCGCGGGTTCCGGGAATGGTCGGGCCTCGCGGAAGGCCTCGCGATCCGCCTGCCGGTGGTGATCACGCTCGTCGTAGCCGTCATCGTCGTAGCCGCGCTGTTCTGGTTCCTGCAATATTCGCGCACCGGCAAGGCAATGCGCGCCTATTCCGACAATGAGGATCTGGCGCTGCTCTCCGGCATCAACCCGGACCGCGTGGTCGCCGTGACATGGATCATCGCCGCAGCACTCGCGACGATCGCAGGTGTGCTCTACGGCCTCGACAAGAGCTTCCGCCCGTTCACCTACTTCCAGCTCCTGCTGCCGATCTTCGCCGCCGCGATCGTCGGCGGCATCGGCCAGCCTCTGGGAGCCATTGCGGGCGGCTTCGTGATCGCCTTCTCGGAGGTGACGCTGACCTATGCCTACAAGCGCGTGCTTGAATATCTGGGCTTCGAGCCGGCTGGCCTCGTGCAGCTTCTGTCGACCGAGTACAAGTTCGCCATCTCCTTCGTCATCCTCGTGCTGGTTCTGCTGATACGACCGACGGGCATCTTCAAGGGGCGCGTGCTATGAGCAACACCCAACGCATCATCTCGCTCTACGGCCTCATGGCGATCCTGCTGATCATCGTGGGCATGTTCCAGAGCTGGACGCTCAGCCTGACGATCCTGAACCTGTGCCTGATCTCCGCGATCATGGCGCTCGGGGTGAACATCCAGTGGGGTTATGCCGGCCTGTTCAATGTCGGCATCATGGGCTTCGCGGCACTCGGTGGCCTCGCGGCCGTGCTCGTCTCCATGCCGCCGGTTCCCGGCGCATGGGAAGCGGGCGGTATCGGCATCGGGCTGGCACTGCTGGCCCTGATCGGCACGGTCGGTCTCGTCATGGTGGTGCGCGCCTACACGACCGGCTGGACACGAAAGCTCGCCTCGCTCGCCGTCGCCATCGCCGGTTATTTCGTGATCCGCGCCGTCTTCGATCCAGCGGTCGCCGCAATCGAGAGCTTCGACGCGGCCCGCAGTGGCTACCTCGGGGGTCTCGGCCTTCCGATCGTCTTCTCCTGGCTGGTGGGTGGCGTCTTCGCCGCCGCCGCCGCCTGGCTGGTCGGCAAGATCGCGCTCGGTCTGCGCTCGGACTATCTCGCCATCGCGACGCTCGGCATTTCGGAAATCGTCATCGCGGTCATGCGCAACGAGGAATGGCTGACCCGCGGCGTCAAGAACGTGTCCGGCCTGCCTCGCCCCGTCGCCTACGAGGTCCAGCTCCAGCAGGCGCCTTGGTTCATCGACCTCGCAGCCCAGCTCGGCATGAACCCGGCCTTCGCCTCGGCGGTCTATGTGCGGCTGTCCTATGCGATCCTTTTCGCGATCGTGCTCATCATCCTTATGTGGCTTGCCGAGCGTGCGCTGAATTCGCCCTGGGGGCGTATGATGCGCGCCATCCGCGACAATCGCGACGCGGCGGAAGCGATGGGCAAGGACGTCACAGGCAGGCATCTCCAGATCTTCGTGCTGGGGTCGGCTGTGGTGGGCATCGCCGGCGCGATGCTGACGACACTCGACGGCCAGTTCACGCCCGGCCAGTACAATCCGCTGCGCTTCACCTTCCTCATCTGGGTGATGGTGATCGTCGGCGGGTCCGGCAACAATTGGGGCGCCGTTCTGGGCGGCTTCCTGATCTGGTTCCTGTGGGTCGAAGCCGAGCCGGTCGGTGGCTGGTTGATGTCGGTGATGACGTCCGGCTTCGCGGCAGACAATCCAGTCCGCCAGCAGCTTGTCGACGCCGCGCCCTACATGCGGCCGCTCTTGATGGGTGTCATCCTGCTTCTGGTGATGCGGTTCGCGCCGCGAGGGCTGATACCGGAGCGCACCGCGCCCGCCATGCGCAGGAAATAGGCCGCCCCATAAGCCACGTCATCCCGGCCTCCGGGATGACGCCTTCTCCAATTACATCGCCGCGTCGATCAGGCGCTTGGCGTCTGGGCTGGCCCACTCGGCCGGGCCGTTCATGTTGGCCAGCATGCAGCCTTCGTCGTCGATGAGGAGCGTCACCGGCAAGCCCAGCGCGAGGCCGCGCCGCTTCAGATCGTTGAACAGGCCGAGCGTCGAATCGCGATAATAGCCGAGCGCATCGACGTTGGTCTCCTCGAGGAAGCGCTTCGGCTTCTCGTCGTCGCCGGTATCGACATTGACCGCCACCACTTCGAAGCGGTCGTCGCCCATGTCCTTCTGCAACTGGTTCAGCGCCGGCATCTCGTGACGGCAGGGCGCGCACCATGTGGCCCATAGATTGACCAGCAGCGTCTTGCCGGACAGATCGGCGATCGTCATCGGCGCGCCGTCGGGTGCGTTGAAGGCGAGCCCCGAAAGATCCTGCGGCGGGCTCGCACCGAGCATCGCCGCGACCTCGCCCTGCGCGGCGTCGCCGGCGGCCTTTGCGGCCTCGATTTTCGCCGCGCATGCGTTTTCGGCAGCCGGGTCGGCGGCCGACATTTCAGGCGCGTTGTTGCCAGACATGCCGCCCATCACGTATACGCCGATCGCGCCGGCCGTCAGGCCCGCAACGACCGCGATTGCGATCAGGCGCGACGTGGGCAGGTGGAATGGTCCGTTTGCCATGGATGTGTCCAGTCAGTTTCCGGGGGCCGGGTTATCACGATGAGCGAGAAAAAGGCCAGCAACCAGATGTGGGGCGGACGATTTGCCTCGGGTCCAGCAGCGATCATGGAAGCGATCAACGCATCCATCGGCTTCGACAGGAAGCTTTACGCGCAGGACATTCGAGGCTCCATCGCCCACTCTGAAATGCTTTCGGAAACGGGCATAATTTCCGGCGAGGATCAAAAGAAGATCGCTCACGGGCTGAACACGATCCTGTCAGAGATCGAGGCCGGGACGTTCGAATTTTCCACGAAGCTCGAAGACATCCACATGAATGTCGAGGCACGGCTGGCCGAGATCGTCGGCCCGGCGGCCGGGCGGCTTCACACCGCACGCTCGCGCAACGACCAGGTGGCGGTCGACTTCCGCCTCTGGGTCAAGGAAGAACTGCAGCGCACCGACACGGCGCTCGTCGGGCTGATCGACGCCTTCCTCGAGCGTGCGCAGGAGCATGCGGCGACCGTGATGCCGGGCTTCACGCACCTCCAGACCGCGCAGCCCGTCACCTTCGGCCATCATTGCATGGCCTATGTCGAGATGTTCGGCCGCGATCTGTCGCGCGTGCGCGACGCGATCGAGCGGATGGACGAAAGCCCGCTCGGCGCAGCGGCTCTGGCCGGCACCGGCTTCCCGATCGACCGTCACCGAACGGCCAAGGCGCTCGGCTTTCGCGAGCCGACGCGTAACTCGATCGACAGCGTTTCGGATCGCGATTTCGCGCTTGAATTCATGTCGCTCGGCGCGATCTGCGCCACGCATTTGTCGCGCCTCGCCGAAGAGATCGTCATCTGGTCGACGCCGCAATTCGGCTTCGTGCGCCTGTCCGACCAGTTCTCGACCGGCTCCTCGATCATGCCGCAGAAGAAGAACCCTGACGCAGCCGAACTCGTTCGCGCCAAGACGGGACGCGTGACCGGCCATCTGATCGCGCTTCTGACGGTCATGAAGGGCCTGCCGCTCGCCTATTCGAAGGACATGCAGGAAGACAAGGAGGCCGTCTTCGACGCCGCCGAAACGCTCGACCTGATGATCGCCGCGATGACCGGCATGGTCACCGACATGACGATCAACACCGCAGCCATGAAGAAGGCCGCCGGTTCCGGCTACTCGACAGCAACCGATCTTGCCGACTGGCTGGTGCGCGAGGCGGGCCTGCCGTTCCGCGAGGCCCATCACGTCACCGGACGCGCCGTGGCGCTCGCCGAGAGCCGCAAGGTGCCGCTGGAGCGTCTTTCGCTCGAAGAACTGCGCGAGATCGACAGCCGTATCTCGGCCGAGATTTTCGACGTCCTGTCGGTGTCCTCGTCGGTCAAGAGC
The DNA here is from genome assembly GCF_039888675.1 of Mesorhizobium sp. CAU 1732. NCBI lineage: Bacteria > Pseudomonadati > Pseudomonadota > Alphaproteobacteria > Hyphomicrobiales > Phyllobacteriaceae > Mesorhizobium > Mesorhizobium sp. CAU 1732. The sequence goes on from NZ_JBDQQR010000002.1 coordinate 163,831, forward strand.
CGCGCATCGTTCGGCGGCACCGCACCCCAGGAAGTGCGCCGCCAGATCCGCTACTGGAAGAAGCGCCTGAAACGCGACGCTTGACGCGCGTCAGGGGATGCGCGGCCTGAAAAAACTCGCTAGAAACGCGTCACGACAATTCTGACGGACAAGCTCATGCGCGCCGGAACTATCATCAGGACCACAATGCTGATCGCGGCTGTCGCCGTCGCTGTCTCCGCCTGCGGGCGGCGCGGCGATCTCGACACGCCATTCGAAGCGCAGCAGAACGCGCGCAAAGAGGCTGAGCGCAACGACCAGCCTCTGCCGCCGGAGCCGACCCCACCTGTGCGCGACCGGCCCTTCGTTCTCGACCGGCTGATCTAAATCCGCGAAAGACTGCGCCCGTGAACCATTTCGACTATCGCGACGGCGTGCTGCACGCCGAGGATGTTTCGGTGCCTGCGATCGCGGCTGCCGTGGGAACGCCGTTCTACTGCTATTCGACCGCCACGCTGACCCGTCACTACACCGTCTTCGCCAAGGCCTTTGCGGAGCTCGACGCTCTGGTCTGCTACGCGATGAAGGCCAATTCCAACCAGGCGGTGATTCGCACGCTGGCGAAGCTTGGCGCGGGCGCCGACGTCGTCTCGGAAGGCGAGTTGCGCCGTGCGCTGGCAGCCGGCATCCCGCCGGAAAAGATCCTGTTCTCCGGCGTCGGCAAGACGGCGGCCGAGATGGACTTCGCGTTGGCCGCCGGCATTCACTGCTTCAACGTCGAATCGAAGCCCGAACTGGAGCTCCTGTCCGCGCGCGCGGTCGCGGCAGGGCGTATCGCGCCCGTTTCCTTGCGCATCAACCCCGATGTCGACGCGAAGACGCACAAGAAGATTTCGACCGGTAAGGCGGAAAACAAGTTCGGCATCGCATGGCGCGATGCGCGCGAAGCCTATGCGCGCGCGGCCACCCTGCCGGGCCTGCGCATCACTGGCATCGACATGCATATCGGCAGCCAGATCACCGAATTGCAGCCCTTCGACGATGCGATCAAGCTCCTGGTGGAACTGACGCGGACGCTGCGCGACGAGGACGGGCACGACATTCGCCACGTCGATGTCGGCGGCGGGCTGGGCATCCCCTACCGCCTCGACAACAATCCGCCTCCCCTGCCCGACGCCTATGCCGAGATCGTGCGCAAGCACATGAAGCCATTGGGCCTCAAGACGATCTTCGAGCCGGGCCGCCTGATCGCCGGCAATGCGGGCATCCTCGTTTCCGAAGTCATCTTCGTGAAGGAAGGCGACGCGAAGAATTTCCTGATCGTCGACGCGGCGATGAACGACCTGATTCGTCCGACGCTCTATGACGCGTTTCACGAGATCATGCCGGTCGTCCAGCCGGCCGCCGATGCGCCGCGCATGATGGTCGACGTCGTCGGGCCGGTCTGCGAGACCGGAGACTATATCGGGCAGGATCGAGACCTGCCGAGGCTCGCCTGGGGCGACCTGATTGCGGTCGCCACGGCTGGTGCCTACGGCGCCGTGCAGGCAGGAACCTACAATACGCGCCTGCTGGTGCCCGAAGTGCTCGTGAACGGCGATCGCTTCCACGTCGTGCGCCCTCGCCCCACCTATGACGATCTGATCGGCCTCGATTCGGTGCCCGACTGGCTCTGAACCGGCCGCACCGATCGCCGAACCGTCCATCACGATTTGGTGGCCTGCCTCGCCATCGCCGCGTTTACTGTTATCCTAGGAGCGCGATGCGGCGCATGCGGGCGCCGTCGCCGAGCCTCGAAAGGGTCTGATGTCGGAGACGGGCAAGGACAATCGCAGTTCATGGATGGAGCGCGGGCTTCTGGCGCATCTGGGCCGGACGCGCGGCAGCGTTCGCGCCGCGATCGTGCTCGAACGGCTCTGGCCGCTCTGCCTGCCGCTGCTGATCGTCGCCAGCCTGTTCCTGAGCCTGGCCTGGCTCGGTGTGTTTCGGATCGTTCCCGAATGGGCGCGCCTCGTCTTGTTGGCAGGCCTTGGCATGGCCGCCATCGCAAGCCTCGTGCCCCTACGCCACTTCCGGAAACCGTCCGCATCGGAAATCGACGGCCGCATCGAGCGCGCGAACAAGCTTGAACACGCGCCGGTCCGCACCCAGACCGACACGCTCTCCTCGACATCGCAGGACAGTTTTGCGCAGGCGCTCTGGCGCGAGCACCAGAAGCGCATGGCGGAACGTCTCGACCGCCTCTCGGGCGACATGCCGCGCACACGCGTGCCCGAACGCGACCCATGGGGCCTGCGCACCATCGTGGCCCTGCTGCTGGTCGTCGCCTTCGCATTCTCCTTCGGTTCTCTCGGCGGCTCGCCCGTGGACGCGTTCCGTACCCACGCGCGCTCCGATGCCGTGCCGCCACGCATCGATGCGTGGGTGACGCCACCCGCCTATACGGCGAAGCCTCCCATGTTCCTGAACGCCCAAGTAGGGGACGAAGCGCCCGTCTTCCGCGTGCCCGCAGGCAGCGCGATCGCGGTTCGGGTGACGGGCGGCGCGGGCGACGAAGCGCTCTCGTTTCTCGACGCACACACTGGCGAGGCGGCTGCGGTCGCGGTAGCCGACGCCGCCGCGCCAGGCGCGACGCCGCAGCCACAGCGCACGCAGGCGCCGCTTGCACGGCAGTTTGCCGGCACGCTCGATGCGGACGGCATGTTGACGCTGCAATCGGGCGACAGCGAACTGCAGCGCTGGGCTTTCAACGTCATACCCGACACCCCGCCCGTGATCCGATTCGCGGGCGAGCCGAAGCGCGCGGTCAACGGCGCGCTCGAACTCACCTACGAAGTCGAGGATGACTACGGCGCATCCTCGGGGCAGGCCGTCATCGTGCAGGCGGACGAACCCGCCTCGGACGCACATCCGCTCTACGAAGCGCCGGAGATGCAACTGACGCTGCCACGCCGCAATGGCCGCGACATTGCCGCGCGCACCGTGCGCGATCTGTCGGAGCACCCATGGGCCGGCGCGCGCGTGGATTTGACGTTGAAGGCGGTCGATGGAGCGGAGCAGGAAGCGTCGAGCGAGACCAAGACGATCATCCTGCCTGAACGCCCCTTCGCCAACCCGCTGGCCAAGGCGCTGGTCGAGCAGCGACGCATCCTCGCACTCGATGCGAACCGCAAGCCGCACGTGCTCAACCTCATGGATGCGGTGACGCTTCGGCCTGAAGACACGTTCGACAACATGTCCCACTATCTGGGCATCATGTCGGCCCGCAGCCGCCTTGCGATGGCTGAAAGCGACGATCAGCTTCGCGAAGTCGCCGACTATCTCTGGGAAATGGCGCTGCAGATCGAGGACGGCGCGCTGTCGGACGCCGAGCGGCGGCTGCAACAGGCTCAGGAAGCGCTCAAGCAGGCGCTGGAGAACGGCGCGAGCGACGAGGAAATCGACGAACTGATGGCCGAGCTGCGCGAGGCAATGCGCGACTTCCTGCGCGAATTCGCGGAACGCGCCCAGCAGAACCCCGAGATGGCGATGCCCATGCCCCAGAACGGGCAGGAGCTGAGCCAGAGCGACCTCGAACGCATGATGGACCAGATCGAGGACCTCGCGAAGTCAGGGTCCCGCGATGAGGCTCAGGAGCTTCTGTCGCAGCTTCAGGACATGATGAACAATCTGCAGGCCGGTCGCCAGCCGCAACAGGGTCAGGGCCAGCAGCAGAGCGAAATGCGCCAGCAGATGGACCAGCTCGGCGAACTGATGCGCCGCCAGCAGCAGATGATGAACGAGACTTTCCGCCTCGACCAGATGCAGCGCGGGGAGCGTCAGCCCGGCCAGCAGGGCGAACAAGGAGAGCAGGGCCAGCAAGGTCAACAGGGGCAACAAGGTCAGGACGGGCAGCCGATGACGCCCGAGGAGTTTGCCGAGGCCCTGCGACAGTTGCAGGAGGGCCAGGGGCAGCTCCAGCAGGATTTGCAGGCGCTCACCGAAGCGCTCGAAGGCATGGGCCTTGAGCCCGGCGAAGGTTTTGGCGATGCGGGCGAAGCCATGGGCCGCGCCGAGGGCTCACTTGGCGAGGGACAGGGCGAGCGCGCGGTCGGCGAGCAGGGACAGGCGCTGGAAGCGCTTCGCCGCGGCGCTCAGGACATGATGCAGCAGATGCAGCAAGCCCAGCAGGGCGAGGAAGGCGGCAGCGAACAGGGCGGACGCCAGCAGAGTTCGGATCGCGATCCGCTCGGCCGCCCGCGCGCCACGACCGGTCCGGATTTCGGTAATTCCGTCGATGTTCCCGACGAGATCGACGTGCAGCGCGCGCGCCAGATTCTGGAAGAAATCCGCCGCCGGCTCGGCAATTCGCTGAGCCCGCAACTGGAGCGCGACTATCTGGAGCGGCTGCTGGAAATGCGGTGAGGCCTCGGGCCCGCCGCGTAGCCGACCCTACCGCACCGACGGCAGGGGCCGCAGCACGCTGAGAAGCGCACCGTAGGGTGCGAGCATCAGCAGCCCGATCACGATCTTCACCGTGAAATCGCCGAGCGCAAGCGACACCCACAGCGGGACGTCCGCGCCGAAGAACGGCACCGCGAAGCCGAGCGACCCGTCTTCCAGCCCGAACCCGGTATCCAGGAAGGCGAAGCGGGCGGCAAAGGCGAGCGAGAAGAAGATGATCGTGTCGATGATCGAGCCAAGCACCGACGAAATCAGCGGCGCCTGCCACCAGACCCTGTGACGCAGCCGGTCGAACACATAGACGTCGAGAAGCTGGGCGACGAGAAAGGCGGAGCCAGACGCGATCGCGATGCGCGGCGACGCCAGCCAGATCGACAACACGACCGCGATGGCAAAGCCGACATAGACCACCTTGCGGGCGGCCGCGGGGCCATAGCGCCTGTTGGTCAGGTCCGTGACGAGGAAGGCCACCGGATAGGTGAACGCACCCCAGGTCAGAAGATCCTGCAGGCCAAAATGCTGGAACGGGAACTGGACGAGGAAATTGGAGGCTGCGACGACCGCTGCCATTGCGGCCACGAAGGGCCAGACCGAGACTTGCCGGGTCATTTTTTTATCCTGGGTAATGGAACCAGTCGGCGGGCGAATGCCCGCCGCAAGATCGAAAGTCGAGAGTGCTGGCCTTAGGCGGCCTGCTGCTCCGCGAGCTTCTTGGTGATCTGCTTCTTGAGCAGGCGCGCGCGCTGCGACAGGTCATCGGTGCCTGCCTTGACGAGGAACGCGTCGAGACCGCCGCGATGCTCGACCGTGCGAAGCGCATTGGCCGAAATGCGCAGACGCACGTTCTGGCCGAGCGCCTCGGAGATCAGCGTCACGTCGCAAAGATTCGGCAGGAAGCGGCGCCGGGTCTTGTTGTTGGCGTGGCTTACATTGTTGCCGGTCATCACGGCCTTGCCGGTCAGTTCACAAGCGCGGGACATGTCATGCACCTTCGTTACGTTACAGGGCCATACCGAACTACCGCACCATGTGATACGGCGCGCGGGTAGTTTCAGGCGGCCTTCTGGAAAAAGTTGCCGTTCCATAGTGGCATTTGGCGCGGCGGTCAAGCGCAAGCTGCCATCTGAACTGCGCGCCGGCCGCCTCTCCACACCTCATAGAATGGGCGCATTCGCCGGGCAACACCCATCGAGAGGGATATTGCGCACAGCCACAGGGAGCAACCTATGTCGCACTCATGGTCGGGTCTCGCCATCCTTGCCGCTCTCGTCCTGCCGGTATCCGAGGCTGCGGCGAAGCAGGAATCCTATCGCGCCGATTATTCCGTGACGCTGCTCGGCCTGCCGGTCGCCAGGGCGAGCTTCGACAGCACGTTTTCCGGGGATCGCTTCAGCATCAACGGCTCGCTGGCGAGTTCGGGCATCGCGCGGCTGTTCGAACGGACAGACGGAACGACAAGCGCCAGGGGGTCGGTCACCAAGGACGGCGTAAGGCCGCAATCCTTCGTTGCGGACTACACATCCGGCAAGAAGAAGGCGCGCACGACCATCGCATTTTCAGGCGACCGGATCACCAAGGTCGAGAATACCCCGACGCCCAGACGCGGTGGCGACTGGATCCCCGTTCCCGGCGATCAATTGAAGGCGGCACTCGATCCGCTTTCCTCCACGCTGATACGCACGACCGATCCATCCAAGGTCTGCAACCGCACCATCCGGGTTTTCGACGGCGAGATGCGGGCGGACCTCAAGTTGACGCACCGCGAGACCGGAGCGATACGTGGCTTCACCGGGGAAGGCGTCACGTGCGACGCGCGTTTCGTGCCTGTCGCCGGTTATCGCAGGGGACGCAGCCAGATCGAGTTCCTGAAGAACCGGAGCCGGATCCAGATCGCCTTCATGCGCCTCGGCGAAACCGGTTTCTACACGCCGGTCGATGCGTCCATCGGCACGCAGGTCGGCACGTTGCGCATCAGGCTGAGCAGCCTCCAGCCGCGCTGACGGAACCTGCGGCTGCTGGCCGATCACAGCCGGCAACCAGCGTAGCGCCTCTTGCGACATCTCCGCCGTGCCGCTAACCCTGCCCCGGAGATTTCCTGGAGTGACGACGAATATGGCGCGTGCAACGCTGATCGGCTTTTCGGCTGTGGTTATGTGGGCGTTGCTGGCGTTGCTCACCGCGCGCTCTGGCGCGGTCCCGCCGTTCCTGTTGTCCGCGCTGACATTTGCGATCGGCACGGCCGTCGGGCTGGCGATGCGCGTGGTCGCCAAACCCGCGCCGCACCCGCCCATACCGCCGATCGTGTGGCTCGTCGGCATCGGCGGGCTGTTCGGCTATCATTTCTTCTACTTCACCGCGCTGCGCAACGCGCCTGCGGTCGAGGCAAGCCTCATTGCCTATCTCTGGCCGCTGCTCATCGTCGTCGGTTCGGCGCTCCTGCCCGGCGAGCAATTGCGGTGGCATCATGTGGCCGGCGCATGCCTGGGCCTGCTCGGGGCGTTCCTCATCGTCACCAATGGCGGCAATCTCACCTTCGATGGCGAATACGTCTTCGGTTATGCGATGGCAGGCATTTGCGCGCTCCTGTGGACGGCCTATTCGCTCCTGTCACGTCGTTTCCCGGCCGTTCCGACGAGCGTGGTCACATGGTTCTGCGCCGCAACCGCGGCGCTGTCCCTGATCTGCCATCTGCTGCTCGAAGAAACCGTCTGGCCAGCAGGGGCCGGCGAATGGCTCGCCGTCGCGGGCCTGGGCCTGATGCCGGTGGGCGCTGCCTTCTACGCGTGGGACCACGGGGTGAAGCACGGCAACATCCAGGTTCTGGGCGCATCGAGCTATGCCGCCCCGCTTCTGTCCACGCTTGTGCTGATCGTGGCCGGTGCCGCAGCGGCCAGCACGAACATCCTGCTTGCCTGCGCCCTGATCACCGCCGGCGCGGTGCTCGCCGCGAAATCGATGCTGTTCGGCGGCACGACCGGCAAGGCGGGCCAGTGATGCCTTTCGCGGGCGGCATCGAAGATCTCTCCAACGGCACGCTGATATTCTCGGCGATATCGGCGTTTTTCTATCTTGCCGCGTTGAGGCAGCCGCCATCATGGCGGCGCACCGTGGCCAAGACCGCAGCGACGGGCCTGCTGGCCGTGCTTGCCGTCATGGAAGGCGGACCATGGCTGTTGGTGGCGGCGCTCGCCCTGAGTGCCGCAGGTGACGCGTTCCTGTCGCAGGACGGCGAGCCGGCATTCCTGAGCGGATTGGGTAGCTTCCTGCTCGCTCACGTCGCCTATGTCGCGCTGTTCGTGATGACAGGCGCGGGCATCGAAATCCTGACCGCGCAGACATGGCGGATTCCGTTGCCGGTGATCGTTCTCATCGCCTCGGTTCCACTCATTTTGAGGCTCATTCCGGCCGTCGGCGATGCGCTGCGCATACCGGTTGCGGTCTACGTTGCAGCGATTCTCGCCATGATGATCGCGTCAGCCATGGTGCCCGCCCCGATCATCATGATCGGCGCCGCGCTGTTCGTCGCGTCCGATGCGATCCTTGCGAGCGAGCGCTTCCTGCTCGGCGCATCGTCATGGCATCGCATCTGGACCGGGCCGGCGGTGTGGGTGCTCTACTATCTCGCCCAACTGGCAATCACGCTGGGCTTCCTGATCTGACAGGCGGCGTCCAGTCCGGTGGAGCAAGCTCGAACGCGGAAAACGAAAAGCCCGGCGCGACGGTACAGCCGACAAGCGTCCAGTCGCCAGTTGTCTCGGCGGCCTGCCAGACATTGGCAGGCACCACGCCCTGCGGCCGCTGGCCGGCGCCAAGATCGATCCCCAGGCGAATAAGATCGGTCTCCGCATCACCCTCCCGCCACAGGCTGAGATCGAGCGGCGCTCCGGCATGGAAGTGCCAGATCTCCGTCGCGTCCTTCACCCGGTGCCAGTGCGAGCAATCGCCCTTCTCCAGCAGGAAATAGATCGCCGTCGAGTGGCCGCGCTCGCCGCCCTCGGCGTCGCGGAACATCTCGACATACCAGCCGCCCTCGGGATGACGCTGCATGCCAAGCGCGGCGATGATCTCCGCAGCCGTCACGCCAGATCCTTGCGCTTGCGGATTTCCGCGAACACCTCTGCGTCGGTCGCGCGCTCCATGCCGAGATTGCGGCGAATCGCCGGGTCATGCGCACGCAGGAACGGGTTGGTTGCGAGCTCGACGCCGATCGTCGTGGGCAGTGTCGGCTTGTCATCCGCACGCAGAGCCTCGATCTCCTTTGCACGCTTCGTCAGCGCAGAGTTGGTCGGGTCGATCGTCACCGCGAAGCGGGCATTGGACAGCGTATATTCGTGGCCGCAATAGACCGTCGTCGCCGCCGGCAACGCCGCGAGCTTGGCGAGCGACGCATGCATCATTGCCGGCGTTCCCTCGAACAGCCGCCCGCATCCGAGTGCAAAAAGCGTATCGGCCGCGAACAGGACGCCAGATTTCGGCAAATAGTAGGATACGTGGCCCGCCGTGTGCCCCGGCGTCTCGATAACACGCACCTCCTCGTCTCCGAGCTGGAACGAATCGCCCTCGGAGACCTGCCGGTCGATGCCGGGAATCTTCGACGCCTCCGCCTTCGGGCCAATGATCGTCAGCCCGAAGCGTTCCTTCAGCGCCAGATTGGCCTCGACATGGTCGCCATGGTGATGCGTCGTCAGGATCATCGTTGGTTGCCACCCGGTGCGCTGGATCGCCTCGAGAATCGGGCGTTCCTCGGGTGCGTCGATGATCGCGGTAGCGCCGGTCGCCTTGTCGTGCACCAGAACCCCGAAATTGTCGCTGCGGCACAGGAATTGTTCGATCTCGACGGCCATGTCTGTCTCCTTGATGTTCATTGGACGATAGAACAATGGCCGCGTCGCCGAAACCGGATTTCCTGGAAGACGGCTTTCTTGAGTTCGACGCCGCCTGTCGATACGGTCGCGCCATGCTGTCGGACATCATCGATCTGCGGTCGTTCTATTCGTGCACGCTTGGCCGGCTGGCGGAGCGTTCGATCACGATGGCGTTGTCTTCAGTGTGGGCGACGCTGCCCAACGAGCGCCTCGTCGGGTTGGGCTACACGCTGCCCTGGCTGGAACGGTTCGGCACGGACGCCGAGCGCGTCTTCGCCTTCATGCCCGCCATGCAGGGCGCGGTGAACTGGCCGCCCGCCGGACCTTCCGCGACCGCACTCGTCTTCGACGAGGAACTGCCGCTGTTCGATTCGTCCATCGACCGCATCCTTATGGTTCATGCCCTCGAACACACGGAGAACCCACGCGAGACGCTGATGGAAATCTGGCGCGTGCTTGCGCCGGGCGGACGTCTCGTCGTCGTCGTGCCGAACCGGCGCGGCATGTGGGCGCGATTCGAGCATACGCCCTTCGGCAATGGCCGCCCATTCTCGCGCGGGCAGCTCAACGCGCTCCTGCGCGACACGAACTTCACGCCGGGTTCATGGGCGGACGCGCTTCACTTCCCGCCCTCGAAACGGCGCTGGATGATGCGGCTGCACGCACTTTTCGAGCGCGCCGGCAGACGGTTCTGGCCGATATTCGCGGGCGTGATCGTGGTCGAGGCGCAGAAGCGGCTCTACCAGGGCATCCCGGTAGCGGCCCGGTCGTCACGGCGGGTGTTCGTGCCGGTCATGAGCCCGCAAGGTGCGACCCGCGCCATGCGAAACGCCGAGACCGGCGGCTCCTGACCGCATGGCTGTCCGCCCGATCGTTCGCTATCCTGACCCCGCGCTGCGAAACCCATGCGCAGCCGTCGATACGTTCGACGGCGACCTCCGCGCGCTCGCCGACGATCTGCTCGACACCATGCGCGCGGCACCCGGCGTCGGCATCACCGCAGCTCATATCGGCGTTCTCAAGCGCGTAACGGTGATCGAACTGTCGCGGGAGGATGGCGTGCGCGTCTATGTGAATCCGATCATCGAAAACGCGTCGGACGAGACGGCCCGCCACACCGAAGGCAGCGTTTCGATGCCGGGTGTGACCGACGAGATCGAACGCCCTGCCCGCATCCGTGTCCGCTACCAATCGCTGACCGGCGAGCACGTCACGGAGGATGCCGACGGCTTCCTCGCAACGTGCATCCAGCACGAAATCGACCAGCTCGACGGTATCTTCTGGCTCCAGCGCCTCTCGCGCCTGAAACGCGACCGCGCGATCAAGCGCTGGGAGAAGATGCTGCGCGCGCCGGGCTGATCGCTTCAACCCGGCCAAGCCCTACAATTCGTACGTGGTCGTCTGGTAGACCTGATTGATCCAGTTGCCGAACAGCAGATGCGCGTGCGAGCGCCAGCGATTGAGCGGCGGGCGGCTCGGGTCGTCGTCGGGATAATAGCCGTGCGGCACGTCGATCAGTGTGCCGAGCGCGATGTCGCGGTCGTACTCTTCCTTGAGCGACGTCGAATCGTACTCGATATGATTGAACATATAGAGCCGGTTGCCGGTCTTCTCCGCCAGCATGCAGGGGCCGGTCTCCTCCGATTCCATCAGCAGTTCCAGGCCCTGGCCGGACGGAATATCGCTGCTGCGAACCTCGGTCCACCGCGAGACGGGTATGGCGAAATCGTCGGAGAACCCGGTGAGATAGGGCGACGCGGGCGCATTGTTGCCATGGCGGAAAACGCCGAACGCCTTTTGCTCCAGCGTGTATTTCGGAATGCGGTGGAAGTGCCAGGCAGCGGCCATCGCCCCCCAGCAGATGAAGAACGACGAATGCACGTTGGTCTTCGTCCAGTCGAGGATGCGCGTCAGTTCCTCCCAGTAGGTGACGTCCTCGAAAGCCAAAAGTTCGATCGGCGCGCCGGTGACGATGAAGCCGTCGAACTTGCGCGATTTGACCTCATCCCACGTCTGATAGAAGGAGATCAGGTGATCCTCGGACGTGTTCTTGGCCTTGTGGTTGCCGATGCGCACCAATGTAAGCTCGACCTGCAGCGGCGTGGCACCGATCAGCCGGGCAAACTGCGCCTCGGTCCTGATCTTGTTCGGCATGAGGTTGAGCAGACCGATCTGCAACGGCCGGATATCCTGCCGCAGCGCGGTCTGTTCGTCCATCACGGACACGCCCTCGCGCACCAGGATGTCGCGGGCGGGAAGCTGGTCGGGGATCTTGATGGGCACTGCAAACACTCCAAAACAAAAAGACCGGCGGCGAAATCGCGGCCGGTCCAACGGACTTGTTGCAATCGGCCCTTTAGCAAGTTGTTTTACGTGGCTGCAAGCCGACCGGCCAAATCACCACGGATCAGGCCTGCTTTTAGGACGCCGTGGACTTTGCGTCAACGCCAAACCTTGGTAGAGCAGGCCGCCTTTCAAAGCTGGATCGCCCACAATGACCATCAAGTCTCGCCCTCAGCCCCGCCCCGGCGTCATGGACATCGACGCCTACGTGCCCGGCAAGAGTCATGCGCCGGAGGGTGTCGCGAAGGTCCACAAGCTGTCGGCCAACGAGAATCCGCTCGGGCCCTCGCCAAAGGCGGTGGAAGCCGCGCGCGCGGTGGCCTCGAACCTCCAGCTCTACCCGGACGGGGCTGCAACGCGGCTGCGCGAGGCGATCGCCGCCAGGCACGGGCTCAACGTCGCAAACATCATGATCTTCAACGGCTCCGACGAAGCGCTGGCGCTGCTGGCGCGCGCCTATGTCGGCGAGGGCGACGAGGGCATCTACAGCGCGCACGGTTTCCTGGCCTACCCGATCTATATCCGCTCCGTTGGCGCCACACCGGTCCCCGCCAAGGAGACCGACGAGCGCAGCGACGTGGATTCGATCCTCGCCGCCGTGACCGAACGCACGCGAATCGTCTACCTCACCAATCCCAACAACCCGACCGGCACCTATCTGCCGTTCGAGGAAATCCGCCGCCTGCATGCCGGCCTGCCGAAAAGCGTGCTGCTGGTGATCGACGCCGCCTATGCTGAGTTCGTGCGCCGCAACGACTACGAGGCCGGTGTCGAACTGGTCGCCGGGAACGAAAACGTCGTCATGACCCGCACCTTCTCCAAGGCTTATGGGCTCGGCGGCGCACGGATCGGCTGGATTTATGCGCCGTCGCACGTCATCGAGGCGCTGGAGCGCGTGCGCGATCCGTTCAACGTCAACGCCGTCGCCATCGAGGCGGGCGTCGCGGCCTTGCACGACCGTGACCACGTCGAGCGCTCCGTCGGCCACAACGAACAGTGGCTGCGCTGGACGAGCGAGGAACTGGAGAAGCTTGGACTGCGGGTGACCCCCAGCGTGACCAACTTCATCCTGATCCATTTTCCCGAAGACGAGCGATATTCGGCGGCGAAGGCGGACGAGTATCTCGCCGCGCGCGGCTATCTCCTGCGCCGTGTTTCCGCCTACGGCTTCCCCAACGCCCTGCGCATGAGCATCGGCACCGAGGAAGCCAATCGTGGCGTTATCGCCGCTCTGACCGAATTTCTGAAAGCCTGACCCCATGCCCGAAACCATGTTCGACAGGATCGCCCTCATCGGCATCGGCCTCATTGGCTCGTCGATCGCCCGCGTGATCCGCCGCGAAGGCCTTGCGGGCGAGATCGTCATCTCGACCCGCAGCACCGCGACGCTCGAGCGCGCCCGCGAGCTTGGCCTCGGCGACGCTTACGAATCCGATCCCGCAAAAGCGGCGCAGGATGCCGATCTCGTGATCGTCTCGGTTCCCGTCGGATCGTCCGGCGATGTTGCCGCCGCCATTGCATCGTCGCTCAAGCCGGGCGCGATCCTCACCGATGTCGGCTCGACCAAGGCGTCCGTCATCGCACAGATGCAGCCGCATATCCCTGAAGGCGTGCACTTCATCCCCGGTCATCCGCTGGCCGGCACGGAAAAGTCCGGTCCGGATGCGGGCTTCGCGGACCTCTTCGAAAACCGCTGGTGCATCCTGACGCCAGTGGATGGCACCGACCCCGAAGCCATCGAGCGCCTCTCGGCTTTCTGGCGCGCCTGCGGCTCCAACATCGACACGATGGACCCGCAGCACCACGACATGGTGCTCGCGATCGTCTCGCATCTGCCGCACATCATCGCCTACAACATCGTCGGCACGGCCGACGATCTGGAGACGGTCACGAAGTCGGAAGTCATCAAATACTCGGCGTCCGGCTTCCGCGATTTCACGCGCCTCGCCGCCTCCGATCCGACCATGTGGCGCGATGTCTGCCTGCACAACAAGGACGCGATCCTCGAAATGCTGGCGCGTTTCTCCGAGGATCTGGCGTCGCTTCAGCGCGCGGTGCGCTGGGGCGACGGCGACAAGCTGTTCGACCTGTTTTCGCGCACACGCACCATCAGGCGCTCGATCATCGACGCGGGACAGGAAGTCGATTCACCGGATTTCGGGCGTCAGGTCGCCGCGCACCCCGAGAAGCGCTGAGCGTTTCAGAGCGGCGGGATCGATCCAAGCGAGAGAAAGCCGAGGCTGATCTCGCCCTTGGAGATGCGAAGCGGCAGGGTCGGCGCGGTGCCCATGGCGGACATTGCCGAAAACCCCATGCCGATCTCGCGGCGCGCGTCGGGAATAAGGTCGGCCAGCACGCGCCCGATCGCCTGCGGATTGCGCAACGTCACTTCGAGATCGGCATCGATCAGGCCGTCTTCATCGATCGACACAGGCCCCGTGACGGTAGCGCCGGTCTGCTCGTCGAGATTCAGGCTGATCGTCCTGATGGTCCCGGACGTGCCACGCAGGCTCGCAAGGCTGGAGGCCGCCAGACGCACGCCATCGGCAATGGATACATCGACCACGCCATCGAGCGGCGGAATGGGTATGGTTGCCCCTTCCAACTGTTCGCCGAGCTGCAGATCGGTGAAGCGCGAGGCCAGGTCGAGATCCGCCCCGGCGGGCCGCATATGGAATTCAAAGACCTTGGCGCCGGCCAGAAGCGGCGACGCCGCGCCGTTGGCTTCATCGCGGCGCACGGCCAAATCCTGCGCTTCGAGCGATACGCGCTCCGGCAGGTCCGTGGTCAGGCGGACACTTGCGCGCATGCTCGTCCAGTTGAGATCGAGCGCGTTCAGGCCTGGGATCTCCAGGCTCGCGGGGCCATCCAGCTCGCCGACGACATGCTGGGGTGAATAAACCTGCGCTGCCGAGCGAAACTGGCGTGCGCGGAAACTGACGCCCGCGCGGGCGTCCACGAACATGACGGAACGGCAGAACACGCCGATGCGGAACGGATAGCCCTTCGCCTCGGCATTTTCGCAGCTCGCGCGGCGTCCGTCGCGATTGATGGTCGCCACGTTCGCATTGACCTGCTCGACCAGTCTGTCGCCCAGATAGTTCCAGCCGAACGTATAGCCGACGACCACCAGGACGATCGCGACGGCGAACCAGAAGAAGCGCCGGCTGTAGTTGGTTTTCTTGTCTGCGCTTGACGCCATGCCGTCGCTCTCGTTACCCCTCGCCCGTGTCTTCCACGAACGCTGTGACTCTGGATTGGCGATATGGGCGATTTTTGGGTGTTTGGCTATGGCTCGCTGATATGGCGGCCAGGGTTTGCCCATACCGAAACGCGCAGGGCACGCCTCAATGGCTATCGCCGGGCCTTGTGCGTCCGGTCACACGTCCATCGCGGCACACCGGAACGGCCGGGCCTCGTTCTCGGGCTCGACCGCGGCGGCTCGTGCATCGGACTCGCCTTTCGCGTCCCCGCTGACCTTGCCGACGAAGTGATGACCTATCTGCGCGAACGGGAACTCGTCACCGACGTTTATCTGGAAAGACGGCTCCCCGTGCGGCTGGACGACGGCGCGATCGTGGAGGCCGTCACCTATGTCGTCGATCGCCATCACATCCAGTATGCCGGCCGCATCGACGTCGAGGACGCGGCACACATCGTCTCCGGCTCGGCCGGGCGCTCAGGCGCCAATGAAGACTATGTGATCAACACCGTCGCGCACCTGCGCGCGCTCGGCATCCGCGATCACTGGCTGGAAGGTGTCGCCGCGCGGATCACGCCTGTTGAGGCGGCGGTTCGACACCCAGCGCCCTGAGCCGCGCGACGGCGGTGGGAGGCATCTGCGGCGGGTTTTCCGACTGTGCTGCCTCGATCAGCAATTCGTCGCAGACGGCTTCGGTCTCGGCGATCAGCCGTGCGTGGAACGCGTCCTTGTCGAGGCCCGGCTCGATCGGCGGCAGGAAGCGGGCATGGATGACGCCGGGAAAGCGCAGAAACTTGCGCCGCGGCCAATAGAGCCCTGCGACGTGCGCGACGGGCACCACGGGTACGCCGAGCGTCGCGTAGATTTCCGCAATGCCCCATTTGTAGGCGGGATCGTCGCCCGGCGCGCGGCGCGTGCCTTCTGGATAGATGATGAGCTGGCGATTGTCCGCCATACGCGATTTCGCGATCCTGAGCGCGTCCTTGAGCGCCTTGGACCGGCTGCCGCGATGGATCGGGATCATCTTCATCTTGCCGACATACCAGCCGAAGAGCGGAATCCACATCAGCTCGCGCTTGAGGATGTAGACCGGGTCCTTGAGGTAGGGGAAGAACGCCATCGTATCCCAGAAGGACTGGTGTTTCGGCGCGAGAATGAACGGTCCTTCGGGCAGGTTCTCCATGCCCTCGATGCGGCTTTCGGTGCCGGCAATCCATTCCTGAAGCTTGAGGCTGGACCGGGCCCAGAATTTCGGCACGAACCACGCCATGTGGCGCGGCGCGAGGAAATAGTAGGGCGTCCAGAACAACATCTGGAGGATCAGGCTGACGTAGAAGGCGACGTTGAACGCCAGCGATCGAAAGACGAGCATTAGTATTCCGGCCCACGAAGTGTCATGCGACCGTGGTTACACCATGCCGGAAAAAACGCAAATTATGGCGACAGACTCAGTACGACGAACTGTGGAGCCCGGCGCTCGAGGCGTCTATCGTCGCCACGCCGATACCGTCGGCCGGCTTGGGCAAAAGCCCACGCGCGACGGAGGCGAGATACTTCGTATATTCCATGAACAGGACGCGCAGGGCGTCGCCGCTTTTCATCCATTCGCCCTTGTCGAGCGGCGTGTTGACGACGGGATAGGGCAGCAGGACCGTCTCCCCGACCATCCGCTTCAACTCGAGCAGGCTGCGCGGCATGTGATAGTTGTTGGTCACGACGATGACCGTGCCATAGGCGTGGCTCGTGACCCATTTCGCGCTCTCCTCGGCATTGCCGATCGTATCCAGCGCGGCGCGATCGATGTCGATGCAGCATGAAAACAGCTTCTCGTCACCGCCCGTCACGCGTTGCAGGTCCTTCATACGCGCGGATGGGTGGACGCCGCTGATCAAGAGGCGCTTGCCCTTGCCCGACTGCAACAGTTCCAGCGCCGCGTCGATGCGCGCCTGTCCGCCTGTCAGTACAATGATCGCATCGGCACTGCCTTGCAGTTCCGGCGTCGTCAGGCGAGCCACATGCGTCGAGAAGGCTGCGAAGCCGCCGAGGAACGCCAGTCCACCCGCGATGAGGCACACCACGGCGAGGCCAACGGCACGCAGCGCGCCGCGACGCGGCGGTTGCTTGCCATTCTCGTTCGCGCCCAACGCATGCTGCGGCGCGCCTGTCGGTCCGGACACCTTCATGGTGTCATGGTTAACCCCGAATTGCCGCATTGGATAGCCGGATTGTTCGGAATGCGGCTGCAGCACGTCAGCCGTCATGGTGTCTGGTGTCGATGTCGCTCAGGTAGGACACGACGGTCAGATGCGAGGTCGCCGCCGTGAGCACACCGATGGCCGCCACGACCAGCGCAACGCCCAGATAGCCTGCGGCGCCGATGGCGAAATTGCCGAAGAGCGCAGTCGCCTGATCGGCCTGCGGGGTCGCCATGTTGCGCGAGGACCACCACGAAAATCCGATGAAGACGATGACCGCAGCGACACCACCGGCCGCCGCGCCCTTCATGCCGGTCAGAAGAAAATGCTGGCGGAATTCGGCCGCAATGAAGCGCGCCTCCGCCCCGACGAAGTGCAGGACCTCGATGATGTGGCCATTGCCGGCCATCGCGCCGCGCGTCGCGAAGACGACGGACAGCACGGTCGCCGCCAGCATCAACATGAGAACCGACACGCCGATCGTCACCGTCGTCCGCGCCATGGCGATAAGCCGGTCGACCCAGGTCCGATGATCGTCGAGCGACGCCTGCGGCACTTCTGCGGCAAGTGCCGCGCGCACCGCTGCGAAGTCTGGCGGGCCGGCCGGATCGATGGTCACGATGACGAGACGGGGGACGGGCAGTTCGTCGATGTCGAGGCCGGCACCGAGCCAGGGCTCCAGCAGGCGCACGGTTGCCGCGCGGTCGACGATCGCGGCTGAACGGACGCCGGCAAAGCCGGACGCTACGCGCTGCGCGGACGCCAGTGCCGCATCCATGTCCAGTCCGTCGGCCGGCTTGATCTGGATCGTCGCCTCACGCGCGATCTGCGACTGCCATGTCGCGGCCGTGTCGCGCACCAACGTCACCGCGCCGAGCGTCAGGCACGACAGGAACGTCATGATCGCGATCACCAGAATGAGCGCGCTGCCCGCGACATTGTAGGGTGGCACGATCGGCGCCATCTTGCGCGGCACGCGCTCCACGCTGCGCGCCACGGCCTCGTGTTCGGCATCCTCTTCGATGGGCAGCGCCTCAGTCATAGATGTCGAGCCTCCCGCCGGACAGGATCATGCGGCGCGCATCCACCTGCTCCATCAGCCCGAGATCGTGCGTTGCGATGACGACGGCTGTGCCGAGGCGATTGAGTTCGAGAAACAGCCGCAGAAGACGGCGCGCCAGGGGCGGATCGACATTGCCGGTGGGCTCGTCCGCCAGAAGGATTTCAGGCTGCTCGATCAAAGCGCGCGCGATCGCCGCACGCTGCTTTTCGCCGCCCGACAGGACGGGCGGCAAAACATGCATGCGCTCGCCGAGGCCGACCCATTTCAGGAGTTCAATCACGTCGTTGCGATAGGAGGCTTCCTCCCGGCCGCGAACGCGCAGCGGCAACGCGACGTTTTCGTAGGTGGTCATGTGCTCGAGCAGGCGGAAATCCTGAAACACGACGCCGATGCGCCGGCGCATCAGCGGCAGTTCCTTACGCGTGATTCGCGACCGGTCCTTGCCGAAGACGGTAATCAGCCCCCGCGTCGGCTTCAGCGAGAGAAAGAGAAGGCGCAGAAGCGTCGTCTTGCCCGCGCCCGATGGACCGCTCAGGAACTGAAACGACCGCTCGGGCAGGTGAAATGAGATATCGCGCAGGATTTCCGGACCCATGCCGTAACGGAGGCCGACATTTTCGAAGCGGATCACTGGAATTCCTTGCGTCTAGGGCGTGTGCCGGCGGCGGCATAGCGGACCATCTGGCGACCTGACCTTCCATCCGCATGGTTAATGCCGGGTTAATTTCCGTGCTGCGGCCCCGGATCGGCAGCGAAGCGTTAACCAATTGACGGTACCCGGATAGGAGCAGCGCCAAAGGACGGCCGGCCGCATGAGAGATCACGACAAGGCACGCCCGGTTTCCGGCGAAATCATGACCGATCCGCAGGCTCGGCGCGACAATGCGCAGCCGACGGACTTTTCCGAGGCGGAATACGAAACGCTCGACCCGAGATCCGCTTTGCAGCCGGCCCAGCAGTCGACCGCAACTCCGCCGGCTGTCGGGATGGACACACTGCGATTCGCAGCGGCGGCGGAAATCGACGACGGCCGCCAGGGCGGCCCCTTGTTCTGGGGGTTCAGCCTGACGCTGGTCGCACTCGCATTCTGGGTGTCCGGCGGACATGCCTTGATGCGACAGGCCGTGATCGGCGTCCCGTCCCAGATGGCGCAGCCGCTCAGAATTGCCGAGGTGAAGAGCCGCATCGAACTCCAGGGCGGACGCGAAATCCTGTTCGTCGAAGGACAGGCGCAGAATCACAGTGATCAGGAATTGCCCCTGCCGCCGATCGAAATCTCCGTGATCGCGACGGATGGCGAGACGACACGCTATTTTCTGGGGACAAGAGGCACCGAGCTCAAGCCCGGAGGCCGCTACGCCTTTTCCAGCCGCCTGGAGCCTCCTACCAACGGGGTCAAGACCGTTGCGGTCAATTTCCAGGAGGACATCCGCTGATGCCAGTCGTTCGCGGCAAGGATATCGAGGTTCTGTTCAGCGCATCCGCGATTGCCCGCCGCAATCTCGAGTTGGCGAAGGATATCGCCGGACGTGAATATGACGATCTTCTCGTCATCTCGATTCTCAAAGGCTCGTTCATCTTTGCAGCCGACCTGATCCGGGCAATGCACGACACCGGCCTGTCGCCGGAAGTCGAGTTCATCTTCATCTCGAGCTATGGCGCCGGCACGACGAGCGGCGAGGTCAGGGTGCTGCGCGACATCGACAACGAAGTCGCCGGGCGCGACGTCCTCCTGATCGACGACATCCTCGAATCCGGCAAGACGCTGAAATACACCCGCGAACTCATGCTCTCGCGCGGAGCCAAGAGCGTCTCGATCGCCGTGCTGCTCGACAAGCATTCGAAGCGCCAGACCGATCTCACGGCCGACTTCGTCGGCTTCGACTGCCCCGACTATTTCGTCGTCGGCTACGGGATGGACGTGGCGCACGCGTTCCGCGAACTGCCCTTCGTCGGCATCGTCAAGGGAGACGCTTGAGGCATGGCGCGCATCCTGATCGTCGAGGATGACGACTCGGTGCGGACCTTTACGGCTCGCGCCATCGCTGCCGCCGGGCACGAGGTGGAGACGGCCGAAGACGGCGATCTCGGCCTGTCGAGCATCCGCGAAGCGAACGGCCAGTACGACCTGGTCCTGTCCGATATCCGCATGCCGGCCATGGACGGCATCGAAATGGCAAAGCGCGCCGCAAGCGAATTCCCCGGCATCCGCATCCTTCTCATGACGGGCTATGCGGAACAACGCGAGCGTGCGGCGGACTTGGCCGACATCATCGTCGATGTGGTCCCAAAGCCATTTTCGCTGGTCGAGATCCGCAACAAGGTTCAGCAGGCGCTGGCGTAACTACTCCACCAGCCTGAATTCCAGATAGAGCGACCGCTGCAGGAAAGACTGGTTGTCGTCGGACATCAGGCTGATCATCGTCGCGCCATCGGCGCGTTTCCAGACGTCCATCGCTTCCATGTTGTCGATCTGATAGGCCAAATCGGCTTCCAGCACCACGTCGCCATCGATCAGCGCACCGCTGACAATGTTCGCGCCGTCGAAGCGACGAATGCGTATTCCCACGCCCCGCGTGACCGACAGGCGTCGCTCCAGCAACAGCAGATCGCCATTGGGCAGAAATGCTCCGTCCGTTACGTCGAAATCCTCGCTGCGAACGACTTTGAAAATCCCTTTCTGCGGGCCATCGAGGATCGCGGCGAAAATGTTGCCGCTGCCGTCCACGCTGCGTTCGGCGACGACGACCGTCGCGCCCGCAAGCGGACTGTCATCGGGAGCGCGCGCGATGGTTTCCAGACCCTGATTGTAGCGAAGTTCGGCCGGCGGAATGATGAAATCGAGGCTGTCGATCGGCCCTTTCATGTCCTTCGGATCGATCCTGAACTGCTCGACCCGCGCCAGACGCTCGAACGCGACCGTCGCAATGCCGTCGTGAACGCTAAGACCCTCCGCGTCCTTGCCTTCCTTGTCATAGATGATCCGGCCGCCCTCACCTGCGATCGGGTGTATGCGCACGCGCTCGACGCCGATGGGAACCATGGCAGCGTCGCGCGCGATCGTACCGAAGACGAAATAGCCGTGGTCCGCCACGCCCAGAAATTCTTCGCCCGGCGTCAGGAAGCGCAGACCGGACACCTGGCCGAACTCCCGGTCCGAGGACCGCATCGTCAAGCCGCCGACGAACTCCAGCGCGCCGAAGACCGTGTCGCTCGAACCAAGCCGGAAATTCGGTATCGGACTGGACTGGACATCGACGTCACGAATGGCAGCGTTCTGGGCAAGAACCGGCAAGGGCGCGATCAAGAGGGCGGTGGCAAGAGCTAATCCCTGAAAGCCTGCATTCCTTCGCGCCCCCCTTTGTCCTGCCGGACGCCCTGGCCCGAGACCCGCGGCCCGGGCCAGGGCGTCCGGCAGGACAAAGGGGGGCAACATAGGGCACAGAGTTCTGCGTATTGCCAAACAGGCCCGGAGTAGGACGCTGAAAAGCGACCTCACCGCCTGCCCGCGCTGCGCCGCATCTCGCGCTGGCTCTCTTCACCGAAGAGCGCGGCGAGTTGCTCGGTCATCGCGCCGGCCAGTTCCTCGGCATCGACGATGGTGACGGCGCGGCGATAGTAGCGGGTCACGTCGTGGCCGATGCCGATCGCCAGCAGTTCCACCGGCGAACGCGTCTCGATGAGTTCGATGACCGCCCGGAGATGCCGTTCGAGATAGTTGCCCGGATTGACCGACAGCGTGGAATCGTCGACCGGAGCGCCATCCGAAATCATCATCAGGATCTTACGCTGCTCGGGGCGCGCGATGAGCCGGTTGTGGGCCCAGAGAAGCGCCTCGCCGTCGATGTTTTCCTTGAGCAGGCCCTCGCGCATCATCAGACCGAGGTTGCGGCGCGAACGCCGCCAGGGGGCGTCGGCGGATTTGTAGATGATGTGGCGCAGATCGTTGAGGCGTCCGGGATTGGCCGGCTTGCCCTCCTTGAGCCACTTCTCGCGCGCCTGCCCGCCCTTCCACGCCCGCGTCGTGAAGCCGAGAATCTCGACCGACACGCCGCAGCGCTCGAGCGTCCGCGCGAGAATGTCCGCGCAGGTGGCGGCAACCGTGATCGGGCGCCCGCGCATCGATCCGGAATTGTCGATCACCAGCGTCACGACCGTATCGCGGAACTTGGTGTCGCGCTCCATCTTGAACGACAGCGGCTGCATGGGGTCGATGACGACGCGCACGAGGCGCGCGGGGTCCAGCGTGCCCTCTTCGAGGTCGAAATCCCACGACCTGTTCTGCTGCGCCATCAGGCGGCGCTGAAGGCGGTTCGCGAGACGCCCCACCACGCCCTGCAGGTTCGACAATTGCTTGTCGAGGAACGCGCGCAGACGCTCCAGTTCCTCTTCGTCGCACAACTCTTCCGCGCCGACGGTCTCGTCGAACGTGGTCGTGAAGACCTTGTAGTCGATTTCCTTGGGAAGGTTTGCGAACGGATTGTCCTGCCGCTTCGCCTCGCCAGGAGTCTCGGCGTCGAGATCGTCGTCGTCGGAGAGTTCGTCGGCGCTCGCATCGGAGCTCTCCGTCTCACCAGTCTCCTGATCCTCGCTGGCAGCGTCGGAATCCTCCGACTGCGAATCCTCGGAACCGGAATCGTCCTCGCCACCCTCTTCCGACTGTTCCTCGCCCTGCGGCTGGTTCTCGTCGTCGTCCTCGGATTCCTGCTCCTGCTGGTCTTCGCCGAGTTCCTCGGCCATTTCCATCGACGCGAGCATATCGCGCACGACACGCGCGAAGGCCTGTTGATCGTCAAGCTTTTCGGACAGGCCCGCGATGTCGCCGCCCGCCTTCTCCTCGATCCACTTGCGCCAGAGATCGACGACGCGCGCGCCGGATTTCGGTGCCGGACGGCCGGTCAGTTTCTCGCGCACCATCAGCGCGACGGCTTCCTCGATCGGCGCGTCGGCCTGGTCGGCGACGTCGGCAAGATTGGCCTTGGTGTATTTGTCCTCGAGCATCGAGCCGATATTATCGGCGACGCCTGCCATCATGCGCGAGCCGATCGCCTCGACGCGAGCCTGTTCGACGGCATCGAAGATCGCGCGCGCCTGCTTGCCCTCCGGCGCGAGGCGCGTGTGGATGCGGGCGTCATGGCATGCTCGGCGCAAGGCCATGGAATCGCCGAGACCACGCGTGACGGCGATGTCGGCGGCACTGGCTTTCTTGGGCAGATCGGGCAGCCGCGCACGCGCACCGGCAAGCGCCGGCTTCTCCTTGGCGAAGGCGACCTCGAGCTCGTTGTCGCCGGCCATGGCGCGCATGCACACGGACACCGCCCGCTTGAAGGCGTCGGTGTCGCCGCCCTTGCCGGACTTATTGCGCGTGTTGTCGCCCGGGCCGGCCAACGTCTACCCCAGCACCACGTTGGCGGCGCTCTCCGGCAGTTCTTCGCCGAATGCGCGCTGGTAGAATTCGGCAACGACCGAGCGCTCCAGTTCGTCGCACTTGTTGAGGAAGGTCAGGCGGAAGGCGAAGCCGACATCGTTGAAGATTTCGGCGTTCTCGGCCCACATGATGACCGTGCGCGGGCTCATGACCGTCGACAGGTCACCATTGATGAAGGCCGAGCGCGTCATGTCGGCGACGCGGACCATCTTGTTGACCGTGTCGCGACCCTTTTCGGTGCGGAAATGCTTGGCCTTGGCCAGCACGATCTCGACTTCCTTGTCGTGCGGAAGGTAGTTGAGCGTGGTCACGATGGACCAGCGGTCCATCTGCGCCTGGTTGATCTGCTGGGTGCCGTGATAGAGGCCCGTCGTATCGCCGAGGCCGACCGTGTTGGCTGTCGAAAACAGGCGGAACGCCGGATGCGGACGGATGACGCGGCTCTGGTCGAGCAGCGTCAGGCGGCCCGACGATTCCAGCACGCGCTGGATGACGAACATCACGTCCGGGCGGCCGGCGTCGTACTCGTCGAAGACCAGCGCGACATTGTGCTGATAGGCCCAAGGCAGGATGCCGTCGCGGAATTCCGTGACTTGCATGCCTTCCTTGACCACGATCGCGTCCTTGCCGACGAGATCGATACGGCTGACATGGCTGTCGAGATTGATACGGACGCAGGGCCAGTTGAGCCGCGCAGCGACCTGCTCGATATGGGTCGACTTGCCGGTGCCGTGGTAGCCCGACACCATGACGCGGCGGTTGTAGGCGAAGCCGGACAGGATCGCCAACGTCGTCTGGCGATCGAACAGGTAATCCGGATCGATATCGGGAACGTTCTCGTTGGAACTCGAATAGGCCGGCACGACCATCGAGGAGTCGAAACCGAAGGTTTCCTTCACCGGAACCGTCGTGTCGGGAAGGTTGGCTATGTCGCGATCGACCTTGTTCATGATGTCTCCACACGCGGAACCGTTCGTTCCGCCGGCATATTCTCAAAATTCGGAGGCGTATCTAGCAGACGCAGCGACTAACACAAACCCGCTTGTTTCAACACGCGGTAGGCCTGCAGCACGTCGCGGAAGCGGTCTTCCGAACCTCTGTCGCCGCCATTCGCATCCGGATGGTGGCGCTTCACGAGTTCCTTATAGCGCGCCTTGATGTCCGCGCCAGTCGCCTTTGCATCAAGACCAAGCGTTTCCATCGCCTTGGCCTCAAGCGACTTCAGCTTGCGCTCGCGCGGGCGATTGGGATCGCGCGTCGCGCCACCGAAGACGCTGTGCGGATCACGCATGCGGTTATAGTAGCCCGCATTGCCCGAACGCTTTTGCGCGAAGTCAGGGTTCGAGGTCGCCTGGGCACCCGTTCCCATCTTCCAGGTCGGCCGGTGCCCGGTCATCGCTTCCTTCTGGAAACGCGCGACATCCGTATCGGGCACGCCGGAGAAGTAGTTGAAACCCTTGTTGTACTCGCGCACGTGATCGAAGCAGAATCGGAAATATTCGCCCTCGCGCATACGACCGACGGGCGCCCTGTGGGTGCCCGGCTCGTGGCAGCCATCCCACTGGCAGACCGGCGCGCGCGACTGCGCCTCCGCCTTCTTGTCCGGGCGGACCTTTATCTTGTCGAAATATTTCGAATACGCTGTCATCCGAACTCGGAGTAGGATTTTGTGGATCGTATCGCGGCAACCCACCAATTATGGGTGCTTCGCCGTGCGATACAAGAATTGACATTTGCAGGATGATCGCTCACCCCGCATGAATCATGCGAGGTGCTTCGGCGCTCGCCCCATATGGTGAAGGGAAGTGTCCTTGTCCATCCAGTCGACGATCGAAAACAAACTCTCCAAGGCATTCGCCCCGGAACGGGTGTCCGTCATTAACGAGAGCCATCTCCATGCCGGCCATCACCACAGCGGCTCGGACCACCACGATGCGTTCGACGGTACCGGAGAAACGCATTTTCGTGTCCGCATCGTGGCAGAGGCGTTTTCAGGCATGAGCCGCATCGACCGCCACCGTGCCGTGAACGAACTTCTGGCGCCGGAACTCGAGGCCGGTGTTCATGCCCTCGCGATCGAGCCGGCCGCGCCGGGTGAGAAGACCCGGTGGTGATACCTGCTACCAGATCGTGGTGACGTGCGGGTAGCGCCTGATCCTTTCGTCCGCGGTGACTAGCGGGACCATGGTCACACTTGTTCCGCGGGCCTGATCCGTATCCGCGTGATGCGGTTCTTGTCGCGCTTCATCACGATGAAGCGCTTGCCGTGGAACGTGAAGGCCTGCCTCTCCTTTGGGATCGACTGCGTCTCGTGGATGACGAGGCCCGCGATCGTCGTCGCCTCCTCGTCGGGGAGGTTCCAGTCGAGTGCGCGGTTCAGATCGCGGATCGGCACGGAACCGTCGACCACGACCGAGCCATCGGCCTCCTGCTTGACGCCCTGAACATCCAAATCGTGTTCGTCGGCGATCTCGCCGACGATCTCCTCGATGATGTCTTCGAGGGTAACGAGGCCTTCCACTTCGCCATATTCGTCGACGACGATGGCGAAGTGCGATTTTCGCCGCAGGAATGCGTTGAGTTGGTCCTGAAGCGTGGTCGTATCGGGCACGAACCACGGTTTGGAGGCCACTTTCGTGATGTCGATGCGCGAGAAATCGTTGCCGACGTCGTTGAGTGCCCGAAGCAGGTCTTTGGCATGCACCACGCCGACGATGTTCTCGGTGCTGCCCTTCCAGATCGGCATGCGCGTGTGCGGGCTCTGCAGGATTTCGCGGACGAGCGTTTCAGGCGGCTCATCCGCGCTGACCGACCGCATGTTCATGCGGTGGATCATGATGTCGGAGACTTCGAGTTCGTGCAGATCGAGCAGGCCGCCCATGCGGTCGCGATCCTGCTTGATGAATGACCCTTCCCTGTGAAGAACGGCAACGGTCCCTCTCAGTTCCTCGTGTGCCGACAGCATGCCGTCATTTATGGAAAGGCTTACGCCGAAGATGGATAGCATGTTGCGCACGATCCAGTTCACGGCACTCGAAAGCGAGCCGAACAGGAACACGGTGAGCCGCGCAAATGGTGAGACGAACAGAGCGAACTGTTCTGGCTTGGCGAGCGCCCAGGACTTCGGAAGGATTTCCGAGAAAATCACCAGCGTCACAGTCATGCCGATCGTGGCATAAACGACGCCGCTTTGCCCGAAAAGTGAAAGCAGCACGCTCGTTGCGAGCGAAGATGCGAGGATATTAACCAGGTTGTTGCCGATCAGCAGGGCGCCGACGAGCCTGTCCTTTCTCTCGATCAGTCGCTCGACGACGGCGGCTCTTCGGTCGCCTTGCGCTGCCAACGAGTGAAGACGGGCCCGCGACACGGCCGTCATTCCCGTCTCGGTTCCCGAGAACAGGAACGAAAGGCAGACGCAAAACACTATTATGCCGATAGTGATCCAGATTTCCGGCGTCATCGGTCGAGAATCTCCCTCAGAAAGGCAAGCACCTCAGAAGCCGGCACATCGTTGGCAACGAACGACCTCCCCACGCCGCGCGTGAGGATAAAGGTGAGCGCTCCACGCGAGACCTTCTTGTCCTGCGCGATGTAGTCGAGCAGGCGCTCGGCATCCGGCAGGTCGCCAGCGATGTCGGCAATCGCCACCGGCAGCCCGACCTTGGCCAGATGCGCTTCGACACGGTGCGCGTCGTCCATGCTGCACAGGTTCATGCGGCTGGAAAAGCGGTGCGCCAGCGCCATGCCGATCGCGACGCCCTCGCCGTGAACCAGCCTGGCGCTGTCGTAACCGGTCGCCGCCTCCAGCGCATGGCCGAACGTGTGACCCAAATTGAGAAGCGCGCGATCGCCGGTCTCGAACTCGTCGCGGGCGACGACCTCTGCCTTCGCGCGACAGGATTCGGCGATGGCTTGAATGCGCGCGGCACCGCCGGCAAAGACCTCCTGCCAGTTCGCTTCGAGCCAGGAAAAGAAGTCCGGCCGGTCGATCAGGCCGTACTTCGCGACCTCGGCGTAGCCGGCACGAAACTCCCGTTCCGGCAAGGTGTCGAGTACGTCGGTGTCGGCGAGCACGAGGGAAGGCTGCTGAAAAACGCCGACGAGATTCTTTCCGCGCGCGGTGTTGATACCAGTCTTCCCGCCCACGGAGGAATCCACCTGCGCCAGAAGCGATGTCGGCATCTGCACGAATTTCATTCCGCGCCGCACGATGCCGGCCGCGAAGCCCGCAAGATCGCCCACCACCCCGCCACCCAGCGCGATGACGACGTCGCCCCGCTCCAGCCGTGCTTCCAACACGCCATCAACGACGCTCTCCAGCGAGGCGAAGCTTTTGCTTTTCTCGCCCGGCGTGATCGCGATCGTGGTCGATGCGATCCCCGCGGAGGCCAGCGCGTCGGACAAGGCCTGCGCGTGATGACGTGCGACATGCTCGTCGGTCACGATCGCGGCGCGTACTCCCGGCAGCCGCGCGGCGAGCTCTGTTCCAGCGCGCGCCATGAGCCCGCGTCCGATCAGGATATCGTAGGACCGCGAACCGAGTTCAACACGGACGGTCTCGTCCACTGTGTCTGTAGAGATCATTCTGGCCTCGTATGGGCAGCGGATGTGATGCGTTCGAGATGGTCGCCGAGTGCCTGCAACGCTTCGTCGGCGATGATTTCGCGCTTGGTGTCGCGGGTTTCCACCGTAACGTCGGCCAAGGCATAGACGGGATAGCGATCCTGCATCAGTTGCTGCATGACACCACGCGGATCGGCGTTTTTGAGAAGCGGCCTGTTCTGCTTCTTGGCCACGCGTTCCATGAGAACGTCGAGATCGGCCTTGAGCCACATGGATATGCCGTATGAGCCGATCGCTTCCCGCGTCTGCGCATTCATGAACGCGCCACCGCCGGTCGAGACAACCCGTGGTCCTTCCCGCAGCAAACGTTCGATGACCCTCTGCTCCAGAGCCCGGAACTCGGGCTCGCCGTAGCGCTCGAACAGTTCCGGCACGCTCATGCGCGACACGGTCTCGATCTCATGATCGCTGTCGACGAAGGGAAGGCCCAGTGTCTGCGCCACCTTCCGCCCTATCGCGGTCTTGCCGGCGCCCATCAGGCCGACGAACACCACGACCCGCTTTTCCAGCATGGTGAGAACCGACGCCGATGAGCGGCGTGTCTGTGATACGGTCGTCATGATGGCCGGCTCCAGGCTTCAGCCAACGGAAAGCACTTCACATCCGCGTGTGCGATGCGCTGCAGAGTCCCGTTGGTGAAGGCAGAAGCGGTGCCCATCATATCTCCGTCCCTTTCGGGGCGGTAACGACATGAAAACCACTATCGCGTCAAGCATTGCCGCCGGGTTGCGTCACCATCCTTGAAATGGCCATGCAGGCGTCCCATAACGAGACGGGCTTGGAATGGATGGAGTTGCGGGAAAGACATGCCGACACTGTTCAGGTTTTTGACCACGCTGGCCATACTGGCAGGCTTGATCTATGGCGGCATGTACGCACTGGTATTTTATGTAGAGCCCAACAGGGGTGAGATGACGGTTCGAATCCCGCCCGAACGTCTAAATCCGGGCAACTGAATACACGAGCCGGCCTATCGAACCAGTGCCATCGCTGCTGCGACGATGACGGCGAGCGCGAGAACACCGAGCGATATCCACCAGAACCGTCTGGACTGTGCGGCCGACCGCCGGAAGCGCGGATCAGCAGCGCGATGATCCATCGCCATGCGAGCCGCATTCTGTACCGCGTGCATCTGCGAAATCATCACGTCTCTCCACCCAGATATCAACGTATGCGCAGGAACGTATTCCCCTACCTCATGTTCCCAAAAAAATCTTCATGTTTGATGGAACCACATGGTCAATCCTTCGTTTAGGTGCATGTGGCCTGTTGTTTACAGCCCCTCCAAATCGCCCCCCCCCGACATGGATGGTGAGGCCACACACTGACGATACCCCCCAATCGTCTCACTTCAGAGAAAGCTGGTCCACCGACCAGCTTTCTTTTTGTCTTGCGTCGGCGAAGGGTTGCGTTGGATAGCGGATTTATGCGCCACAGACCTGAAGCTGCGAGCAATCCGCTCACTCGATCTCGAAATTTCCGGCCGGAACCTCCAGGCGATAGTCGAGCCTGTCGCCGTCAAGGGTGAATCCTGCCTTGCCTTCGAGCGACAACGGAACCACACGTTCCAGCGCAACGCTGCCGAACTGCTTGTGATCTTCAAGCCTGGAGGCATTCGTCCGTTCGCTCCAGGTCAGCACCAGAGTGCTTTCGCCATCCTCCCCCGCCTGAAGGATGCTCACCAGCGTGGCGACACCATGCGGTCGGGCAAGTGCCCCGTAGCTCATGGAATTGACGACGAGTTCGTGGAGGGCAAGGCCGATGTGCAACGCTGCGTTGGGATTGAGGTAGACGTCGATACCTTCGAAATGCACCCCGTCGTCCGCCTCGCCGCGAAAACGTGCAATCTGCCCTTCGACCAATGCGCTCAGCATGGCGCCGCGCCAGTTCGATGACGTCACCAAATCCTGGGACGAAGCGAGCGACTGGAGCCGGCCGCGGAAGCGATCGAGAAACACGTCGATCCGTGACGAATGACGCCCGGTCTGGGTCGCGATACTCTGAATGATCGCCAGCAAATTCTTGGAACGATGGCTGACTTCACGCAGGAGCGTGCGCAGCGTCTGTTCGCGATGCTTCCGCTCGGTGATCTCGACGACCGTGGTGACGATGCCGTTTACAGTGCCGTCGTCGCCGTGGTCGGCATCGATCCACATGTCGAACCAGCGTCCGCCATCCGGCGTGTTGTCCCGGAACTCAAGCGTATCGGGCGTGCCCGTGGCAAGCACGGCACGCTTGCGGTCCATGATCCGGTCTGCCGACGCCAGGGGTAGAAACTGGCTGTCGATCTTGCCTGTAATGTCACCGCCGGCCCAGCCGTCCGGGATGTTTTGACCCCATTGAACCTGAAGATCGGGAGACTGGTAGAACACGATGATTCCCGCATTGCGCAACGCATGCAGGAGCCCTCTCCCCAAATCGACACTCTGCTTTGGGGATCGCATGTTGACGCCGTCGTTGCCTCTGCTCGCTATGCTTCCAGCTCCTGTGAGACGCCGCGAACACCTTGCGCGAACATGATGTCCGGGCGTTCGTCGTTGTCTGTTGATGGATATGGTCGAGGCAAAAGATGATCCATAAATGCAACGCCGCCGAACGATACAAGACAAGGTCCTGCACCATCCGGCGGGTGACGGAGCGCGAGCTGAGGGGACTGCACGCTTCGCCGCTCGTGGGCGCTGCCTGTGTTGTGGCGCACCGAACTCTCCTCAGCCGCTCAACCCACCCGACGCATGAGGCCAGCGATCAACGAGATGACCAGGAATGCGAGGAAGATGAAGAAAAGGATCTGCGCCAGGCCGGCTGACGCACCGGCGATGCCGCCGAATCCCAACGCGCCGGCGATGATCGCGACAACGAGGAAAACAAGCGCCCAGTACAGCATGGGTATCTCCTTGGAAATGATGCTGGAAAACGTCCATTGACAGTTTTTGTTCCGGAAACCCACCGTCGGGTGGCAAGTTTCTTGAGCAAAGAGAAGGCCGCTCAACGGCGGCCTTGCTCGATCGAATCATTCGCGCATTTGGATCAGGCCGCAGCCTTCGCCTGACGATCGAAAAAGAGTGCCTGGCTGATCAGGGCCTTGACCATATCGGGGTTAAACGGCTTGGTCACGAGGAAAGCCGGCTCCGGACGTTCACCCGTCAAAAGACGCTCCGGAAATGCTGTGATGAAAATGACCGGGACCGGCGCCGAGGCCAGAATCTCGTTCACGGCATCGATGCCGGACGACCCATCGGCAAGCTGGATGTCGGCAAGGACCATCTTTGGCTTGGTGCTGGAAAACAGCGCGACGGCTTCCTTGTGGGTGCGCGCGGTGCCCACGACGCGGTGCCCGAGGCCTTCGACCATCTGCTCGATGTCCATGGCGATCAGCGGCTCATCCTCGATGATGAGAACGTCGGTAGCAACCTGACGCGAAATCTCGTCGCTGGCTTCCGAGAGAAGCGTGGAGAATTTCGAGACATCGACGCCGAGAACTTCTGCCGCCTCGGATTCGGAGAACCCCTCGACCGCCACAAGCAGGAACGACTGGCGCGGAAGCGGTGCAAGCGCGGACAGGTTTGCCGCCGCGCGGCTTTCCCACGAAGGGCTGCTGTCGATATCAGGCACGCGAATGCTCACCGATGTGAAGAGCTTGGTGAAAACGCGGTAGAGAGCGATCCGATCGCTGGAGAGCTTCGGAAAAACGCTCACGTCTGCAATGATCGCCTCGAGCGTTGCAGCGACCAAAGCGTCGCCACTCGCCTGTGAGCCGGTTACAGCGCGGGAAAAGCGCCTCAAAAATGGCAGATGCGGCGCGATCCGTGCGGACAAACTCATAATGTGGCGTCTCCCTCAGGCAGGTACTGTAGCAGAAATGATGCATACTTCGGGCTTAGAACGCGTCGATACCAAAAAAGTTCCAAGAATGTGGAACGTTTTCCCGACAGCCACGTTTGAATTTCCGACTGATCGTTCCGGTCCGCCGATCTGCGCTATTCGTGCGTTTCGCGTCGAGATTGGAGCAGCCGAAACCGGGCGGCGAATTTTGGGGTGAAGAGACACAATATGAAGCCAAATATCCAAGCAGCTTCCGACGGGCATCTCAAGCCGGGACGAAGCGGTGAACCGCTCGGGTCGAATTCCGAGATCGGGCGCAAACTCAAGCAATATTATGACGAGATCGTTTCGGAAGATGTTCCCGACAGGTTCGCGGACCTGCTGAAGCAGCTCGAGAAGCGGGAAGAGTCCGACGCGTCTCGCGAAGGAGCATGACGATGGCGGATGGTTCGTCTTTCAAGAACGACCTGCTAAGCGCCATCCCGAGCTTGCGCGCCTTCGCGATGTCGCTGGCACAGAATGCCGACAAGGCAGACGATCTGGTCCAGGAAACACTGGTGAAGGCCTGGGACAAGCAGGCGTCGTTTCAGCCAGGCACGAATCTGAAGGCCTGGGTGTTCACGATCCTGCGCAACGAGTTCTATTCGCAGATGCGCAAGCGCGGACGCGAAGTGCAGGACAGCGATGGCGTCATCACGGCCCGTCTTGCGGTTCACCCGAGCCAGCAGGGATCCATGGACCTCGACGATTTCCGGGCAGCTCTCGAAACGTTGCCAGGCGATCAGCGCGAAGCGATCATCCTCATCGGTGCGTCGGGCTTTTCCTATGAGGAAGCCGCCGAGATTTGCGGATGTGCGGTCGGTACGATCAAGAGCCGGGTCAGCCGGGCGCGCGGCAGGCTTCAGGAAATCCTCAACGTGGCGGGTGAAGCCGACTACGGACCCGACGCGATCTCCTCTCAGGTCATGGGATCAAACGCCGCCTGACTTTTCGCGTTCTGGCGCGAAATCGCCCTGCCAAGGGCTTCGATCAGGATTTTTCCCGCATAGGGCTTGCTGATGACCTCGACGCCGGCGACGGCGTCGAACATCCCCTCATTGTGCGCATACCCTGTGGCGAACACGAACGGAATGTCTCGCTCGATCAAGCCGCTAGCGAAGTCGAGCGTGGAATGGCCGCCCAGCATGACATCGACGATTGCTGCGTGGAACCGCTTGCCGTCAAGCGGGTCGGGCCCGAGTTCCTGCACATTGCGGGCAATGACGACTTCGACCGCACCGTGGTCGTAACACAATTGCTCGACATCCATGGCAATCAGGTACTCGTCTTCCATGACGAGCACACGCATGCCGTCCAATCGAATGTCGCGCAATGAGATGCCTCCGAAAAACACGGTAAGTGCACCTGATGAGCATGAGTTGTCATTTAAAAAAGACGCACACGCAACTGTGGCGCAGATGCTACATTCATCGCATCGCCGGCGCCGAGCTGTGCTTGGTCTGATATAGAGGTTTGGGGCGTCATGGCTGATATTCCGGTACAATCCGAGCGCAAATATTCGTGCGAGAAATGCCCGTTGATGCGCCGAAAACTGTTCCGGGACTTCAACACGAAGGAGTTGTCGTTCGTTTCGCGCTTCAAGCGCGGCGAACTGAGCGTCGACAAGGGCGCCACAATTCTCTCGGAGGGAACACGCAACCCGCATCTTTATACGGTGCTCGTCGGATGGGGATTTCGGTACAAACTCCTGCCGGACGGGCGCCGGCAGATCGTCAACTTCGTCATGCCGGGCGATCTTGTCGGTCTCCAAGGCAGCCTGATGGGCGAAATGCAGCACTCGATCGAGGCGCTTTCGCCCATGACCTTGTGCGTGTTCGAGCGCGGGGAGTTGATGTCGCTCTACCACGAGCATCCCGAACTCGCTTATGACGTCACCTGGATTGCCTCGCGCGAGGAAAGCATGCTCGACGAGAACCTGTTGAGCGTCGGGCGCCGCACCGCCATCGAGCGCCTTGCCTATCTCGTCGCGTTCCTGGTGAGCCGGGCCAGCGCCGTGGGCCTCATCAACGGCGACACGCTCGAGCTTCCCATCACGCAGCAGCATGTGGCCGATACGCTCGGGCTATCGCTGGTTCACACCAACAAGACGGTGCGCAAGCTGATCGACCGCAAGATGCTGCGTTGGCGCGATCGGGGCTGCGAGGTACTGGATATCGATGGCCTGACGACGCTGGCTCGCTGGGAAGGACCCGGCGAGACGATCCGCCCGTTCATCTGACGGCCTTACGGCTGACCGTTCTGCGCCGTGCCAAAGCCGGGCACGATGTTGCGTGCGATCGCAAACACGACCAGCACGGCCGGTATTGCGATGAATCCGCCCACCGGCCCCCAGATCCAGATCCAGAATGCCAGGGCGAGGACGACGAGGAACGGGTTGAGCGTGAGTGTTCGCCCCACGACGAGCGGTGTGACGAACTGCGCCTCGATCAGGTTCAGCGACATGTAGATCACCAGCGGCATCATGCTTCCGGTGAGCGTCTCGAAGCTTCCCAGCCCGACGATGAACAGAATAGCCGCCATGACGGCCGGGCCGATATAGACCACGAAGTTCAGAAGGCCCGCGAGCGCGCCCCACAGCCAGGGCGACGGAACGCCGGCGACCCACATCGCCAGTCCGACCGCGAGGCCCAGACCTATATTGATGAAGGTGATCGAGAGGAGATATTGCGACACGAGCGACTCCACATCGATGAAGATGTGCGCCGTGCGCCAGCGCAAGCGCCGGCTCATGCACAGCCGCAGCACCGCGATGCGGATGTCATCGCGCGTGGCGATGAAGAAGTAGAGACTGGCGAGGAACAGCAGGATCTGTGCGAACATCGCCGGCGCGAACGTCACCACGCTTTCAACCGCCGAGCCGTCCTCGACAGACACCGTGACACCCGATCCGCCGGTGATGGTGCGAATCTGTTCCTGCAAGCCGCGTATCGCATTCAGCGGTTCGCTGAACTGGGCAAGCTGGACCTGCAACTGCTCCCATATCGAGGGAAGCTGCCCGGCCCAGAAGGTAAGCGGGCCGACCAGTGCTGCGGTCAGTGCACTGAGGACGGCGAGGAACAGAAGCGTCACAAGTCCCGCCGAGACCCACGTCCCGATGCCCCGCTTTTCGATACGCCGAGCGATCGGCCCCAGCATCAGCCCCACCACGACTGCAAGCGAGACGGGCGCGAGCAGGAACCTGCCGGCATGAAGCGCGAAAATGAACGTCACCGCGCCGATCAGCACGATGGAAATCTGCGCGCTCCGCGAGAGACCGATCTCGAAATTCGACCGCGGCGGCAGCCGGACGATCGGGGGTTTTTTGAGCTCGAAAGGCTTCATGAAATAAGGTTTTCCGGATTACAATGTCCCTCAACGTCCCGCCGCGCAGCACGGTTCCCCTCGCGAACCGGCAATGGGGAACCTCGCAGGAGACCGCGCGTTGTGAGGCGGCAACACCCAAGGAGTTTGAAATGGCGACATCAGCAGCAGGTAAGGCGGTAAAGAGCGGCGCGGCCCGGAGCCCGGAAGATCTGGAAGCGGAGATCGACCGTTTGCGCGATGATGTGGCCAAGCTGACCGAGCAGCTCACCCGTACGGGCGAGCATTCTGTTTCTGCTGCGAAGCGTGCGGCCAGCGAAGGCGCGGAGCAGTTGCGCGTGCGCGGCGAAGCCGCTGTCGGCGTCATCAAGCAGAATGCCGACGACCTTGAGCAGCAGCTCACCGAGACGGTGCGCGAGAAGCCGATCACGTCGCTTGCGATAGCGGCAGGTGTCGGCTTCTTCCTGGCGCTCCTTTCGCGTCGTTAGAACGTGCCTATGCTTGCCACACTGCTGGCGTCCGTCGTGTCCGGCGAAGCGACGGAAGCGGTATCGCGCCTTCGCCGCTCGCTGCTGATCTACGCAGCGGCCGCGCTGTTCCTGTTTTGTGGCGCGGGCTTCTTGCTGGGCGCGGGTTTTGTCACCGCCGCTAACGAGCTTGGCACGGTTAACGCCGCGCTGTGGTTCGCCGGCGGCTTCATCGGGCTGGCAATCGTTCTCCTGATCGTCCACCGCATCACGGCGCGGATGAAGGCGAAACGCGTGGCCCGCCGTCGCGGAACCGAAGTGAAGGCCGTTGCAAGCGCAACGGCCATCGCGCTGATACCGACGCTTCTGGCCGGGCGCGGCCGCGCGGTCGTGTTGATTGCGCCTGCGATCGCCGCCCTCGCCTACGCCGTCTACCGCGAAAACTCGCGCGCTCCGCGCACTCGCGACGGCGACTGAAGCATCCGCTTCGCACACGTTTGGAACCTTGACCTCCCCGGCACATTGCCGGGGAGAGGACCTCATATATTTGGAGACACCGATGACGAAAATCGTTGACAAGGACAAGGCCCGTCAGGGGCGTTCTGGAACGCATCTCCTGACGATCCTGATCTGCGCGCTTCTACTTGCTATCGTCGTCTGGTGGGGCGTCGGCATGTTCGGCGAATCCATCGCACCCGAAGATCCGGTCGGTGGCGCGCCGACGGACCAGCCCGCGGAGCAGGCCACGCCTCCCGCCGCGCCGGCTCAGTAAGCGTAAATCAGGACTGCCGGGGCGCCAGCACCTTCAGGGCGCCCGGCAGGATTTCCAGTTCGGTTACTTCACTCAGCTTGCACAACTCTCCATCCATCGCGCAGCCAAGTCGCTTGTGATGCGAGGCAAGCTTTACCGTGACCGTCTTCGCGCTGAAGATATCGACCTGGTCGTTCGCGCGCCAGCGCCCCAGCGCCATGTTGAAGAAGAACCGGGCAAGATCGCGCTTGCGGCGCGCGCGCGTTACATAGACGCCGAGCACCCCGCCATCCGGCGTGTCAGCGTAGGGAAGATGACCCTCGCCGAAGAGATTGTTCGTCACCCCGATACCCGCGGTCGAGAACGTCATCTCCTTGCCGTCGATGGTCATCGCAACCCGGATGCGCGGCGGCCGGAAAAACGTCCCGAAGCCCGCCTGCACCGACGCGCGAATTTTGCCGAGCCGCGATGCAAACTCCCGCTTTTCACGAAGCTTGATCAGCTTGGCATGCATTCCGATCGAAAACTGGTGGATGAAGATGCGGCCGTTGGCGCTCGCGAGATCGACTGCGCGCACCTCGCCATCCGCAAATGACGCCACAGCCTGATCGAGTTGGAGCGGGATCGCCAGGCTGCGGGCAAACAGGTTCATCGTGCCGGCCGGCAGGATCGCAAGAACCTTCTTCGATCCGTTGAGCTTTCCGGCAGCGGACGACACGGTGCCATCGCCGCCGCCCACCATGATGACGTCACACCTGCTCCTGAGCGCCGTGTCGAGTGTGGCTTCGATCTCGGAGCCGGGAACGATGTCAACCTTTACGGTGTGTCCGGCATCTTCCAGCGTCTGTCGCATCCGTGTGGAAAATTGGTCGAGGTCGAGCGTACGCAACGTCCCGCCATCGCGGTTGAGAATGACCTGAAAGCGCATGCGTGACGATCCCTCCGCAGTGCTGGACTGCCAGTGGTCACAGCCCGGACCAATGCGCGTGCGCCATGTTTGTTCCGCTCTTTATCAGGCAGCAATGCCAAGCAAAAAACGGAACCAGACGGGGGTGGTCACGTTGTCAGGATGTGAAGGTCGCGCCCTGCCTCCCCTGCAAAGTTTGGCGTGAGCGCGACCGTGCAAAGAAACAATGCACTAGGAGAGTATATCATGATCCGCAATCTTTTGGCGACTACCGCGATTGCCACGCTCGTTTCGACCGGCGCAGCCTTCGCACAGACGGCTCCGGCCCCCGCTGCCCCGACCGAGGCTACCCCTGCACCGCAGGTGAAGCAGGCCGATGGCTACCTCGCCTCCAACCTGATCGGCGAGACCGTCTACAATGGCACCGGCGACGACGCCGAGAACATCGGCGAGGTCAATGACCTCGTCGTGGATGCCGAAGGCAACGTGCAGGCCATCGTGGTCGGCGTCGGCGGCTTCCTCGGCATCGGCCAGAAGAACGTCGCACTGGAGTTCGGTCTCGTTGAATGGACCGAACGGGACGGCGAAGAGTACATGGTCGTAGAGACGACCCGCGAGGCTCTTGAAGCCCAGGCGGAGTTCGACACGGCAGCCTTCCGGCCACAGCCGGCTGACGCCGAAGTCGGCAACACGCAGCCCGCTACCGCTGAGGATCTGGCATCCGCACCCGCGACAGACGAGGCTGCAGATGACGCCGCTCCGGCTGACGGCATGGCCGCTGCTCCCACGGATGAGGCCCCTGCCGGCGATACCGCAGTTGCTCCAGTCCCCGCAGCGCCAACCGACACGACGGCCGCCGCCCCTGCTGATGACACGGCGACGACCGACGAAACGGAAACCGCAGCGATCGATCGGTCGACGCTCAACGAGGTGAGCGACGTCAGCGCCGACAATCTCGTGGGCACGACCGTCTACGGCGCCAATGACGAGAACGTCGGTGAAATCGGCGACGTGATCCTGTCGGGCGATACGGTCGACGCCGTGATCATCAATGTCGGCGGCTTCCTCGGCATCGGCGAGAAGGAAGTAGCGGTGGGCATGGACAACCTCGCATTCCTCTCGGACGAGGATGGCGATATGTACCTCTACACCTCGCTCACCAAGGAGCAGCTTGAGGCACAGCCGGCCTATGATGAGGCGACCTTTGCCGAGAACCGCGACGAACAGGTTCTGATTGTTCCGGCTCAGTAAGCCAGCAACGCAAACCACGAAGAGGCCCGCCATTGCGCGGGCCTTTTTCCGTTTCAACGGACGACATTCTCATAATAACAAGTGAACAATTCCCCTCTCATTGTTCACATTTTCAGCACGGTCCATAGCGCGTTCCGGTACTTTCCTTTCCTGTCCGCTTACCGACATATGAACCCAACGCCGCCGTGAGCGGCAAGGATCAGTCGGAAGGAGCAGCACCATGCTGAACCAGATCAAGGGTCTCCATCACGTCACGTCGATGGCGCGCGATGCACGCGAGAACAACGACTTCTTTACCCACAAGCTCGGTCTTCGCAGGGTCAAGAAGACCGTCAACTTCGACGCGCCGGACGTCTACCATCTCTACTACGCCGATGAGTTGGGCACGCCGGGCTCGGTGATGACCTACTTTCCGTTTCCCAACATCGGACGCGGCCGGCCCGGCACCGGCGAAGTCGGCACCACAGTGTTTTCCGTACCGGAAGGCACGCTGGGCTTCTGGGAAGAGCGGCTTGCCGGCCAGGGCGTCACCGGCCTGAAGCGCAGCGAGATCTTCGGCCAGAAGCGACTGGCCTTCGATGGGCCGGATGGCGACGGCTTCGCGCTGGCAGAGGTCAGGAACGACGACCGTGCCCCGTGGACGAATGGCGGCGTCGGCGACGCTGAGGCCATCCGCGGGTTCCACTCGATCACCATGCGCTTGCAGGACGGTGGCGCGACCGCCGAACTTCTCAAATTCATGAATTACGAGGAAATCGAGAAGTCGGGCAGTGTGCGTCGGTTCGCGATCAAGGGTGACGGCAACGGCGCCGATATCGTCGATGTCGAGACGCTGCCCGTCGTCAGCCATGCGCGGCAGGGTGCGGGTTCCGTCCACCATGTCGCCTTCGCGGTCGAAAACCGCGAGAAGCAGTTGGAAGTCCGCAAGGCGCTCATGGAAACCGGCTATCAGGTCACGCCGGTGATCGACCGCGATTACTTCTGGGCGATCTATTTCCGTACGCCGGGTGGCGTCCTGTTCGAAGTCGCAACCAACGAACCTGGTTTCGACCGCGACGAGGATACCAGGCATCTCGGTGAGGCACTCAAGCTGCCGAGCCAGCACGAGCATTTGCGCCAATACCTGGAGCAGCACCTCCAGCCGCTGGACGCCTGAGGAGACGAGCAATGGCGATCGACAGCTACATCCACAAGACCGCCGGCGGGAAAGCCGGCGGTCCCCTCCTCTTCGTGTTTCATGGCACGGGGGCCGACGAAAACCAGTTCTTCGGCTTCGGCCAGGATCTCGTGCCCGGCGCGACGGTCGTCTCGCCGCGCGGCGATGTCTCCGAGCATGGCGCGGCGCGCTTCTTCCGCCGAACCGGCGAAGGCGTCTACGACATGGCCGACCTCGAACGTGCGACAACGCGGATGGCCGATTTCGTAACCGCTCACGTCGAGCACGCGAAGCCGTCGGCAGTGCTAGGGCTCGGCTATTCCAACGGCGCGAACATTCTGGCGTCCGTCATCTTCGCAAAACCGGACGTCTTCGACGCGTCCGTGCTCATGCATCCACTGATCCCGTTCGCACCGAAGATCGCCGGTGATCTGACCAGCAAGCGTATGCTCATCACCGCCGGACGGCGCGATCCGATCTGCCCTCCGGACCTGACGATCGCCCTTGAGGGTCATCTGCGCAAAGCAGACGCGGAGGTGGAACTTGTCTGGCACGATGGCGGTCACGATCTTCGCCAGAACGAGGTAATGGCTGCGGCCGAGTTTTTCGCGCCATATCACGCCACGGCATAATTCGATCCATGAGGAGAACACCATGAGCGACGACCTGCACATCGAACTGGAAGATCGCGGCAACAAAGGGCGCTATGTCGTGAAGGCGCCGGATGGTGCGGAAGCCGAGATGACGTTTACCAGGATTGGCGAACATCAGTTGATCATCGATCACACCGAGGTTCCCGACGCGTTTCGCGGACAGGGCGTAGGGTTGCGTCTGGTGACGCGCGCCGTCGAAGACGCACGCGCGGACGGCAAGACCATCATCCCGTTGTGCCCCTTCGCCGCCGCCCAGTTCCGCCGCCATCCCGAATGGGCGGACGTGCTGAAGAAATAGGTTTCGCGGCGTTTAGTCGACCTTCGTCCGGGATTGAAAGCTCGACGGGCGTTTGGCGCATCGCCACGCATCGAGGAGCCTGTCGACATTGGTGTCCACGCCGTCGCCGGCATCCAGTTCGAGGTCGTAGAGCTTGCCGACATGAATGGTCTCGAAGTCGCGCTGTGCGCTGCCTGCCGGCCTGTCGCCGCGCCGAGTCTCGCGATCGATCAGCACGTCAAGCGGGCAATGCACGGCGACGAAGAAGACATCGTGCCGCTCGAGAAGCCTGCGCAGCATCTCCAGCCATCCGTCCGTATCCAGAATGTGCTCGAGAATGAGGTCATTGCCCGCGTCTGCATAGGCAGCGAGGGACGCGTGGAAGCCATCGAAAAAGGCGTGTCTCGCATCGGCCCAGGCGAACTCCCCGCTCCGGAAGCGCTCCGTCGGAAGGACGCCTGAGTCACGAAGATGATCGATCGAGATATGCCAGAAGGGCTTTTCGATACGCGCCTGAAGTGCCTTGGCGAGCGTGGATTTTCCGCTGCTTGATGCACCATGAAGAAAAATGACTTGCGCCATCGCATAGCTCCGCTGGTTCGCGCGGTGATGTAGCACAGGTCTCGCGCGTCCACGCCTGGTTTCCCATCCCATTCGACACGCCCGCGCGCGCCGCGCTATGATCGGGATGAGGATCGGAGGAGTGCAAGTCGGATGGCGCAGGCGTGAACGGACTTTGGCGTCGACATTCCTTCATGCTGGGCGCAGCGGCAGCTTTGCTCTGCCTGCTGATCGCCGGCTTCGGCTCGCGCGCCATGACTGCCCTCTATCTCGATCAGGCGGCGGCGCGGGGCGAGAATACGCTCGGGCTCGCGGTGACCGCGTTGCAAGGGCAGCTTGCCCGCTACGAGGCGCTTCCGAAACTGATCGCCGACGATGAAGACATAGAGGCGCTCGTGGCCGACCCCGGCAATGCCGTGCTTGTCGAGACAGCCAATCTGCAGCTCAAGGCGATCAACGACCTCCTGGAATCGTCCGACATCTACGTGATGCTGCCCGACGGCAACACGATCGCGGCGTCCAACTACGACCAGCAGACCTCCTTCGTCGGCGAGAATTTCAGCTATCGGCCGTATTTTCAGGATGCCATCACCGGCGGAGAGGGACGGTTCTTCGCGCTCGGCACGACATCTCTGAAACGCGGCTACTATTTCGGCGCCCCGATCCGCAACAATGGCGTGATCGAGGGTGTGGTCGTCTTCAAGGTCGACATCGATGCCATCGAGCGGTCATGGCGCGGCAGCGATTACGAGATCATCGTCACCGATCCCGAGGGCATCATCTTCATGTCCGGCCGGCAGGACTGGCTGTTCACGGCTGTCCAGCCTCTGACGGAAGATCGCATCGCCCGAACCGCCGTGACACGCCGCTATGCAGACGCCAACCTCGTCGAACTGCCGGTGACGCGCTCGACCACACCCGACGGACACGATTTGCTGACCGTGCGCGGCGCGGACGGTGCGCAGGAATACATCGCGATGAGCCAAGCGATGCCCGAAGCCGACTGGACGGTCATGGTCCTGCTCGACACGGCCAGCCCGCATGCGCAGGCGCTCACGACCATCACCGCGCTGGTGCTGCTGGTCGGGCTGGGCGCGATGGGCGCGATGATCTTCCTGCAACGCCGCGCCCGCCTTGCCGAACGGTTGCAGGTCCAGCGGGAGGCACAAGTCGAGCTGGAGCGCCGGGTCGAGGAACGGACCGCCGACCTCGCCGCCGTGAACCGGCGTCTCGAAGAGGAGGTCAGCGAACGCCGCGCCACCGAGGACGTGCTTCGCAAGACGCAGTCCGACCTCGTCCAGGCCGGCAAGCTCGCAGCGCTCGGCCAGATGTCGGCGGCGCTCTCCCATGAGTTCAACCAGCCGCTCGCGGCCGCCCGCGCCTATGCGGACAACGCCGCGATCCTGATGGAGCGTGGCCGGCATGACGAGGCGCGCGACAATATCGGGCGCATCGCCTCATTGGTCGAGCGCATGGCCTCGATCAGCAAGCATCTGCGCAATTTCGCACGAAAGCCGAACCAGAAGCTCGGCAGCGTCCCGCTGCGGGATGTCTTCGACGACACGCTGGAGATCGTGGCATGGCGGCTGAAGGCCGCCGGCGCCGAACTCGTGATCGATCTCGAATCCCCATCCCCCGTGGTCAAGGCCGGATCGGTGCGCCTGCAACAGGTGCTGGTGAACATCATCACCAACGCGGCCGACGCCGTCGAGGGGCTTGCCGACAGGCGGATCGATCTGATCGCGCGCCGCGACGGCGCCCATGTCGCCATCAGCGTGCGCGATCGCGGGCCAGGCGTACCGCAGGCGATCGCCGAACGCATCTTCGATCCATTCTTCTCCACCAAGGGCGTCGGCAAGGGCCTCGGCCTTGGGCTCTCGATCTCCTACAACATCGTCAAGGATTTCGGCGGCGACCTGAAGGTCGACGCGCATCCGGAGGGCGGAGCGATCGTGACAATCATCCTGGACGCATCCGACGCCGTGCTTCACGAGGCCGCCGAATGATGCCAGCAACAGTGCTCCTCGTCGATGACGAGGAGGAGATCAGGCGCTCGACGTCGCAGACCTTGCAGCTTGCGGGGTTCGACGTCCGCGAGTTCGTCGCCGCCGAAGCCGTGCTCGACTATGTGACGCCCGGCTTTCGCGGCGTCGTGGTCAGCGACATCCGCATGCCGGGAATGGACGGCATGACCTTGCTCGCCCGCGTCCGCGACATCGATGCGGACGTCCCCGTCATCCTCGTGACCGGCCATGGCGATGTCCAGCTTGCCGTTCGCGCCATGCGCGAGGGCGCCTATGATTTCATCGAGAAGCCTTTCACCGGCAAGCATTTGTCCGACGTGGCGGCCCGCGCGGTTGATCGGCGCGGGCTCGTTCTTGAAAACCGCTTGCTCCGCGCCGCCGCGGGCCAGCGCGACGACGTGGAATCGCGGCTGCCGGGACGCTCGCCGGCGATGATCGACCTGCGCTACCGGTTGCGTGCCGTCGCCGGCACGGACGCCGACGTGCTGATCGTCGGCGACACCGGCGTGGGCAAGGAAGTCGCCGCGCGCGCGCTCCACGACATCAGCGGCCGCGCCGACCGCCCCTTCGTCGCGATCAACTGCGCCGCACTCCCGGCCAATCTGATCGAGAGCGAGCTGTTCGGCCACGAGGCCGGCGCGTTTCCCGGCGCGATACGCGCCCGGTTCGGAAAATTCGAGCACGCGCGTGGCGGCACCGTACTTCTAGACGAGATCGGGTCGATGCCGCCCGACCTGCAGGCACGGCTCATTCGCGTGGTGCAGGAGCGCGTCATCGTGCGCTTAGGCTCCAACGAACCGATACCGCTGGACATACGCTTCATCGCCACCAGCAAGGTCGATCTCGAAAGCGAGGTCGCGGCCGGGCGTTTCCGCGCCGATCTGCTCTACCGGCTCAACGTGGTGACGCTGCGCATGCCGCCACTCTCGGCCCGGCGCGAGGACGTTCCGATCCTGTTTTTCCAACTCTTCCGCGAAGCGGCGGGCCGCTATCGCCGCGATCCGGTCGACCCGCCCGCCCATGTCGTGGCCGAGATCGCGCGGCGCGACTGGCCCGGCAACGTCCGCGAGTTGCGCAACGCGGCCGACCGCTACGTTCTCGGGCTCGGCATAGACGGGCTGGAACAGCCGGTCGACGAGGCCGGCGAACGCCTCGCCGATCGTGTCGCGCGGTTCGAGCGTTCCGT
The DNA here is from genome assembly GCF_039888675.1 of Mesorhizobium sp. CAU 1732. Taxonomy (NCBI): domain Bacteria; kingdom Pseudomonadati; phylum Pseudomonadota; class Alphaproteobacteria; order Hyphomicrobiales; family Phyllobacteriaceae; genus Mesorhizobium; species Mesorhizobium sp. CAU 1732. The sequence goes on from NZ_JBDQQR010000002.1 coordinate 208,387, forward strand.
GATCGCGGGAACGATCGAAGCGCATGGCGGCGTCCTCAAGCCGGTCTATGAAACCCTCGGGATTTCGCGCAAGACCCTCTACGAAAAGATGCAGCGCTACGGTCTGGATCGGGGCGGGCGCCACGACGACGACGCGTCTGAGCGCGCCTGAACGACATGCATGTGTCGAAATCCACACATGCAATCGGCGCGATGTTACGCTTTCCACCCATTCAAGCGCCGAAGTCCGTCATTGCCGTGGATTTGCACGCGGGAGATCGTTGCATTTACCGCTGGAGCGCTGGCTAGTCTTGATCCAGAGATCGGCGATGGGAGGAGTTCATCGCCGACTTCAGATCCCAGGAGGAATTCATGAAGAGACTTATCGCGTCCCTGTCCGTTGCCGTCGCTTGCACGGTCCTCGCCCAGGCTGCCAACGCACAGACCTATCCCGAACGGACCATCAGCGTCATCGTGCCGTTTGCGGCAGGCGGCCCGACCGATACGGTCGCACGTCTCGTCGCCGAGGCGATGAGCCGCGATCTCGGCCAGCAGGTCATCGTCGAGAATGTCGGCGGCGCGGGCGGAACCATCGGAGCGGCACGCGTCGCGGCAGCCGAAGCGGATGGCTACACGCTGCTTCTGCACCATATCGGCATGGCCACCAGCGCCTCGCTCTATCGCAACCTCTCCTACGACGCGCTCAACGCATTCGAATATGTCGGCCTGGTCACCGAAGTGCCGATGACGATCATCGCACGCCCGGATTTTCCCGCTGACGACCTTCAGGGCCTGATCGAGCACATCAAGGCGAATGCCGACGACGTGACCTACGCCAATGCCGGCATCGGCGCGGCGTCGCATCTGTGCGGCATGTTGTTCATGAGCGAGATCGAAACCCAGGTGACGACGGTTCCCTACCAGGGCACAGGTCCGGCCATGACCGACATTCTCGGCGGCCAGGTCGATTTCATGTGCGACCAGACGACCAACACCACCAGCCAGATTTCGTCAGGCGCGGTGAAGGCCTATGCGACCACCAGCCCCGAGCGCCTCGAAGCCCTGCCGGACCTGCCGACGGCGGCTGAAGCCGGTCTCGCAAGCATGGAATTCGGCATCTGGCATGGCATCTACGCGCCGAAAGGCACGCCCGCCGAGGTCACCCAGCGCCTGAGCCAGTCGCTCCAGGTGGCCCTGGAAGACCCGAACGTGGTCGAGCGTTTCGCCTCGCTGGCGACCCTGCCCGAGCCGAAGGAAAACGCCACCCCCGAAGCCTTGAAGGCGAAGCTCGAAAGGGAGATCGCTCGCTGGAAGCCACTGATCGACTCCGCCGGCGTCTACGCCGACTGACCGGATCGAGACATCGGCTGGAGGCGCGGCGATGGATGTCGCCGCGCCGCTTTCTATCAGCAAGGGGACAGGTATGACTTTCAACAAGAGCGACCTCGGCGCCGGCGCGGTCTTCGTCGCCATCGGTCTCGGCTTCGGTCTCATGACGCTGTCGGGGCTGGAAATCGGCACGGCACGCCGGATGGGCCCGGGCTTCTTCCCGATCATGCTCGCGGGGATCCTCATAGCCCTCGGCCTCGCGATCCTCGTGAAATCGATCGGACATGCCGACGTCGAGCGCGGACCGCTTCCCTGGCGCGGTCTCGTCGTGCTCCTGAGCGTGCCGGTCATTTTCGGCCTTCTCGTTCGTCCGCTCGGACTGGCCCCTGTCCTGCTCATCACCACTTTCATCACATCCTTCGCCAGCACCCGCATGGGCCTGCTGGCCGCCATCGCGCTGTCTGTCGGCCTGACGATCTTCTGCGTCGTGGTCTTCAATTTCGGCCTCGGCCTTCCGCTCCGCCTCTTCGGCCCGTTGGTCGAACCGTGGACGCGGTCCATCTTCGGAGTGCGCTGACATGGACCTGATCGCCAATCTCGGCCTCGGCCTGTCGGTAGCCCTGCAGCCGCACAACCTCGCCTTCTGCTTCCTCGGTTGTCTTCTGGGTACGCTGGTGGGCGTGCTTCCGGGCATCGGGCCGACCGCGACGATCGCGATGCTGCTCCCCATCACGCTCGGTCTCGACCCCGCCACGTCGCTGATCATGCTGGCCGGCATCTATTACGGCGCGCAGTATGGCGGCTCGACCACCGCCATCCTGATCAACCTGCCCGGCGAGTCGTCCTCCGCCGTCACCGCGATCGACGGATACCAGATGGCCCGCAAGGGGCGCGCCGGCATAGCGCTTGCGACCGCTGCGCTGGGATCCTTCTTCGCCGGAACGGTCGCGACGGTCATCCTGGCCCTCTTCGCGCCACCACTCGCTGCCGCCGCCCTCAATTTCGGTTCGGCGGAATACTTCTCGCTGATGGTGCTGGGCCTGATCTCGGCCGTGGCGCTTGCGCATGGCTCGATCCTCAAGGCGACGGCGATGATCGTGGTGGGTCTGCTGTTTGGCCTCGTCGGCTCCGACCTCTATTCGGGCGCGCAGCGTTTCACCTTCGGCATCCCTCAGCTCGCCGACGAACTGAACTTCGTCGCCGTCGCTGTCGGCATCTTCGGCATCGCGGAAATCCTGCGGAACCTCGAAAACGAGACCGACCGCGACGTCATGGTCAAGAAGGTCACCAACCTCTGGCCGAGCCGCGAGGATTTCCGGCGCATGGCTGCACCTGTGGTACGCGGAACGGCGCTCGGATCGATCCTCGGCGTGCTGCCGGGCGGCGGCGCCATCCTGGCATCGTTCGCATCCTATTCGATGGAGAAGAAGCTCTCCAAGACGCCCGAGGAATTCGGCAAGGGCGCGATCGAAGGCGTGGCGGGACCGGAATCGGCAAACAATGCCGGCGCGCAGACCTCGTTCATACCGATGCTCACGCTGGGCATCCCGTCCAATCCGGTCATGGCGCTGATGATCGGCGCGATGATCATCCAGGGCATCGTGCCGGGCCCGAACGTCGTCAACCAGAACCCGGAACTCTTCTGGGGCATCATCGCCTCGATGTGGGCGGGCAATCTGATGCTCGTTCTGCTCAACCTGCCTTTGATCGGGCTCTGGGTGAAGCTCCTGACGATCCCGTACTATCTGCTGTTCCCGGCGATCATGGCCTTTGCGGCGATCGGCATCTACTCGATCAACTCAAACCCCTACGATCTCTACACGCTGGCGCTGTTCGGAGCGCTGGGCTACGCGCTCGTCCGCTTCGGATGCGAACCGGCCCCGCTGCTGCTCGGCTTCGTGCTGGGCCCGATGCTGGAAGAGCACCTGCGGCGTGCGATGATCATCTCGCGAGGCGACCCGATGGTCTTCGTCACGCGGCCGATCAGCGCCACGCTGCTCGCGCTGGCGGTCATCGTGCTCATCGTCGTGCTGCTTCCCTCGGTGCGCAAGAAGCGCGAAGAGGTGTTCGTCGAGGAAGACTGATGCATGTCGCCCGGCCGGACTTGCGCTGGCCGGGTCAGCCTTCGAAACGTTCGAGCCACCCCTTGCCGACGCCGCGCTGGCGGATGATCGAAAGCGGGTCTTCGCTGTCGAGACGCGCCAGCTTGACGAAGGGCCTCTCGACGATCGTCGCCCGCTTCATCAGCTTCACATATTGCTCGCCATGTCGGAGCGTATCGCTGTGATGTTCGGCGGGCGGATCGCGCAGGTCGACACGCCGAAGCAGGTTTATCAGCGGCCGGTGAACCGCCAGGTGGCGGACTTTCTCGGCGGCATGAATTTCGTCAAGGCGCAGATCGTCGAAGAGCAGGACAAGGCGATCGTGGTCTCAAGACGAACCCGGCACGCCAGGGCGCAGCTTGTCGCAGGTCGGAACCAACGTCGGGCGAAGCCGTTGCGGTAGCGAATTCAAAGGAGCTTTCGCCATGGCGCTATTTTCAAACAATTCCGACAGTTTCGACGTGAACGACGAGATCGCAGCCCTGCGCAAGGAAGTCGCTTCGCTCAGCCGCGCACTGTCCAAGCGCGGCGCGGCTGCCTATCGCGGCGCGAGCCACGAGGCATCCGATCTTTATGGAGACCTTGCCGATCGCGTCGTCTCGGCTTTGCCAGTCATTCGCAAGCGTGCTCATGACATCGAAGATACGATCCGTGACAACCCGCAGCGCACCGTTGCCGCAATCGGTCTGGCAGCCCTGGTCGTGACCGCTGCGGTCGTGTTCGCGAACAGCCGCCGCTAGCGAACAGTCGCCGCATAACGCTTGCGGCGGAATGGCGCAGCCACTTTTGCACGACTGCTATGCAACTTCTGCATTTGCATTCGCAAGAGGCAGTGCCTATTTTTGGACTGTCGGTGATCTACCTCCTCCCAGAGAGCCGACACCCTGGCGCGGCGAACCTCCTCCCTTGTCGCGCTTCAGATTGACCCGCCGGACCTCCTCCCCCGGCGGGTTTTTCTTTTTCGGGACCACAATCCACGCGCGACAGCGTCTAAAACTCTTCCCAGCCCTCTTCCGCAGCTTCGGACCGGATCGCCAACGCCACACCGCCTGCACCCGTGACACGCGGCAAGGAGGCCGCAGCCGGCCTCGCGGATTTCGGTGACGCCCTCGCGACCCTGTCGGGGGCTGTATGCTTGACAGCACCAATCCGGAAACGCCTCAGCTTTGCGCCGAGCTCATTCGCCTCGGCCTTGAGACGCTGCGATTCGGCTGATGTCTCTTCGACCATCGCTGCGTTCTTCTGGGTGATCTGATCCATCTGGCTGACGGCCGTATTGACCTCGCTGATGCCTTGCGACTGCTCGGCCGCAGCAGACGCGATACCCGTCATCAGATGATTGATTTCGTGAATGCGCCCGATCATGCTCGCCAGCGCTTCGCCTGCCGCCCCCACCAGCGAAACGCCCGATTCGACGTGACCGCCGCTGGCGGAGATCAATTCCTTGATCTCCTTGGCCGAACTCGCGCAACGCTGCGCGAGGCTGCGCACTTCCTGCGCAACAACGGCGAAGCCGCGCCCTGCTTCGCCGGCACGCGCCGCCTCGACGCCTGCATTGAGAGCGAGGAGATTGGTCTGGAACGCGATCTCGTCGATAACGCCGATGATCGCCGCGATCTCCTGGGACGATTCCTTGATCTTCCCCATGGCGGTGACGGCTTCGGAAACGATCTTTTCGGACTGGCTGGCCTCGTCCTGCGTCGACGCCACAACGCCGGACGCCTTGGCGGCGCTGTCGGCGGTGTGCCGGACGCTTTCCGCGAGTTCGTGCAACGCAGCGGAGCTTTCCTCCAGGCTGGCAGCCTGCTGCTCGGTGCGGCGCGACAGATCGTCGGATGCGGATGCAATGCCTTCCGCGCCTGCGAGGATCGACGACGACGTGCCATGCACTTCCGCAAGCGCCGCGCGCAACGCATCGACCGCCGAATTGAAGTTTCGCGCCATTTCGGCGAACTCCTCCGGCAAGGCGGCGCTGAGGCGGCTCTCCATGTTCCCGCCCGCAAGATCGTTCAAGGCGTCGCCAAGCAGCGCAAGCGCCGCGCGCTGCGCGGTTTCCGCCTTGGCCTTTTCCTCCTCGGCCTGGCGTCGCGCTTCGGCGAGTTCGTCCAGATAGACGGAAATGGCGTAATCCATGTCGAGCATGGCCGCCTTCACCACAGTCGAAATTTCGGCTGCGAGCCCCGCCGTCTTGCGGCGGCCGAACCGCGATGGCCAGCGTTTCTCCATCACGGCGCCGATCAGCTTTTCCACGATCAACGCATAGCCGCCGATATACCAGCGGGGCTCAAGCCCGAGGCGGGCATGCGCCTTGCCGACTGCGGACACGCCGGCAACGTAGCGTTCATCGAATTCGGCAGCCGCGATCAGGTCCCAATGCGATTGCTGACGCTTCTTTGCCGACCCCATCAGGCCATCGCTGGCGAAGAAGCGGCTTGTCTGAGGCGTCGCCTGCACCTTGGCGTAGAAATCGTCCAGCGCATCGCCGATCGACCCGGCGATCACCGGCTGCAGGGCGCGAAGCCGCTCCTTCGCACTCTTGTCGATTCCGATGAAATCCAGGCGCTCGTGCAGAGCGGCCATGTCGTGACTGTGGGTGTTCATGCCTGCTTCCAGAGGATGGGTGGTGTCCGGAGAATGTCGAGCATGGTCGACTCTGGCACATGGCATCATGCCACAGTGGCGGCCCGCAGGGGGACTTTGCCTTCAGAAGCTACAAGACAGTGAAACGGTGAATAGCCGGTTAAGCCGAACCGGCACAGCAGCCCCCGGCAGCCCAAAAAACAACCCCGGCGCGAGCCGGGGCTGTTTGTTATGCCGGACTATTGGGCAGGAGGCGGAGCCGCAGGCTGCTCGGTGATGCCGTCGGCTGGTGCTCCTTCTCCACCACCCGGATCGGTGCACGCAGAAAGCGCAAACATGACCAATCCGATAGCGGGCAAAATGATGCTGAACTTCATGTGTCCCTCACATAACTGTTCTCGCCCCCCGGAGCGTATTCAATCGTGAGGATCGGCCGAGGCGCAACCGCTGGATGGCTCAAGTTTGCTATCACCCGTTCACATTGCATCAGAACATGCGCCGTTACCGGATGATGCAGCCATCAACAAACCGGTCGCATGGTCACGGCTCGCCAAACGGATAGCGGCGGCCGGCAAAGCCTAAGGCCAGAGGCGCCACGGGGCCCCATGAAGCTGATCATGCCCAGAAAACCGGACGTTAAAGCGCTAGCTTGAATGGTGATCCCGACTGGATTCGAACCAGTGACCCCCAGATTAGGAATCTGGTGCTCTATCCTGCTGAGCTACGGGACCACACGCTAGCGATATAACCGCTTCGATCCGGATCGCCAACTGGTTTGGCGCCCGGATCCATCATCTTCGTGACGAGCGCGACTAACGTCCGAGCGCCGTTTCGGCGAGCTTCACCCAGTATGAGACGCCATGCGGGATCACCTCGTCATTGAAGTCGTAAGCGGGATTGTGCAGGTTGGCCGTGTCGCCATTGCCGAGGAAGATGAAGGCGCCCGGCCGTGATTCGAGCATGTAGGAGAAATCCTCGCCGCCCATGACCGGGTTGACGTCCGCCTGCACGTTCGGATCGCCGGCAACGCCGACAGCCACGCCCGCTGCGAAGGTCGCCTCGTCGGGATTGTTGTAGGTCACGGGATAGTTGACGTCGATGTCGACATGAACGCTCGCGCCGTTGGCAGCCGCGATGCCTTCGCAGATCGCCCGCATACGCTCGCGCGCCTTTTCGCCGACCTCGGTGCGCAGGGTGCGGATCGTTCCGGCCAGCTTGGCTTCCTGCGGAATGACGTTGTAGGCATCGCCTGCGTGAAACTTGGTGACCGACACGACGATCGAATCGATCGGATCGATCGTGCGGGCAGCGATCGTCTGCAATGCCTGCACCATCTGGCTGGCGGCGACGATCGGGTCGATGGTTCCATGCGGCATGGCGGCGTGGCCGCCCTTGCCCTTGATCGTGATCGTGAACTCGGCGGTCGCCGCCATGATCGGACCTGGGCGGATCGCGAACTGGCCAACGGGAAGCCCGGGCATGTTGTGCATGCCGAAGACGCGCGAAATCCCGAAGCGATCCATCATGCCGTCATCGACCATGGCCTTGCCGCCGGCGCCGCCTTCTTCGGCGGGCTGGAAGATGACCGCGACCGAGCCCGCGAAGTTGCGGGTCTCGGACAGGTACTTCGCCGCACCGAGGAGCATCGCCGTATGGCCGTCATGTCCGCAGGCGTGCATCCTTCCAGCGGTCTGGGACGCGTAGGGCTTGCCGGTGATCTCGGTCAGCGGCAGGGCATCCATGTCGGCGCGCAGGCCGATCGTCGGCCCCGCACCGAGATTGCCCTTGATGATGCCGACGACGCCGGTGCGGCCGATGCCCGGCACGACCTCGTCACATCCGAAGGCACGCAGCTTCTCGGCGACGAAGGCCGACGTCTGGTGCACGTCGTAGAGCAACTCGGGAATGGTGTGCAGATGCTGCCGCCATCCGGTCACTTCGTCATGCATTTCAGCTACGCGGTTGATAATCGGCATGTGGATACGACCTCGGCTTGGGCTCGGACTGCATCAACCATCACGTGAACTTGCCTCGACGGCTTTGCCATCTTGGCGTCACATAGGCTAAATAGCAGGAACGGATGTTCGGGGCCCCGTTGTTTGGCTTGGATCGGCGGCTGGCACCGTCACGAAAGACCTTACTGACCGCAGGGCGATCACGGCAAGAGGCGATTTCTGAATTGACGATACGGCGGAAGATTATCACACGCGGTCTTGCGACGGCCCTGGCGTCGCTGCTGATGGCGAGCGCGTCCCAGGCAGGACCATCCGTGCTCGTCGATCTCGGCACCGGCAAGGTGCTCGAGCAGGAGGACGCGTTCGCGCCCTGGTATCCGGCCTCGCTCACCAAGCTGATGACGACCTTCGTCACCTTCCGCGCCATCAAGGCCGGAGAGATCACGATGGAATCGCCGATCCGGGTTTCGGAACGCGCCTCGAAGGAACCGCCGAGCAAGATGGGCTTCAAGCCCGGCTCGGTGCTCACCGTCGACAACGCCATCAAGATTCTGATGGTGAAATCCGCCAACGACATCGCAACGGCCGTCGCCGAAAGCGTTGGCGGCTCGCGTCAGGCCTTCGTGGAACGGATGAACGCCGAGGCGCAGCGTCTCGGCATGTCGAACACGCGCTTCGCCAACGCGCACGGCCTCCATGCCGACGAGCAGATGACGACCGCCCGCGATCTCGCCGTGCTGGCGATGGCGCTGCGCAACGAGTTCCCGCAATATGCCGGTTATTATTCGCTCGAGGCGATCAAGTCGGGTGAGTCGCTGATGGAGAACCACAACGACCTCATCATGCGATTCGACGGCGCCAACGGCATGAAGACTGGTTATACCTGCCCTTCAGGCTTCAACCTGATCGCGTCCGCGACGCGCAACGGACGCACGTTGATGGCCGTCGTGATCGGCGAACCGACGGTCGAGGCCCGCGCGGACAAGGCCGCCAACCTGCTCGCCAAGGGTTTTGAGACGTCAGGAGACACCGCGCCCTTCCTCGGCCAGCTTCGTCCGAACGGCACCGAAGCCGCGCAACCGATCAATTTGCGCTCGACGATCTGCACGGAAGAGCACTGGAAGGTGGTGACCGAGGCCCGCGGGCCGGCCGGCAAGCCGGTCTACACCTCGCCCCACATCAAGGAACCGACGCGCGAGCCGGTGGTTGTCGCAGTCGGGCTCGGTGGCGCGACAGGCCCTGAATCGCCCGCGCCGCGCTATGCCGATGTCCCGATCCCGACGCCCCGGCCCGATTATGCGCCTGGCGCGATGGCCGAAGGCGGCTGATCGCAGTGACCCATCAGCCGATCGCCGTTTCGATCCTCACCGGCTTTCTCGGTGCGGGCAAGACTACGCTTCTCAACCGCCTGCTCAAGGACCCCGCGCTCGAAGCGACCGCGGTGATCATCAACGAGTATGGTGAGGTCGGCATCGATCATCTGCTGGTCGAGAAAGCGACGGACGGCATCATCGAACTGGCCGATGGCTGCATCTGCTGCACCGTTCGCGGCGAACTGGTCGATACCCTTGCCGACATCGTCGACCGCATGCAGACGGGCAAGATCGCTCCGCTGAAGAGGATCGTCATCGAGACGACCGGCCTCGCCGACCCGGTGCCCGTACTTCACGCGGTGATGGGCCACCCTGCTTTGTCGCAGGCCTTCCGGCTGGACGGCGTCATCTGCGTGGTGGATGCGGTCAATGGCGGCGCGACGCTCGACGCCCATGCGGAAGCCGTGCGCCAGATCGCCGTCGCCGACCGGATCGTCATCGCGAAATCCGACCTTGCCGAAGCCGAGGGCGTGACGGCGTTGCGCACACGCCTGCGCACGCTGAACCCTTCCGCCGACATGCTGGAAGCCGACGATGGCACGACCGGCGTCGCAGCCCTTTTCGAATGTGGCGTCTACAACCCGGAAACGAAGACGGCGGATGTACAACGCTGGCTGGGCGAGGCCCGGCAGCATGATCATCATGATCATGCGCATCATCATGACCACGATCATGAGCACGATCACCACCACGCCCATGACGATCGCGTGAGGTCGGTCTCGCTTGTGCATGATCGGCCGGTGCCATTTTCCGCCATCGAGATGTTCTTCGACCTGCTGCGCTCGACGCAGGGTGAAAAACTCCTGCGCATGAAAGGCGTCATCGAACTGGAGGACGACCCGGATCGCCCTCTCGTGATTCACGGCGTGCAGAAGCTGATGCATCCGCCGGCACGCCTGCCCTCCTGGCCGGACGGGCCGCGCGGCACCCGCATCGTCCTGATCACCTACGACCTGCCGGAAGATTATGTGAGGCGGTTGTTCTCGGCATTCACGAGCACACCCACGATCGACACGCCGGATCGCGCGGCGATGGAAGAGAACCCGTTGGCCATCGCGGGCTACAAGGCGTAGCAATCAGGGCGTCAGAGCTGGCCGCGCTCGATCAGGAAGCGGTGTCCACCTTCCACGGCTGAACTTTCGATGAGGCGATGGCCCGCCTCCTGGCAAAAGGCCGGAATGTCGATGACGGCGAGAGGGTCGGTCGTCTCGACGCAGAGCATGACGCCCGAACGCATGGTCGACAGCCGCTTGCGCGTGCGCAGGACGGGCAGCGGACAGTTGAGCCCTCTCAGATCATAGACCGCGACGGCGTCCAAGCGGATCATCCGCCGAAGAGGCCGGTAAGGCGCTTGCGCAGGCCAAGGCCGCCGGTTTCCGGGGGTGGCGAATTCGTCACCGCCGCGGCCGGCATCACCTCCGCCTCAGCGCCTGCCTGTGTCTGCGCGGTCTGTGTCGCGGCGGTTTGCGGCGCCGGAGTCTGTGGCGCAGCGGGCGCTGCCGCCGTGGCAATGGCCGGCGCGTCAGGCATCGGCGCAACATCGACGGGCTGAGTATCCGCAGGCGCGCGGCGGAAGGGGAAGAGCGACAGCATCGACGGTTTGGACGGAACCGCCTGCGGCGCGACTGCCTGCTGCTGAGCGGCCTGCTGTGCGGCCGGCGCTGGCGTCGGCACCACGGCGACAGTCGTCTCAAGTACCTGCGGGGCCGGCTTTTCGGCCACCAGGATTTCGGGCTTGGCAAGCGTCGGCGGCTCGCGCATCACCCGCTCGCCCCGCGCGCGTCGGCGCGACCAATCGGCGACGAGCGCTGCCTCTTCCAGCCCGGCGATGGTAGGCGCCGGAGCGGTCGGCTTCTTGAACGTACCGTTTGCCGCCTTGAATGCCGCATCGTAGGTGTTCTGGTAGCTCTTGTATGCGACCTGCAACGACTGCGGCTGCGTCGTCGCCGGGCATGCGGCCGAAGGCGAGAACGTGCTGCCGTCCGCGGCCATCTGGTTGAAGACGTAACGCTTCTCGCAGACATCGACCTTGGGCGGGACCTTGGTGATCTCGAAGTGGTCGTAGCCTTCCTTCAGCATGGTCCAGAACGCGTAGTTCCGGTCCTCCTTGTAGCGGGCCATATTGGCCGCCGTCATGCGGAACGGGAAAGCCTGGATCTGGAATTCGGTCTGTCCGCCGGCGAACGCGTCACGCGCCAGCGCATAGATCTGTTCGATCTGCCCGTCGGTCATCGAATAGCAGCCAGCCGACGAGCAGGCGCCATGGACCATCAGATGCTGCCCGGTGCGGCCGTTCGCGCGGTCGTAGCTGTTGGGAAAGCCGATGTTGAACGCAAGATGGTAGCTCGACTGCGGGTTCATCTGGTGCGGTCGGACCGAGTAAAACCCTTCCGGTGCCTGACGATCGCCTTCCGTGAACTTCGGCCCGAGACGGCCGGACCACTTGCAGATGTCGTAGCTGATCGCGAGGTCGTAGCGCCCGGAGGACTTCTGTTTCCAGACCTCCAGCGTCGCCTCTTCCTTGAAGATGCGGAGCATGATGGGCGCTGTCGTCGACATGCCCTTGGCGCGCATCGACTGCACGAGTTGTTCCGGCAACGGCTTGGTGGCCTTGGGGCCGGCGGTGGTCGTCGGCGCGATTTCCTCGAGCGTCCCGTTGCAGCCCGCCAGCGCGAGACCTGCAACCAACAGAACGGCGCTTGCGATGCTGGTCTTCATTGGATCGTCGTTCTGCCCTGAATGCCAAAAACCGGAAGCGCGCGTTCGTCCGCCGCAACGGTGTATCCCGACACCGATACTGAATCGGTTAACCTTGAAAATCCGTTACCGCAATGTACGTCACCGCGCCGTCACGGCAAAGTCATCGGGGACGACTTTGTTATTGAAAGTAAAGTCCGGGCAATTTTGTGGCAGGAAATGGGCCGGAACGGCCCGTCAGAGCGTGCGGCCCATGGCTAGGAACTTCTCCCGGCGCTGCTCGCGGAAGTCCATATTGCCCTGGCGCAATTCTTCGAAGCCCTTCGAGATCTGCGCTCCGGCAGCCTCGATGATCGCCTCCGGCGCGCGGTGGGCGCCACCCAGCGGCTCGGCGATGATGCCGTCGATGATCTTGAGCTCGAGCAGGTCCTGCGCGGTGATCTTCATGTTCGTCGCCGCATCTTTCGACCGCGTCGTATCGCGCCACAGGATCGAAGCCGCGCCTTCCGGCGAAATCACCGAATAGATCGAATGTTCGAGCATGTAGACCTGGTTGGCGACGGCGATCGCGATCGCCCCGCCTGACCCGCCCTCGCCGATGATCAGCGAAATGCTGGGCGAGCGCAGCGACAGGCAGGCCGACGTCGAGCGTGCGATCGCTTCCGCCTGGCCGCGTTCCTCCGCCCCGATGCCGGGATAGGCGCCGGCGGTATCGACCAGGCTGATGACCGGGATGCCGAAGCGATCCGCCATCTCCATGACACGCACGGCCTTTCGGTAGCCCTCCGGGCGTGCGCTGCCGAAATTGTGCTTGAGCCGGCTCTGGGTGTCGTTGCCCTTCTCCAGCCCCAACACGGCAACGGATTCGCCATTGAAGCGGGCGAAGCCGGCGATTACGGCATTGTCCTCGCCAAAGGCGCGATCGCCGGCAAGCGGCGTGAACTCGGTGAACAGCGCGCGCACATAATCCAGGCAATGCGGCCGGTCGGGATGGCGGGCGACCTGCACCTTCTGCCACGGCGTCAGCGCGCGATAGGCCTCGCGCAGCGCATCCTTGGAGCGCTTTTCCAGCCGCGATATCTCGTCACCGACATCGACCGCCTCGCCGTTTTCCGAAAGCTTCTTGAGCTCCAGGATTTTGCCTTCGAGGTCTGCGACCGGCTTTTCGAAATCGAGATAATTGAACATTCGCGCTGCTGCATCCAAGGGTGTAGTGCGGTGAAGAAGCCTCCGAAAGGCTCGTTCGCGGCCAAAAAGGCCCGCCTCACATAACGATACTAGTGCGGGTCGGCAAGCGGGTGATGCTTGCTCACCAGTTCGACCAGCCTGTTTTCAAGGACATGTGTATAGATTTGCGTCGTCGATATGTCCGCGTGACCGAGAAGTTGCTGGACGGTGCGCAAATCCGCGCCGTTCTGCAGCAGGTGGCTGGCGAAGGCGTGGCGAAGGACGTGAGGCGACACCTTGGCCGCCGGAACGCCTGCCCTAGCGGCAAGACCCTTCAATTCGCGCGCAAAAACCTGCCGCGGCACATGACCGGCCTCGGATGAGGACGGGAAGAGATACGGACTTTCGCCAAACCTTGGCACGCCTTTCCGCACGGCAAGCCAGGCCTTGAGGGCGCTTCTGGCCTTGGTCGACAGCGGCACCATGCGATCCTTCGACCCCTTGCCACGCACGACGAAGAAACGTTCGTCGCGCAGCGCGACGCTGACGGGCAGCGCCACGAGTTCGGACACGCGCAACCCGGTCGCATAGAGCGTCTCGACAAGCGCTTGCAGGCGGATAGCGGCGAGAACCGCCGCGTCGTCGGGAGCATCCTTCGTCTCGACCTCCGCCCGTTGCAGAAGTTTCGCGACCGCATCCTCCTGCATCGTCCTGGGCAGGGACCTGCCCTTTCGCGGCGGATCGATCACGGCGGTCGGGTCGTCGCTGCGAAGGCCTTCGGCATAGAGGAACTTGAAGAACTGGCGCGCTGCCGACAGCATCCGCGCCTGGGACGACGACGCGAAGCCCCGCGCCGCGATCTCGTCGATCCATGCCCGCAAATCGGACGAGGTAGCCGTCGCCAGGCCCGCGCCCTTGCGCGCCATATAGCCGGATGCGTCCTCGAGATCGCGACGATACGCGGCAAGCGTGTTTTCGCTCGCACCGCGCTCGGCGCTCATCATCTCCAGGAAGGCCTCGACCCTCGAACCGCTGTTCAAATCCGGACTCCTTGAACGTGTGGGAGACACTACCGCGCGGCGGCTTTTCAAAGTGTGAACCAAGCCGATTCGAGCGCAAACGCGTGTCCAGCAAGGCCCGCAGGAACTTTTCCGGATGTCAAGTCGTTAACTGCTCCGAAAGGAACGCGTCATGGAACACATTGCAGCTTTGCTCTTGATCGTCGGATGTTCGCAGGACCTCGGTGAATGCCGTGAGCTCCCGGCTCCCGTTCCGGTCTACGAGACCTATGAGGAATGTGATGCAGCGCTTCCTGCATCCTATGACGCGCAGAAGAATTCGGCGGAGCGCGTGTTCGCGCGCTGCATCGACGTCGATCCCGCGATGGAGGAGATGGATGCCGAACTCGTCTGGGACATCACGGCCGAAGGAATGTTGGTTGCGGCGGTGGAACCGATTGACGAGTCGGGTGTTCTTGTTGCGTCACATGTTGATCGCGACGAGGCGGAAAGCGTCTCCCAACGATAGGACTTGATAGCGCCACACCTCGGCGGCATGGTATCGCCGAAGGGTCATTGCAATCTTATGGAGGCTGGTAATGAAGAAAATGTTGTTGGCAGGTGTTGCCGCGTTGATGCTCACAGGTTGCACGACCGCTGAGCAGACCGGTGTTGGTGGCGCAGCAGTTGGTGCGGCTGTCGGTGGTCTCGCGACCGGCCGCGTTGGCGGCGCTCTTGCCGGTGCAGCCGTTGGCGGCGCAGCAGGTTACCTGATCGGCCGTACGGCCGACCGTCCGGGCTGGTGCCGCTATCGCGACCAGTATGGCCGGACCTACGAAGCACGCTGCTCGTAACAGCACGTCCATCCGGACATGGAAAAGGGGATCCTCGCGGGTCCCCTTTTTCTTTTCTGCTGGAAATCAGCCTTAACCGGTGCTCATCGCGCCCGGTCCCGGTATCGCGCCGGGCGGGCATTTCCCGAGAATGATCATGCCGAGCACCTCGTCTTCCGTCACGTCCTGCGTCCGCGCGGTGCCGACGACCCGGCCGTTCTTCATCACGCACACCCGGTCGGCGAGATCGAAGACATCGTGGATGTCGTGGCTGATCAAAAAGATGCCGATGCCGTCTTCCTTCAACTGTTTCACCAGTTCGCCGACCTGCGCCGTTTCCTGCGGGCCAAGCGCTGCCGTCGGCTCGTCCATGATCAGGATGCGCGCATTGAAATGGATCGCGCGCGCGATCGCCACCGATTGACGTTGGCCGCCTGAAAGCTTGATCACCGGCTCCTTGAAGCGCTGGAACCGCGGATTGAGCCGGCCCATCACCTCACGCGTTTCCGATTCCATCGCGACGTCGTCGAGCGTGCCCCATTTGGTGCGCAACTCGCGTCCGAGGAAGAGGTTGGCCGCGGCATCGACGTTATCGGCCAGCGCCAGCGTCTGGTAGATCGTCTCGATCCCGTACTTCTTCGCCTCGCGCGGATTGCTGATCGACGCTTCCTCGCCATTGACGAGGATCGTCCCCTCGTCGCGCTTGTAGGCGCCGGACAGGATCTTGATCAGCGTGGACTTGCCCGCGCCATTGTGCCCGAGAAGCGCGACGACTTCGCCGGCATTCAGGTCGATCGACGCATCGTCGACGGCATGGATGCCGCCGAACGAGATCGAGATGTTCTTCAGCTCGACGAGAGGGGCGTTTTCAGCCATGGCAGCCTCCTATTGAACCCGGTTGCGATAAAGCGTGTCGAGCCAGACCGCGACGACGAGCGCGAGCCCCACGACGATGTTCTGCAACGGCGTATCGACGCCGAGCAGGATCATGCCGGACGCCAGCGACTGCATCAGAACCGCGCCGAGCATCGCCCCGGCGATCGTCCCGACACCGCCCGAGAGCGAGGTTCCGCCAATGACGGCCGCCGCGATGACGAGGAGTTCGTCCAGCGTGCCCTGCGCATTGGTGGCCGCGTTGAGGCGGGCCGTCGAAATCATCGCGCCGATGCCGGCAAGACCGCCCATCAGCATGAAGATCTTCATCGTCACCCAGCGGGTGTTGATGCCGGCGAGTGCCGCGGCTTCCGGGTTGCCGCCGATCGCGAAGACGTAGCGCCCGAAACGCGTGCGCGTCGTCAGGAACGTCATCGCGATGCCGACCGCCAAGGCGATCAGGACAGGGATGGCAATGCCATGCGCGATGAACAACCCGCCTTCGGGCAGCTCGATGTTGTTCGCCTGGGCATAGCGGCGAACGATGCCGATCGGCCAGGGATAGGAATTCGCGACCTGAACCGCGGCGAGAATGAGCGCGCACGCGATACCGCCCAGCAGCGCTTCCGCCCAAACGGGCCGCCGCGGAAACTTGAAGCGCTTGCGTTGCGCGCGCGCGTTGATCAGCATCAGGACCACGAAGGCGCAGGCGAGAAAGCCGACGACCCAGCTCCATGTCGCGCCGATCGAGCCGTCCGGCCCGCCGCCCATCAGGCGGAAGGTTGCGTCCATGGGAGCGACCGTTCGGCCGCTCGTCACCCACCACGCCGCGCCGCGCCAGACGAGCAGGCCGCCCAGCGTCACGATAAAGGCGGGAACCGTGAGATAGGCGATGATGAAGCCATGCAGCGCGCCGATCGCGACACCGACGCACAGGCCCACGAGCGCGGCCATGATCCAGGTGAACGGATTGCCGAAGCCGATGAGACCCGGCAGGAATTCGGCCTGCGTCACCCCCATGATCATCCCGGCGAAGCCGAGGATCGAGCCGACCGACAGGTCGATGTTGCGCGTCACGATCACCAGCACCATGCCCGTCGCCATCACGGCGACCGACGATGATTGAACGGACAGGTTCCACAAATTGCGGGGCGTCAGGAAGAGCCCGCCCGACAGAAGGTGGAACAGCACCCAGATGATGATCAGCGCGCCGACCATCCCCAGCATGCGCGTATCGATTTCCGTTGCCTTGAGAAACCGCGCCACTGGTCCGCCGTCGCTCGATCGAGCAACGTCGACAGGCGCTCTTGCGCTTGCATCCGACATGAAGGTCTTCTCCCATCCGACGCCGCTCAGGGCACGATGCGCCGGGACGTGCAGGTTACTGAAACGCCGCGGTCTTCGTCAAACCGCGGCGTTCGTTTCTTGATCCGCGCTGCGGATTAGTCGCAGGCTGGCGTGGAGCCGGCCGAAACGCCCTGGCAGACCACGTCCTTCGTGACCCAGCCCGCGTCGATCACCACGTCCAGATTGTCCTTGGTGACCGGAACCGGGGTCAGGAACACCGAGTTCATCTCGATGCCGCCGGGCGTCGTGAACTTGGTGACGTTGGCGATACCGTCCATCGCGGTGCCGTCGGCGAGCTGCGAGGCGATCTCCGCAGCATTCTTGCCGAGATCGCGCGAGTCCTTCCAGACCGAGACGGTCTGCGTGCCGAGCGCGATGCGGTTCAGGGCCGCATGGTCGGCGTCCTGGCCGGAAACCGGCACTGAGCCTGCGAGACCCTGTGCTTCCAGCGCCGCGATGGCGCCGCCGGCAGTACCGTCGTTCGAGGCGACCACGGCGGCGACCTCATTGTTGTTCTGGGTCAGTATCTGTTCCATGTTGCGCTGCGCGTTGGCGGGCAGCCAGCCGTCGGTGTAGGCCTCGCCGACATTCTTGATCTTGCCGGCATCGATGGCTTCCTTGAGCACTTCCATCTGGCCGGAGAACAGGAAGTCCGCGTTCGGATCAGACGACGAGCCCTTGATGAAGGCATAGTTGCCTTCCGGCTTGGCTTCGAGAACGGCGCGCGCCTGCATGCGGCCGACTTCCTGATTGTCGAACGTCAGGTAGAAGGCGTCGACATTTTCGATCAGGCGGTCATAGGCGACGATCGGAATGCCTTCGTTGACGGCGTTCTCGACAGCCGGTCCGATGGCGCTTGCGTCCTGTGCGAGAATGATCAGCGCGTTCGCGCCCTGGCTGATCAGGGCTTCGACGTCGGTGAGCTGCTTGGCGGCCGACGACTGGGCGTCCGCGGAGATGTACGTGTCGCCGGCGGCTTCGATCGCGGCTTTCATGGCAGCTTCGTCTGTCTTCCAGCGCTCTTCCTGGAAGTTGGACCATGACACGCCGATGATCTTGCCTTCGGCATGCGCCGCAGCAGACAGCGTGAGCGACATGGCGGCGCCCGCCAGCAAGGCGGTTGCGAAATTCCTCATGATGTTCCTCCCTGCGCTCCGTTGAGCGCTTGATGATACGAGCTCTTCAACAGTGCGAAGCTCTTTTTTTCGAGCCTCGAAAAAAATAATGACTCAGTGAACGGGCCATGTCAATATCCAACGCGCAGTGCTGGTGTAGCCGGGAGGACAACGCTACACGGGGTCCATTGCAGGGAGGATGACGAGTCATGACGGTCGGCGTACGACACGACGATCTGCGCAAGCGCAATCGCTCTATGGTGATCGCCGCCGTCAGGCGGGCGAACCAGCCGTCCCGCACCGAGATCGCAAGCACCACGGGCCTCAGCCACTCCACGATCTCCACGATTTCCGCCGATCTGATCGGCGAGGGCATCCTTGTTGAGGTCAAGAACGGCGAGACGGCAGCGCTCAAGCGCGGCCGTCCGCAGGTCGCGCTGGGTCTGAACCCGCGCGCCGCCATCGTGATTTCCGCCATGCTGTCTCTGAATTCGCTGTCTGCCTCCGCAATCGATTATGCGGGCACGGCCATCGCGCACGACATCTCGCGCCCGCCGACCCTGACGATGACGGCGGTCGAGCTGTCGGACGCGGTCATCGCCTCGATCCGCAGGCTTCTGGCCAAGCTCGGCACCGGGCATAGCCCCGTCGTCCGCATCACGCTTGCCGTTCAGGGCATCACGGATTCCGGGGCACGCGAACTGCTCTGGTCGCCCATCACGCCGCACAGCGACATCGCCTTCGCCGCCGCCATCGAGGACGCTTTCTCGCTGCCGGTCACGGTGGAGAACGACTGCAACATGATCGCGGTCGCGCTCCGGGGCCGCATGCCCGAGCGATATCGCGACAATTTCTTCACGATCCTGCTCTCGAACGGCATCGGGATGGGGCTCATCCTGAGGGGCGAGCTGTTCACCGGCTCGCATTCGTCCGGCGGCGAGTTCGGGCACATGATCCACATCCCCAACGGCGCTTTGTGCCGGTGCGGGCGGCGCGGCTGCATCGAGGCCTACGCCGGAAACTATGCGATCTACCGCCACTCCCGTGGCGAAAGCGAACGCGCACAACCCGTGGCCGACATCGACGACGCGACGATGCTCGCGATGGCCGCAGCGGCACGCGACCACCCGGGCCGCGAGCGCCAGGCGTTCGTGAATGCCGGCGAGGCGATCGGCTTCGGTCTCGGCAGCCTGTTCGCGCTCTTCGACCCAGCCCCGGTCGCGATCGTCGGGCTCGGCACATCGGCTTTCGATATGATCGAACCGTCCATGCGCGCCGCAATCGCACGCACCGCAGGCGGCCAGCACAATGCCGCGATCTCCTTCGAGCTGGAGCCCGACGAGATGCCGTTGATCCGCGAGGGCTGCGCGCGTCAGGCGCTGACCTTCGTCGACAACGAGATATTCGGACCGGGCATGTCACCGAGTGCATTTGCACACGGCCAGGAAGTCGCCTGAAGCCTCAGCGTTCGGGCGTCCAGGAAGTCGGCGCCTTCCCCTGTTCCACGATCTGGAAACTGTTCGTGGCGACCTCCTGCCACGCGCCTTCGCTGCCATCCGGCCAGATCACCCGCATCTGCGCCTGCTCCTCGTCGGCAAGGCCGAAATGCCACCAGCCGGCATGCCCGCTCGCATGCCCGCCGCCGGCGGTGATCTCCCGGCGCATGACGTGCTCGCCGCATTTCACCTCGATCCATGAACCGACCGCATCGCGGTTCGGTCCCTCCTGCACGAGCTTGATCTGCAACCACCGGCCCGCATCGTCGCTGGCATTGCGCCAGAGTTCGGCGCTCTTCCAGCGGTTGACGACCACCAGATCGACGAGACCATCGAGGTTGAAATCGACAAGTGCGCCCCCGCGCGCGATCGCCACGCTCGCGACCCCTGCTTTGTCGCCCGCCTCCACGAACGTGCCGTCAGGCTTCTGCAGCAGCAGATTGTTGGGATCCTCGGCCGCGAAGTCCGGCATTTCCGCGACGTTGCCCTTGGCCACGAAGAGGTCGGCCAGGCCGTCATTGTTGACGTCCTCGAACTGCGCGTGCCACGCCGTGCTGGGCTTCAGATTGTCACCGACATAGGGGCGGTGTGCGGTCACGCCCTTGGCGAACGCCAAATCCGCATAGTCCGGCCTCGGTGATGCGCCGGGCTCCCTGTTTGCAAGCGTCTGAAGCTTGTTGTCGGCCATGCTCGTCAGGAAATATTCGGGATAACCGTCGAAATCGAGATCGTAGGCCGCGATTCCCATGCCCCAGATGCGCAGGCGCTTCCAGCCGTCCTGCGGCGTGTAGCGTACCGGCGCGGCATTTGGCTCGATGCGCCAGAGCTGCTCCTCGCCACCCTTGTAGTATTCGCGGTCGTTCGAGACGCGAAGCGACGGCGTGCCGGACCGGTTCCAGTCGGTGAACAGCATGGACAGCGCGCAATAGCTCGGCGTCAGCGCGATTGGCGGAGCAAATTTGCGCTCGCCTTCGGGCCTGTGCAGCCAGTTGTCCGTGCACGACCCCCATGGAAACGCATCCTGCGTCCGGTCGATGTAGTTGCCGACCGCAAGCGTCGGCCATTGCGCGCCGCGTTCCCAGGTCGCCGCGAATGCGGTCGACCATGCGTCGCCGCCGTCGAAGGCCCAGTCCTCGTTGGCGCGTTCGAATGTGCAGCCGCCCTTGCCGCGCATCACGACGTTCTCGCCCACGCGCAACAGGACGACATCCATGATGCCGTCGCCATCGATGTCGATCGGATAGACGCCGGTCACCGCGTCCAGTTCGAGGCCGCTCTCCGCCTTCTCGAAGGCGAGCGCGCCGCCGCGCCGGCTGACGTTGCGATAGAACGAGGCCGGAGCGCTTCCGCCTGCGAGCAGCATGTCGGGGTAGCCGTCATCGTCGCAATCGAACGTCGCGACGCCGCCCCCGACCATATATTCCCAATCGCCCTCATAGATGCTCGAGACGCCGGCGCTCGCGGTCTCGTCGATGAAACGCGGAACGGCCACCCCGTCATCCGCAGCAGTCGCTGCGGACACGGAAACCATGGCTCCGACGACACCGGCAAGCAGGACCTGTCCGCGCATCGTCATCACCGCGTCTTCAGCGCGGTTATGTACGCCGCGATGCAGTGGCCCTGTTCGAGACCGAGATCGATCGCCGCGCGGAAGTGGATCCCGCCATAGAGCCTCGACAACGCAGCCTCCTCCGCCGCCTCATGGAAATTCGCGAAATGGCGACCGGCCAACCCGTCATCGACATGGGTTATGTCCTCGAAGGCGAAGTTGTCGCCGAAGATAGCCGTCAGGATGGCGGCCGCGGTTCCCGATTGCGTGCTGTGCCCGCTCGGATATTCCGGGAAGGGCGGCGTGTTGAGCAGAGGCTCCCACTTCGGGTCGATGACGCGGCGGATATAGGTGATCGGCCGTACGAGGTCGTATTCGAACTTGGCATGCCAGCACCCGATGAACGCATCCGCCATGCCCATGCCGAGGCGCGCGAGCACATCGACCGTCTCATCGATACCGGCTTGATTGTCCTGGAGAATCTGGATTGCGATCGAGATCCAGTGGCCCGGCGGTGTGGGTGACAGCATCGGATCGTCCGACCAGAACAATGCGATGTCTCGATGCTCGGGCGTGAGATTCGTCTTCGCTTCGTAGACCTCGTAGGCCTCGCGATAAAACTCGGAATCCGGCTCCTCGCTGTATTCCGGCGGCGGCGGCAGGCCGCAGGTGCCGCCTTCGGGCATCGCGAACGGGCGGTTGTTGCCCCAGTCGGGCAAAAGCGGCGATTGCTGCTGGGCGACGAGGCTCGTCGGAACCCAGTGCGCCGGGCCTTCCGTCAGGTCGTAGCTTTGCGGAAATCCCATATTCTCGATGATCGCGCCGCCATCCTCGAGCGACCATGCGAGGATGTGATCCGCGACCGCGATGCCATGGGCGGTGCTGCGTTGGACGATATCGTGCGCCAACCCTGTCGCCGCCCTTTCCGCCAACCTGCGCTCCATCGCACCAAACGCGCGCTGTCCCGTGGGGCCGGTATTGCTGAACAGCGATTTGATGGCGTGAGCGGTGGCGGCCTGGACGACGACGGCATCGTCATAATCCGCGCCCTCCTCGCGGGCCGGCAGCGCATCGAGGCCGTTCACCTGTCCGGCGAGGCTCGTCAGATCGTCCGAGCCCGAGGCGATCGCCTCGAACGCCGTCACGCCGACATAGCCGAAAGCGCGGCTGGCAACGGGCGGCGAATAGGTGGGAGTGTGGCGAACCAGTTCCAGGCTCAGCCGATACCAGGTGATCACCACCTCGCTCGGCGACATGCGCTCGCTGTCCTCAGCATGTGCCTGACCGGCACCACTGATCACAGCCACGCCGATGGCTATCGCGATAAAGGCGAAACGAATGAGATCCATGATCCTCCCCCAAGGTGATCGCATCCGGATGAACGCGGTCGATCGGAGATAACCATGCGCGGCAGCACTGCCGCAAGCCTCACCGGCAGTCGATGCTCAGGCTTCCTTGATCGCGTAGCCCGCGCCGCGGATCGTGCGGATGACGTCGGGCATGCGGCCATTGTTGACCGCCTTGCGCAGTCGGCCGACATGCACGTCGACCGTGCGCTCGTCGATGTAGATCGTCTCGCCCCAGACATTGTCGAGAAGCTGCCCGCGCGAAAACACCCGGCCCGGATGCTGCATCATGAACTCCAGCAGCCGGAACTCCGTCGGTCCAAGCTTGATCTCGCTCTTCTTGCGGTAGACACGGTGCGATTCCCTGTCGAGCAAGATGTCGCCGACCTTGAGAACGCTCGACAGGACCTCCGGCTTGGCGCGGCGCAGGAGCGCCCTCACCCGCGCCACGAATTCCGGCGTCGAGAACGGCTTGACCAGATAGTCGTCAGCTCCGGTCGACAGACCGCGAACCCGGTCGCTTTCCTCGCCCCGCGCGGTCAGCATGATGATCGGCAGGCGCTCGGTTTCCGCCCGCATGCGCAGCCTGCGGCACAATTCGATGCCCGAGATCGCCGGCACCATCCAGTCGAGGACGAGAAGGTCGGGAACATTTTCCTGAAGCCTTATCTCGGCCTCGTCGCCGCGCATGACGACTTCGACCTGATAGCCTTCCGCCTCCAGATTGTATTTCAGCAGAACGCCGAGCGGCTCTTCATCCTCGACGACCATGATCTTGGGAGCAATCATCGGCTGCTGGTCCTCATTCCGCCTCGACCCTGACCGACGTCTCGTCGATCTTGGGCCTGTGCAGGGGCAGTTGCTGCCCGGTCACCACATAATACGCGTTTTCGGCGATGTTCGTCACATGGTCGCCGATGCGCTCCAGATTCTTGGCGCAGAACAGGAGGTGGGTACAGGCCGTGATGTTGCGCGGATCCTCCATCATGTAAGTCAGGAGTTCGCGGAAGATCGCGGTGTACTGGACGTCGATCTTCTCATCGTCCGCGCGCAGCGTGACGAGATCGGCAGCGTTGCGGGCCTCGTAGCGCTCGATGACCGCATTGACCTGCGCGATCACCATCTCGGCCATCGCATCGATCGAATGCGACAGCCCGCGCGGCGTCGCGTCCTCGCCCACCGCATTGACGCGCTTGGCGATGTTCTTGGCGAGATCGCCGATCCGCTCGAGATCGGCCGCCATGCGGATCGCGCCCACGACGGAGCGCAGATCCTGCGCCATCGGCTGGCGCTTGGCGATCAGCGTGATCGCCCGGTCGTCCAGTTCCCGCTGCCGTGCGTCCATCACCGCGTCGTCGGAAATGACGCGCTGCGCGAGAGCGTTGTCGGAGTTCAGGAGGGACCGCGTCGAGGCCAGGACCATCTCGCTGCCCAGCTCCCCCATGTCCCGGATCAGCCGGTCGATGTGGCCGAGTTCCTCGTCGAAGGATGCGACTGTATGTTCACCCATGGCTGGTTCCTCTACGCCGCGTCAGCCGAAGCGACCGGTGATGTAGTCTTGCGTGCGCTTCTCGTTCGGGCTGGTGAAGATCAGGTCCGTCGGACCTTCCTCGACCAGTATGCCCAGATGGAAGAAGGCGGTTCGCTGCGAGACGCGGGCGGCCTGCTGCATCGAGTGCGTGACGATGACGATCGTGAAATTCTGCTTCAGATCGTCGATGAGCTCTTCGATGCGCGCCGTCGCGATCGGGTCGAGCGCCGAGCACGGTTCGTCCATCAGGATGACCTCGGGCGACACCGCGATCGCACGCGCGATGCACAGGCGCTGCTGCTGGCCGCCGGAAAGGCCGGTGCCGGGTTCGTTGAGGCGGTCCTTCGCCTCGTTCCACAGGCCGGCCTTCTGCAGGCTGGATTCCACGATCGCGTCGAGATCCGCCTTGTTGCGGGCGAGCCCATGGATACGCGGGCCGTAGGCCACGTTTTCATAGATCGATTTCGGGAACGGGTTCGGCTTCTGGAACACCATGCCGACACGTGCGCGCAGTTCCACCACGTCGAGCGAGGCGTCATAGACGTCGAAATCGTCGAGCTCGATCTTGCCCGTCACCCGGCAGCCCTCGATCGTGTCGTTCATGCGATTGAAGCAGCGCAGGAATGTCGACTTGCCGCAACCCGACGGACCGATGAAGGCGGTGACCGCCTTCTCGGGAATGTCGATCGACACGTCGAACAGCGCCTGCTTCGCGCCGTAGAACACGCCGACGTCGCGTGCCTTCACGCGGATCGGCCGTGCGGCCGGGTCGGGGGTCCGGACGGTAGACGACTTGATCTGGTAGAGGTCTGACTGCCCGACGATCTCTTCGGTCGGCATGCGCATCTCTCTGGTCTCCGATTTGACGTTGGTGGTCATGTGCGGCGCTCCAGTCTGGTCCGCAGGAATATTGCGATCGCATTCAGGGCCAGCATAAGGCCGAGAAGCACGATGATGGCGGCAGATGTGCGCGCCTCGAAGAAATTCCGGTTCTCGTTGCCTTGCCAGAGATAAATCTGGACCGGCAGCGCGCTCGACTGGTCCATCGGTGTCGCCGGCACGGCCGCCACGAAGGCGTTCATGCCGATCAGGAGCAGCGGCGCGGTCTCGCCGAGCGCCTGCGCGACGCCGATGATCGTCGCCGTCAGGATGCCGGGATAGGTGACCGGCAGCACATGGTGGAACACCGTCTGCGTCTTCGATGCGCCAAGCCCGAGGGCCGCCTGCCGCAGCGATGGCGGCACCGCGCGCAGCGACGAGCGGGTCGCGATGATCACGGTCGGCAGCGTCATCAGGGTCAGCACGAGACCACCCACGATCGGAGCCGATAGCGGCAACCGGAAGAAGTTGATGAACACCGCCGCGCCCAGCAGGCCGAACACGATCGACGGCACCGCCGCGAGGTTGTTGATGTTGATCTCGATGAGATCGGTAAACCGGTTCTTCGGCGCGAACTCCTCGAGATAGACGGCACTCGCAACGCCGATCGGCACGGCCAGGAATATGACCACCATCATCATGTAGAGCGAACCGACGAAGGCACCTGCAAGGCCCGCGGCAGCCGGTGCCGAACGCGAATCCACATTGGTGAAGATGTGCCAGGCGAAGGCGAAGCGCATCTTGCCTTCTTCCAGCAACGTGTCGGCGAGCGCGCGCGCCGGCGCCGAAAGCTGCTGCTGCGTATCAGGCAGGTCGCGGTTGATGTTGCCCTTCAGCCAGTTGTCGGCATTGGCAGAGCCCAGCATGTTGACGGTCACGGTCTGGCCGAGAATGCTCGGGTTGGCGACGAACATGTCGCGCAGCTTGAAGCGCTCGTTCGTCTCGATGATCGACAGGATCTGGCGCGTATCGGCTTCGGTCCCCGGCGCGGCATTGCGGACGGCGGCCTCCACGACGCGGTTCCAGTTGACCATCGTCGCCTTGCGCTCCCAGTCGAGCACGGCGCGCCGGTAGTCCGCCGGCGACTGGCCGTCCTGCCGGACTGGCTTGGGCTCGACCTTGACGATCTCGGGATCGAAGAACACGTCGACGGTCAACGTCGCCTGCGTAAAGGCCGGAAGGCCCTTCGAAAGGATGTTCGTGAACAGGATCGCTACGAACCCGATCGCAGCCGCGATCGCAAGTATCCCGTAGATGCGGAACCGCTTCTCGCGCGCATGCCGCGCTCGCAGTCCGCTCCTGATCAGCGCAAGCCGTTCGGCATTCGCGTTCCCGCCGGCATTCGGTTCGGATTTGAAGATGTCGGCCATGGCTACTCGTACTGCTCCCGATAGCGGCGGACGATGTAGATCGCCGCGATATTGAGGATGAGCGTCATCACGAAGAGGGTCAGTCCCAGCGCGAACGCGACCAGAGACTGCGGCGATGCGAAGTCCGTGTCGCCGGTGAGCTGGTTGACGATGGTGACCGTGACGGTCGAAACCGGCTCGCCGGGATTGAGGCGGAGATAGGGGCTGTTTCCGGCCGCAAGCACCACGATCATCGTCTCGCCGATCGCGCGGCTGACGGCGAGCAGGAAGGCGCCGACGATGCCCGGCAGCGCGGCTGGGAGGATGACGCGCTTGATCGTCTCGGATTTCGTCGCGCCGAGCCCGAAGGAGCCATCCCGCATCGCGCGCGGAACTTGGCGGATGATGTCGTCCGAAAGGGACGAGATGAACGGCACGATCATGATGCCCATCACCACCCCGGCTGTCAGGGCGCTGGTCGCGCGGATGTCGAGGCCCACCGACTGGCCGATACCGGCGAGGAACGGCCCCACCGCCACGAGCGCGAAGAAGCCGTAGACGATCGTCGGGATGCCCGCGAGGAGCTCGATGATAGGCTTGACGACGCTGCGCACGCGCGGGCGGGCATATTGCGACAGGTAGATCGCCGACATGAGGCCGATCGGCAGCGAGACGAACATCGCAATCGACGCGACCATCAACGTGCCCCAGAGGAGCGGCAACAGGCCGTATTCACCGCCTGCCGCACCCGTCGTGGAAAAGCGCGGGTTCCAGACGGTGCCGAAGAAGAAATCGATCGGGCTGACGAAGCTGAAGAAGCGGATCGCCTCGGTCAGCAGCGACGCGACGATGCCGACCGTGGTCAGGATCGCGACCACCGAGCAGCCGACCAGCAGGATCGTGACGAAGCGCTCGACCTCGTTGCGGGCACGCAACCGGGCGGAAATGCGCTTGCGCGACATGAAGATCGCAAGGGCGCCGCAGCCTGCAGCCGCCGCGATGATCGCCGCGAAGGTGAGCGTACGGAATTCGCGCAGCGCCTGTGCGGCGAGATTTTCATAGGGCTGCGTATCGCCGACGACACCGAAGCCGGATTCGATCTGGCGGATGCGCAGGATCGCGGCGTTCAAATCCTGGCCGGTCAGCGCGGCCACTTCGGGCGGCAACTGCGCCAGGATATAGGCACGAGACGCGCTTTCGCCGAAGAGCGCCCACAGCGCGAAAATGAGAAGGGCCGGCAGAAGCGCCCAGATCGCGCTCAGCGAACCATGATAGACCGGACGCGAATGCAGCTTGCCGGCAGGCGTTGCGAGCGCGCGGCTGCGCGACCACCCGCTCTGATATGCGAAGGCCAGAAGCGCCAGCAAGAGGCCGGCCACGATTGCCGTGTTCATCGGCGATGTCCCATTGAGAGAAGCCCGTTGGATTCGGACAGCCGGCTCCTAAACCGGAAGGTTTCGCTGGGGAACCGCACGGCAGCGCCCCAGCGAAATCAGTGAGCCTTACTGAACGTCGGCGACGGTGAGCGCCTTGCCTTCCTGGAACTCGGCGAGGACCTCGGCGGTCTCCTCGACCGGAGCCGGGATCAGGCCAGCCGTCTCGAGCGTGCCGCCCAGACCTGCCATGCCGTCCGACAGGAAGAACTCGACATATTCCTGGATGCCCGGGATCGTGCCGACATGCTCGCCCTTCACGTAGAAGTAGAGCGGACGCGAAACCGGATATTCACCGGCTGCGATCGTCTCGAGCGAGGGGGTGACGCCCGACATGGTGGCGACCTTCAGGGAGTCGCGGTTCTGGTCGTAGAAGGAGAGACCAAAGACGCCGACCGTGTCCGGGTTCGACTGCAGGCGTGCGAGCGTCTCGGTGTAGTCGCCGGCGATCTCCACGACCACGTCCTGGCGGATCGCGGTGCAGGCCTTGTCCATGTCCTCTTTGCTCATCTCAGGCAGTTCGGCCGCTTCGCAACCCTCGTGCAGGACGCGCTCTTCGAAGACTTCACGCGTGCCGTGGTTGGAAGCCGGGATCGCGACGGCGATCGGCTGTTCCGGCAAGGACGGATCGATCTCGTTCCAGGTCTTGTACGGGTTGGCGGTCATCTGGCCATCGACCGGCACCTGTGCGGCGATCGCCTTGAAGACGTGGATCGGCTCGAGCGCGAAATCGGCCTTGTCGGCGCTCGTCGCGAAGACGATGCCGTCATAGCCGATCTGGACTTCGAGGATCTTGCTCACGCCGGCGGCGTTGCAGGCTTCGATCTCGGAAGCGCGGATGCGGCGCGAAGAATTTGCGATGTCGATGGTGTTCTCGCCGACGCCCTGGCAGAACTGGCGCAGACCGCCCGAAGAGCCGCCCGAGCCGACGACTGGCGTCTTGAATTCAGGGAACGCATTGCCGAACTCTTCGGCCACGATGCTTGCGAAAGGCAGGACCGTCGAGGATCCGGCGATCTGGATGGTGTCGCGCGACTGGGCGTTCGCGCCGCTGACGGAAGCGGCGATGGCGAGCGTTGCCGCCGAAGCCGAAAGGAAGAACGTGTTCATAGTGCCAACTCCTGATCGGAAATTCCGTGTGGACGCATCTCGCGTCGGGAGTGGCAATAGCGGGCCTGTGTAACAGTTGGATGACAGTTTCGTGTCATGCCGATTACGATCCCCGCGTTGCAGCATAAGGGTCGTTTGCCGACGCTGATCGGAGAAGAATTATGCTCAGCCGGCTATACGGCCTTCGGCATCTCCGGCTTCCATCCAGCGTTCGATCTTCTGCGTCAGCGCTCTCGGGCTGATCGGCTTGGACAGATAATCGTCCATGCCCGCATCCATGCAGCGTTCGCGGTCGCCCTTCAGCGCATGCGCCGTCACGCCGATAATCGGCACATGGAAGCCCGACAGCGTTTCCGCCTCGCGGATTTTACCGGTCGCCTCAAGTCCGTTCATCTCTGGCATGGACACATCCATCAGGATCATGCGCGGGTTCATCGTGCGATAGGCCTCGACGGCAAGGCGGCCATTGCCGACGATCTCGTAGGTAAAGCCCGTCTCGCCCAGAATTTGCGTGAAGACGAGCTGGTTGACCTCATTGTCTTCGGCGACGAGGATATCGACCCGATGTCCGGCGCTCGGCCGGGGCGAAATACGCAGTTCGGGCCGCGCCGGCTGCCCGTATTGCGCCGAAGCGGCCGTCTCGGCCGCCTGAGCGCCTCGTTCGATGACAGTGCCGGCGTGGCCGGTGCGCCGCCGCTGGATGGACGACACCAGTGCCTCGAGCAACGCGGACGAGCGCGCGGGCTTGATCAGGTGCGCGTCGATTTCGAGACCGCGATAACCCGGCTGGTGCAGCGACTGGTCGACGGATGTCAGCAGGACGATCGGCGTAGCCGCAATGGACGGTATCGAGCGGATGGCGCTGGCGACATCCGCGCCGGACATGCCGGGCATCTGGTAATCGAGGATGACGCAATCGACACTCAGACCGTGCGCGGCCACCGCCTTGAGCACCGCGATGCCTTCGGGCCCGCCTTCGGCAGCGCAAGCATCGAAGCCCCAGGCAGCCATCTGCTCCAGCAGAATTGCCCGGTTGACCGCGTTGTCGTCGATCACGAGGATTCGCGCGCCGGAGACGTCGACCGGCATGGCCTTGTCCTGACCGGCACGACCGGAACGCGGCAGGCTGATCGTGAACCAGAACGTCGAGCCTTGCCCCTCCACGCTCTGCACGCCCATCTCGCCCTCCATCAGCCCCACGAGCCTGGACGTGATGGCAAGACCGAGTCCGGTGCCTTCATGGCGGCGCGTCGAAGACGCATCCACCTGACTGAACTTGTCGAAGACCTGGGCGAGCTTGTTCTGGGGGATGCCGATGCCGGTATCGGTCACCGAGACGCGCAGTGCCGTGTCGTCGTCGCGGTTCTCGCCCGTCACATCGACCAGCACATGGCCTGAATCCGTGAACTTGACGGCATTGCCGAGCAAATTCGTGATGATCTGGCGGATACGCCCGACATCGCCGACATAGTGATCGTGCAGCCCCGGCTGGACGCGGACGATAAGTTCGAGGTCCTTCTCCTTGGCCCGCGCCGAAACCAGTGTCGCGACATCCTCGATCGCTTCGGCGAGATGGAACGGCGCAGGGTCGAGCACGAGCTGTCCTGCATCGATCTTCGAGAAGTCGAGGATGTCGTTGATGATCGTCAGGAGCGCGTTGCCGGACTTCACGATGATGTCGGTAAAGGTCTTCTGGCGCGAATCCAGGTCCGATTTCGCCAGCAGTTCGGCCATGCCGAGAACGCCGTTCATCGGCGTTCTGATCTCGTGGCTCATATTCGCCAGGAATTCCGACTTCGCCCGGTCGGCGAGAACCGCCTTGCGCTGCGCGTCCTGAAGTTCGGCCTCGCGGTCCTTGAGTTCGGTGATGTCGGTGCTGGAACCGATCAGATGCATCGAGCCGTCGGCGCCGACAAGCCGGCTCTTCTTGGCGATCAGTTGCCGCGTCGAGCCGTCGCGGTGCGTCAGCGTCTCCTCGGTCTCCGACATGCGGCCTGTGGCGAGGACCTGAAGGTCGCGGTCGGCAAAACCGTCCCCTTCGTCGCCGAAGAAGTCGCGGTCGCACTTGCCGAGCGCTTCTTCCTTGGTGATGCCGGATATGTTGCACCACGCCTTGTTGACGAATTCGAAGGCGAGCGTATCGGATTTGACGTAGGTCGACACCGGCAGTTCATCGAGAACATGCGTGTAGAGCTCGATCTGCGCCATGCTGTCGCGCAGCGCTTCCTCGCGCTCCTTGAGTTCCGTGATGTCGACGCGCACGCCCACATAGGTCCCGTCGCTTTTGCGCGTGTCGAACGCCTTGAACCAACGGCCGTCCGGATTGCGCCGCTCGAACACCGAATGGCGCGTGCGATAGCGCGCCAGATACCCCTCGATCCACGCGTCGCGATCGATGTCGTAGAGCTGGTCGAGTTCGGGGTCCCCGCTTTCGCGGAAATATCCGGCCGTATGCGCGACCTCGACGGCTTCACGCAGCGGCTTGCCGGGCTGCATGGCCGAGACCATCGCGGGCAGGGCTTCGTGGACCTTGCCGTTGGCGAGCACGAACCGGTCGTCCTTGTCGTAGATGATGACGCCGGCAGGCAACGTCTCGATGACGCTCGCGACGTAGCTGCGGGCGTTCTCGCTCTCGATCTCGCGGCGCTTGATGTCGGTCACGTCGAAGATCGAGCAGACGAGATACTCCGTGTCGCTCGACGTCTGGATGCGGCTCTTGCGGACCAGCCTGGAACCGGATCCGGCAGGCGTCGCGTATGGAGCCTCGGTCTCATAGATTTCGCCGGTCGCAAGCACGTGCGCCTCGATGCCCTCGAACGCACCGCGTTCTTCCGCAGGGACAAAATCCTCGTCGCGCTTGCCGACCATCTTGTCCGGCGTCGTGCCGAAGAAATCGGCGAATGCCTCGTTCGCCATGACGAAGTTGAGCTGCGAATCCTTGACGAACATCGGATTGGGAACGCCGTTGATCACGGCCTCGGCCACCGTGGCCTTTTCCAGCGCGTCCGCCAGTTGCGCTTCACGATCCTTCATCGACGTAATGTCGTAATAGGAAACGAGCCGCTTTCCGCCCGACAGCGTGGTGACCGAATAGATCATCGTGCAGCCGTCCGCGCGGCGGAACTCCCGCGCAGGGACGTCGCCATCGCGGATTTCGTTCAGCCGGGAGGTGACGTACTCCTCCCACTCGTCGTCGGCCACATCGTAGATGCCGTTGTGGCGATTGATATCCATCAGGGCCCGGAAGGGATCGCCCACGGCGACGTCGTCCCGCGTCAGCTTCCAGATATCGTAGAATGCCTTGTTGACGATCTCGGCGTGGAGATCGCGATCGAGGATGACGACGCCGAGCGTCAGCGTGTCGAGGCTGCGCTGCAGATCGTGCAGCAGCATCTCCGCTTCTCCATGCGCCTTTTCCAGCCCGATCTGCTGTTCTTTGAGCGCGGTTATGTCGGTGCAGATGATGATCGTGCCGCCATCGTCGGTGCGCATCTCGCGATGCATCGCCCAGCGGCCATCCGCGAAGCCGAGCAGCGTTTCCGAGCGAAACGCGTCCCTGCGCTTGCCGAGCATCTGCGCGCGAAAGGCGTCGCCACCTTCCTCGCCAATCGACCAGATGCCACGCTCGAGCGATGTCTGCACGATCTTTTCGAACGGAGTGCCTGGACGTATGACGTCTTCCAGCCCCGCATACATGGCGACCATGGCCTCGTTGAACAGAACGAGTTGATCTTCCGAATCGTAGTAGCAGAAGGCATCCTGCATGACGTTGAGAGCCGACATCAGCCGCTCGGCATGGCTGTGGCCGGAATTTTCCGCCTCGATGAGCTGGTCGCGGCTTTCGCGCATCGACAGTTCGCGACGCGCCTCGCTCAAATCGTCCATGATCGAAAACAATGCGGTCACGTTGCGCCCTGTGCCGCGATATCCGAGAAACTCTCCCGTGCCGTCGAAACGGGGAACGCCCGACACCGAAATCCAGCGGCAATCGTCATTGCCGTCAGGGGATTCGTACACGAAATCCCGAAACGGGCGACGCGCTGCCAGGTCGTCCAGATGGCGCGACGGCGTGCGGCCCGGCTGCGCTGCCTTGAGCAGCAGTTCCAGCCTTGAACGCCCGATGACACGCGCGGGATCGACACCGCTTATCGTCTGATAGCTGTCCGACAGGCTGGAGATTCTGTGCTGCGCATCGGATTCCCAGATCCAGTCGGCGGCGCAATCGAGCAACGCCGCGATTGCCTCGGGCTCAAGCGCTTCGCCATGGCAGCGTATCGCGCCCGCGTGCGAGCCCGGCCCGACAGACGTCCCTTGCCCGCCAGCATTCCGGCCGTTTCCCGGCTCGGATGCGGTGTGCCCCTCCCGCTTTACCACCGTCCAGATACCCCCTGCGCAGAATCACGCAATCTGGACTGTGCCCGGCAAGGCTTAACGTTCCGCTAACCATGATGCTGAAATTGCGAGGCAAAAGCGGTTCAGAGGCGGCCCCGGAAAACGGTCCGGAACAGGATCTCGACATCGCGGGCGAGCGTGATCCGGTGCATGTACTCGCCATCGGTCTGCGCACACAGTTGGGGGCGGGACATATCGATGTCGCGGACCTGCGCGAGCCCCGTGATGCCCGGCCGCAGCGCGAACACGCCTTCGGCACGGCGATGTGCGATGAGTTCAGCCTGACGCGGCAGGCATGGCCGGGGTCCAACGAGGCTCATCTCGCCCTTCACCACATTCCACAGTTGCGGCAACTCGTCGATCTTGAACCGCCGCAGAACGCGTCCCACTGGAGTGACCGCATCGGCTCCGACCTCATGCGTCGGGACATCCGGCGTGTGCTCATGCATGGTTCGCAGCTTGTAGCACAGGAAGGGCGCCTCGCTCTTGCCGACACGCTCCTGCGCGAACACGATCCGCCCTGGAGACGTCACCCGCACCGCCACCATCGCAACAGCGATGACAGGCAGAGCGACAAGTAGCCCCGGCACGGAAAGCGCCACGTCGAACATACGCTTGAGGCGCCCCGCATAAGCCATGATCAGCGATCGGTTCCTTCGACCGCCTGCCGATTGGGGTCCGGAATGCTTGCAGCAAGCACGATCATCGAGAAGATGAAGAAGCTGTCCATGATGTCGTGCTTGAACATGATCTGGCTCAAACCGCACGCGGCGTAGATGAGACTGACCTGAAGTGCAAAAAAGAGGCGCTTTCGGTGGTCAGGATCGCGCGGCGCCTGCCAGGCGACATAGATCGGCGCGAAAAGAACGGCCAGGAGCGCAGCCAGAACCACGATGCCCCCATCGATCGTGAAGGAGATGAAGGCGTTGTGGGCGTGGGTGAAATTGCGCAGCGGACCGTCGTGGCGCAGTAGTTCCTCTACCTTGTCCATCCGGTTCTGGATGCCGTGCCCGAAGATCGGCGATTCACCGATGATCTGCCATCCGGCCATCCAGAGCCGCAAGCGCTCGCCGATATTCTCCGACGTTTCCCCGGCTATCACCATGTCGATTTCCTCGACGGTGTCGTAGAAACGATCGGTGATGAGATCGGATGCGGCATAGATCGCAATGGCCGCGAACACGGCCGCCGCCGCACCCGCCAACTTTGCCTTGGGCGAGCGCCAGACGCCGGGCATGTATGCGATCAGGAGTATGACCGTCACCGCGGAGGCCAGCACGACGCCTCGCGTCAACGACAGGACCACCGCAAGCAGACCCGCCATCGTACCCACCGCGGCAAGAAAACGATCCCGGCGCACCGCACTGCTGACGTTCAGACCGGCAATGCCGGCGAGGCAGAGCGAGATGATCCCGAACACGGCGGCATTTCCGGCGCCGCCCTCCGCGCGCGAACCAGAGATGGCGACCTGCATCAGGGCAATGATGAGCGCCCCGATAGCGCCTATGGCGGCGCCTTTTATGTAGAGGTTGAGATAGTCGAGCTGAGGCGAGGCACGCAGCCGCGGCACGACCACCCAGACGCCCAGAAACGGCAGCAACCAGTAGGTCGAAACGAGCACCTGGGAGCGATTTTCGCCAAGAAACGCGGTTGCGAGTTCCAGCGCGACGAAGGCCGTGATCGTACCGGCGATTACGCGATCGGTTCGCGTCAGTCGAAAAGCGAAACGACCCAGCACGAGGCAGATCACCGCCCACACCACGAAGGCGCTCAGCATGACGGAAATAGTGCTTCCCATGATGGCCGGCAGCGCCGCCATCAGAAACACCGACATCGCATTGTTGCGGTCGAAAGCAGGGAGGCTTTTCAATATATTCACGGCAGGGGATACACTATACTTTTGCTTTGATAATATATGAGCTTGGAATTATATTCCAGACACGCTCTGATATAACTTTCCAAATCCGACACAGGCGATGATCCGAACGTCACGGCCATTGTAACTGCAGTGTAGCCGGGCTTCTCCGCGCGTCTTGCGCAAAGCCAGACGTGACAAGAGGGCAGCAAAAAATGGCAAATCTGGATCATGGAAAGCTGGTACGCCCACGGGGAATCGAACCCCGGTTTGCGCCGTGAGAGGGCGCCGTCCTAACCGCTAGACGATGGGCGCTTGCCAGAACCGGCGATATAGAGGGGATTCGAATCCATTGCAACATGGCAACGAGCGCTTTTTCGCGTTGCCGTGCCTGAATGGGTCTGGTGGTCACGGCTTGGATGATCCGGCCTTCCGCGGCTCTATCAGGTCGAACAGATTGCCGTAGAGATCGGCAAAGACGGCGACCGTGCCATAGGCTTCCCGTCTCGGTTCCTCGCGAAACGCCACACCTTTCGCACGCATGCGGGCATGGTCGCGATCGAAATCGTCCGTCTCGATGAAAAAGCCGACCCGTCCGCCCGTCTGGTCGCCGATTCGCGCCACCTGATCGTCTCCCTCGGCACGCGCCAGAAGAAACCGGGCGCCGCGATCCGCATCCGGCGCCACGACCACCCAGCGCTTATCCTGCCCGAGATCGACATCGTCCATGACCGCGAAATCGAGGCAGTCGCGATACCAGGCCAGCGCCTCGTCATAGTCACGCACCAGCAGCGTGACCGTCGCGAGGCGGCCGCCGTTCACTCGCCCTCTCCCGAGATCGCGTAGCGGCCGACGATCCGGCCGTTTGTCAGATCGTAGAGGTGGATGGCCGAACGTCCGTCGCCGAACTCGATATGCAGGCTGATGCGGCTGCCCGAAAGCGACTGGTCGACGATCCGCGCGCCATCAGGCAACGCAATGCGCCCTTCGGGCAGAACGGGACCTGTCGCCCCCGGTATCTCCGCGACCGCGTCCCCTGCCGGCGCGCTGACCTGCGTCGCTCGGTAGACAAGCGCAATGACGACCGCCATAAGGGCGATGAACAAGATGCCCAGATTGATGACGATGAAGCGCACGAGGCGCTTGCGTACGCGTTCGACGGCAGGGTCGAGCGGCTTGTCTTGCTCGTCGTCGTCATTGGGCGCCGTCATGAAACATTTCCACTGAGAGTGATCGATGAGCGCACCTGATAGCGAAGCCGACGCCGCATTGAAAGAGTTCGTCGCCGACGAAGCCGGCATGCGCATCGATCAATGGCTCGCCGTGCGCGTCGGACCCGAATTGTCGCGCAGCCGCATCCAGGCGCTGATCCGCGACGGCAATGTGACGGTCAACGGCACCGCCATGCGAGAGGCGAAGCGGAAGCTCTCCACAGGCGATCGCATCGCGATCATCATGCCCGAGCCCGAACCTGCGGAGCCGGAGGGCGAGGATATCGCCCTCGATATCCTCTACGAAGACGACGACCTCATCGTCATCAACAAGCAGGCCGGCCTTGTCGTGCACCCCGGCGCGGGCAACTGGACGGGAACGCTCGTCAACGCCCTCATCCACCACTGTGGAGACACCTTGTCGGGGATCGGCGGCGTCAGGCGCCCCGGCATCGTCCATCGGCTCGACAAGGACACCAGTGGCGTGCTGGTCGTCGCCAAGAACGACAAGACACATCGCGCCCTTTCGGAAGCCTTCGCCGACCACGGTCGCACCGGCGATCTGGAACGCGCCTACGACGCGCTCGTCTGGGGTTCGCCATCGCGCGCCACCGGCACCATCGATGCGCCGCTCGGACGCTCCGGAACGGACCGTACCCAGCGCGCCGTCGTCCGCGAAACGCGGGAGGATGCACGCCATGCGGTGACGCACTTCACCGTGCTCGACCGTTTTGGCGAGAAACAAGATGCGACGGCCATGGCGTCGCTCGTGGAGTGCAGGCTGGAAACCGGTCGCACGCATCAGATCAGGGTGCATATGGCGCATATCGGTCATCCGCTTATCGGAGACCGCGACTACGGCAAGGCGTTCTTCACCAAGGCAAACAGGCTCGGCGAGCCGCTCGGCAATGCCGTGCGTGCATTCCCGCGTCAGGCACTGCACGCGCGGCTTCTCGCATTCCGCCACCCCTCCTCGGGCGAGATTCTGCGCTTCGAGGCGCCGCACCCTGCGGATCTCTCGGAACTTCTGGCCGAGTTTCGCCGTTGGTCGGACGCGGGCAAAACCTGACCGTCATCGTTCACTTTGGCGTGACGCTCTGTTTCATGGCGAAACGGACCGTGTTTTTGCCCAAAACGTTCCTATATTACTCCTACGGCGTAGTGCGCCGGAGTGCGACGACGCCCGCTGCCCGCCGGTAGACGGGGGCAGGACACCAAGAGAGGGAGGGTGCTTTTATGGCCCAATCACTACCCAGCATCGTTTCCGGAGAAGGCGGCCTATCCCGCTATCTCGAAGAAATCAGACGTTTCCCGATGCTTCAGCCGCAGGAAGAGTACATGCTCGCCAAGCGGTATCTGGAGCACGAGGATACCACAGCCGCCCACAAGCTCGTGACGAGCCATCTGCGCCTCGTGGCGAAGATCGCCATGGGTTACCGCGGTTATGGCCTGCCGATCGGCGAGGTGATTTCTGAAGGAAATGTCGGCCTCATGCAGGCCGTCAAGAAGTTCGAGCCCGAGCGCGGTTTCCGCTTGGCCACCTATGCCATGTGGTGGATCAAGGCTTCGATCCAGGAATATATCCTGCGCTCGTGGAGCCTCGTGAAGATGGGCACCACTGCAAACCAGAAGCGGCTGTTCTTCAACCTTCGCAAGGTGAAGGGCAAGATTCAGGCGCTGGACGACGGTGACCTGAAGCCCGACCAGATCGCGGAGATCGCGACACGCCTCAACGTGTCCGAGGCCGAGGTCGTGTCGATGAACCGCCGCCTGTCGGGCGACGCGTCGCTCAACGCGCCTATCCGCGCGTCGGAAGGCGAGTCCGGCGAATGGCAGGACTGGCTCGTGGACGATCACGCGAGCCAGGAAGACATGCTCGTCGAGCAGGATGAACTGGAAAACCGCCGCGGTATGTTGACGGGCGCGATGAGCGTGCTCAACGATCGCGAACGGCGCATCTTCGAGGCCCGCCGCCTGTCGGAGGACCCGCTGACGCTTGAAGAGCTGTCATCCGAGTTCGACATCAGCCGCGAGCGCGTGCGCCAGATCGAGGTGCGCGCGTTTGAGAAGGTGCAGGACGCGGTGAAGGCCGCAGCCAAGCGTCAGATGCAGGCGCTGCGCACCATCGAAGCCGAACCGGCTCACTGATCGTCGCGCTTTTTCAGGAATGAGATCCAAGCCGTCGCGGAAACGCGGCGGCTTTTTTTGTGCATGTCGCCCGAAAGTGGGCACCGGTGTCAGGATAACGACATGCATGAAAGAAGACCGGAAGCGCGACAAGCGATCTGAAAGATCGCGGCGCGCTTCAGGTCTCAGCCGCTCGATGCTTCGTCCCAGGCGCGGAGCGCATCCTGGAACACGCGGTCGCCGGGAATGCCCTTCTCGAGCGTGAGAAGCGCGCGGCGGCCGGACTGGTACACGATCGGGATATCGACCCAGCTCTGGCGGCGCATGAGGTTCATGTTCTGCTCGATCTCGGCCGGCGAATTGCCGAGCGCGATCAGGAAGAAGCCGTCGGCGATCCGGGCCGGCAGGCCGATCAGCGGATTGCCGGGGGCCTGTTCGGTTTCCTTGAACGAAATCCGCGACACGTTCGAAATGCCGCCGCCCTCGAAGCCGTCGGGCGTGAGGAAGATCATCTCGACGATGTGGCTGGCCGGCAGGGTCTGGTCGCCATTGCGGCGGATCGTCATACGCAACTGCACGTCCTTGCCCGGGATGGTGGCTTCGGCCCTGATCGCGGGTTCCGCCGGCTGGTCGCCGCCGGGCGATTCCTGGACGACGGACCAGACGATCGACCCCATTTCGGCCGACCCCTGCACGGAATTGGTGCGCTCCTCGTAGAAGATCGCGCGCTGGCCAACGGCCACGCCGGGCGTATCCGCGGGAGCGGCGGCGGCTGGCGTGTCTTCCGACTGAGCCGTCTGCTCCCCGCCTGCGGCGGGGGTGTCCCCCTCGCCCGGCTGGGCGAGCGCGGAAATGGAGGTGCCTTCGCCGACGCTGGCCGTCCCGCCCGCGGGGCCCTCATCCACTTCCGAGCCGTCCGGCATCAGGCGCTGCGTGAACTTTTCGGCCTCGACCGCAGGCTCCGCAACCGGCGCATCCGGCTGAACGGCGGCTATGTCTTCCTCCGCCTCCGGCGGCGTGGCAGGCGTCGGCGCTTCCGCTGTCGGGGTTGGCGCTGCTGGCGTTTCCGCCGGCTCGTCGGCAGTGGTTGCCACCTCCGCCGGCTGTTCGGTGCCGGTTCCGAGACCCACCAGATTGGATATGTCGTCGCGATTGGCCCAGATGCCGTAACCCGCGCCGGCGGCGACCAGCAACAGCACGAGCGCACCGACCAGAACCCCGGTCCGGCGCTTGCCGCCTTCACTCTGTTCGTAACGCTGCGACGTGCGCTCGCCGGCCATCACGCCCAGCGCGTCCTCGCGCTCGGGCGGCCCCTGCATCTCGCCGGCCTGATCCTCATCGCCGTCGTCCATCGCAGGATCGACGGCAACCGACTTTGCCGGCACTGCAGGCGGGATGACTGGTGTCGGCGTTGCGGCTGTCGCCGAACTGCTTGCGATAGCTGCCGCCGCCTGTACCGGCTTGACCTCGGCTGGCGACGGAGCGGGCTCGACGTCAGGAGACGACGGCGCAGGCTTCGGCGCCACGGGGCTTATCGTGTGCAGGCTGGCGAAAACGTCTTCGAGATCCTCGTCCGGCTCCGGTTCCGGCTCGGCCGCATAGTCGGCCCGCACGACGGCGATCGCGTCGTCCAGGGCCTTGCGCTGGCGGTCGAGAACAGCGGCCGGCGGCGGCGGGTTGAGCGCCGCCAGTTTGGCTTCGATCGTGCTGCGGGCCTTCTCATAGACGCGCTCGCGCATCTCGGGCGTGTTGTCGCCAAGACTGCCGATGGTCTTTCTCAGAACCGCTACGAAATCTGCCATTCTCTGCCCTGTCTCTGGGTGTCCGGGACGGTTGATCTGCGCAAATCACCCTTCACGGAACAAGTGCCGAACCTAATCTTGAAAGGGGTCCGTAACAAGTATCGTGTCTTCGCGCTCGGGGCTGGTCGACAAAAGAGCGACCGGCGCACCGATAAGTTCTTCGATGTAGCGGACATACTTGACCGCCTGCGCCGGAAGGTCGTTCCAGCTCCGCGCGCCTGCCGTCGTACCCGACCAGCCTTCGAGCGTTTCGTAGATCGGCTCGACACGCGCCTGCGCGCCCTGGCTCGCCGGCAGATAGTCGATCACCTCGTCATCGAGGCGATAGCCGGTGCAGACCTTGATCTCGTCCATCCCGTCGAGAACGTCGAGCTTGGTCAGCGCGATGCCGTCGATTCCGTTGACGGCGACAGCCTGGCGCACCAGCACCGCATCGAACCAGCCGCAGCGGCGCTTGCGCCCCGTTACCGTGCCGAATTCGTGCCCGCGCGTGCCGAGGAACTCGCCGACCTCGTTATCCTGCTCGGTCGGGAACGGCCCTTCGCCGACGCGGGTCGTGTAGGCCTTGGTGATGCCCAGCACATAGCCGATCGCGCCTGGTCCAACGCCCGAACCCGTCGCGGCCTGGCCTGCAACGACATTCGACGAGGTCACGAATGGATAGGTCCCGTGGTCGATGTCGAGCAGCGTGCCTTGCGCGCCCTCGAAGAGAATCCGATCTCCCGCGCGGCGCGCGTCGTCCAGCAACTTCCAGACACGATCCATATAGGGCAGGATGACGTCCGCGACAGAGGTCAGTTCCTCCATGATCGTCTCATGCGCCACTTCGCCATGCCCCAGGCCACGGCGCAGGGCATTGTGATGCGTCAGCAGCCGGTCGACCTTCGCCGGCAACGTTTCCAGATCCGCCAGATCCATGACCCTGACCGCCCTGCGGCCGACCTTGTCCTCATAGGCCGGACCGATCCCGCGCCGTGTCGTACCTATCTTGGTTCCGGAATTCGACGCCGCGTCTTCCCGAAACCCGTCGAGCTCCCGATGAAGCGACAGGATTAGCGCGGTGTTTTCGGCGATTTTCAGGCGATCCGGGCCGATTTCGACCCCTGCTTCGCGAATACGCGTGAGTTCCGCCACGAAAGCATGCGGGTCGAAGACGACACCGTTGCCGATGATGGAGAGTTTCCCCGGCCGCACGACGCCCGACGGCAGCAGCGACAGCTTGTAGACCTTTCCGTCAACCACCAGCGTGTGGCCGGCATTGTGGCCACCCTGGAAGCGCACCACCACGTCGGCGCGCTCTGACAGCCAGTCCACGATCTTGCCTTTACCTTCGTCGCCCCACTGAGAACCGACGACCACAACGTTGGCCATGGAAACCTTCCTTCTCTGCAGCCGAACGCGTCGCCCGGCAAAATGACAGGCCTCTATAGCCTCAACATATCGGTTGCGCGACCCCGGAAACCGCGCTGATACGCCGTCTGTCCCCGATTTCTCGGCCCTTGGAGCATTTACTCCACGGTCTTTACCCACTAGGGCGACTTACGCAATCCCGCCGTCCGTCTTCCGGAAAGCTCGATCATGTTCCGCAACGCCTACGTCCTCCTGATGCTGACCATGCTCATGTGGGGCGGCAATGCGGTGGCCGGAAAGCTCGCCGTGGGCCACATCTCGCCTATGCTCCTGACGAGCCTGCGCTGGCTGATGGCATTCCTGATCATGCTGGCGATCGGCCTTCCTCAGCTTCGCCGGGACTGGACGCTGGTGAGGCGAAACCTCCTGTTCCTGCTGGCGCTCGGTACGGTCGGCTTCACGATTTTCAATGTCGCGCTCTATTCCGCGTTGACGTTCACGACGGCAATCAACGCCTCGATCGAGCAGGCCGGGATGCCGCTGATCATCTTCGTGGCGAACTTCCTGCTGTACCGGATGGGCGTGTCGATCGGCCAGATCTTGGGGTTCTCGATCTCGATCGTCGGCGTGGCCCTCACCGCGACCCATGGCGATCTGTCGCGGCTGGCGGAGCTCGACGTCAACCTCGGCGACGCCCTGATGCTGCTTGCGATCATCTTTTATGGCGGCTACACGGTCGCGCTGCGCCACCGTCCGGCGATCCACTGGAAGAGTTTCATGCTCGTCCTGTCGGCCGGCGCGACATTGTCGTCGCTGCCCTTCCTCCTCTGGGAAGGTGCGCGGGACGCGATCATCTGGCCCGACACGACAGGCTGGAGCATCGCGGTTTTCACCGCATTGTTCCCATCGATCCTGTCGCAGGTCTTCTACCTCAAGGGCGTCGAGATCATCGGGTCGAACAGGGCCGGTCTGTTCGTGAACCTCGTTCCTATCTTCGGGACGCTCCTCTCCATCGTCATTATCGGAGAGGATTTCCACCCCTATCATGCGGTTGCACTGCTGATGGTCTTGGGCGGCATATGGCTTGCCGAACAGAGCGGTCGCAAGCGGGCGTCTCGTTAGAGCATCGGACCGAAAAGTGGCCTCCGGTTTTCGGTCCGATGCTCAAACAATGAGATAGATCGTCACTCGTGCGTCCGTAAGGATGCACGGAAAGCTGGCGTCGAGGCGATCTGCCACCGCAAATGGAACCAATTCCGACGCCGCCTGTTTGTCGTAGACAAAATGGGGGACCGAGCATGCTGACGTTCGTCGCAATACTCATGGCCGTGATCGGCGTCGTGCTGGCCGGTGGCGGCCTGTGGCTCGTGCTGCTTGGCGGCTCCTGGTACTATCTCATAGCAGGCGCGGCGTTCATCGCGACCGCTGCCGGGCTGTGCCGACGCAGGCCCGGCGCCCTCGCAATCTATACGATCCTGGTCATCGGATCGCTGTTGTGGGCCGTCCGGGAAGTCGGGCTCGACTGGTGGTCGCTGATGCCGCGCGGCGGACTGATCATCGTGATCGGCATCCTCCTGCTCTGGGTCTGGCTGCGAGAAAACCCCGAACGCCTCGGCGTGCGGCAGCCAAGCTGGCGTTTGGCCGGCTACAGCCTGATCGCCGCTCTCGCCGCGTCCATAGGCGTCGCCGCCTATTCGCTGACGATCGACGTGCGCCAGATCACGGGCGAGGTCGCTGCCGCGTCCGGCGAACTGCCGCCAAGCGAAAGCAGGGCGCCCGAGGACGAGTGGCCGGCCTATGGCCGCACGGTCGGCGGCAGCCATTACTCGCCGCTCGATGCGATAACCCCCGACAACGTCGCGACCCTGACGAAGGCCTGGGAGTACAAGACGGGCGACATCCGCGATCCCGCCGTCGATCCCGAGGAGACGACCTACGAGGTCACGCCGACGATGGTCGACAGCCTTCTCTACGTGTGCACGCCACACCATCTCGCGATCGCGCTCGACCCCGTGACCGGCGAAGAGGTCTGGAAATTCGACGCGCAGGTTGGTGCCGACCAGATGCGCCAGCATCAGACCTGCCGTGGCCTGACGCACTACGTTGTCGATGCCGCACCACCCGCACAGGCGACACCCGCGCCCGCGACGGAACTTCGTGGTGCCACGACACCCGACGCAGCAACACCCGGCGACGTCGTCGAAACCCCGGCCCCGACCGGCCAGACAGCACCGGCTCCCGAACAGACCGCCGAAACCGGTCAGAGCTGCACGGCGCGCATCCTGTTGCCAACGGCCGACGCCCGCCTCATCGCGCTGGATGCGAAGACCGGCCTGCCCTGTCCCGAATTCGGCGAGAACGGAGCGGTTGATCTCTGGGCCAACATGCCCAACGTTTATGACGGCGCCTACTATTCGACCTCGCCGCCCGTCGTCGCAGGCGGGTTGATCGTCGTCGGCGGCGCGGTCAACGACAACGTGTCGACCACCGAGCCTTCAGGCGTGATCCGCGCCTTCGACGCGCGGACCGGGGAACTCGTCTGGAATTTCGACAGCGGCAACCCGGACGAGACCGCACCCATCGCCCCTGGCGGGGAGTATGTCGGGAATTCCCCCAATGCGTGGTCGCTCCTGTCGGTGGATGAAGAGCTCGGCATCGTTTACGCGCCGATGGGCAACCAGCCACCGGATCAA
Organism: Mesorhizobium sp. CAU 1732; assembly: GCF_039888675.1. Classification (NCBI taxonomy): domain Bacteria; kingdom Pseudomonadati; phylum Pseudomonadota; class Alphaproteobacteria; order Hyphomicrobiales; family Phyllobacteriaceae; genus Mesorhizobium; species Mesorhizobium sp. CAU 1732. Next base: position 252,858 of record NZ_JBDQQR010000002.1, read on the forward strand.
TATGGCGGCGATCGTTCGGAGGAAACGGAGCGCTTCTCGTCGTCCGTCACCGCGCTCGACCTGCGGACCGGTCAGGTCCGCTGGGTCTTCCAGACGGTGCACCACGATCTCTGGGACATGGACGTGCCGTCACAGCCGCAACTCGTCGATCTGACGCGCGACGGGCAGACAGTTCCTGCACTCGTGCAGGCAACGAAGCAGGGCGACATCTATGTGCTGGACAGACGGTCGGGCGAACCACTGCTGCCGGTGACGCAGGAGCCAGCCCCGCAAGGCGCGGTCGAAGGCGATTTCACCGCTCCCACCCAGCCGACGTCGGCGCTTTCCTTCAAGCCGGAACCCCTGCGCGAGCGCGACATGTGGGGCGCGACGATGTTCGACCAGCTCTACTGCCGCATCCGCTATCACCAGCTCGACTATCAGGGCCGGTACACCCCGCCTTCGGTGAACGGCGCGATTATCTATCCCGGCAATTTCGGCACGTTCAATTGGGGCGGCGTCGCGATCGACCCGCTTCGACAGGTGGTGATCGCCAACCCGGTCTACCTCGCCTTCACCGTCAGGCTGATCCCCCGCGAAGACGATACGACGAGTTATGTGTCGGAACAGGAACCGGGCTTCAACGAAAACTTCGGCGCGCCCTACGCGGCTGCGATGCGGCCCTTCATGTCGCCTGTCGGCCTGCCCTGCCAGGCCCCGCCATGGGGTTATGTCGCGGCCGCCGATCTCAACACCGGAAAGACCATCTGGCAGCACCGCAACGGCACCGTGCGCGATCTCTCGCCACTGCCCCTGCCCTTCGCCATGGGTGTCCCGTCGATCGGCGGGCCGATCGTGACGGCCGGCGGCGTGGCCTTCCACTCGGGCACGCTCGACTACTACGTCCGCGCTTTCGACGTGACCAACGGCCGCGAGCTCTGGCGCGACCGTTTGCCCGCCGGCGGACAGGCCACGCCGTCAACCTATCGCGGCGCTGACGGGCGGCAATATCTGGCCGTCGTTGCGGGCGGGCATGGTTCGACCGGCACGAAGGCCGGCGATTCCATCATCGCCTACGCACTGCCGGAGAACCGAGAGTAGGCGGCGGCGCGCCTGTTGTTTGGCCTTCGCTCCCCGTCATGCCATCATGATAGCAGACCGATGGAGGCCTTCATGGGTCAGTTGCTTGTCAGACAGTTCGATGACGATTTGAAGCGCCGCCTGCGCGAGCGGGCGGCGAAGCACGGCGTGAGCATGGAACAGGAAGCCCGCACGATCCTGCAGGCCTCCCTGTTACGGGACGAAGGCCGCGGTCCCGGCCTCGGCACGCAAATGGCCAATCTGTTCAAGGACATTCCTGACAACGACGAGCCGCTGCCCACCATCCCGGACTCGCCTGCCAGGCCAGCCTCTTTCGACGAATGAACATCCTCGACACGAATGTAATCTCGGCAGTCATGCGGCCGCATCGAAATGCGGAAATCAGGCACTGGCTGGACGTGCAACCGACCGCGTCTTTGTGGACGACGACCGTTTCCATCTATGAGATCGTCGCAAGTCTCGGGACACTCCCGGAGGGCCAGCGAAAGAGAATGCTGGAAAAGGCGTTTGCCGCGAGCATCGAGACATTGTTCGAAGCCCGCATCCTTCCATTCGACGTGGAGGCGGCCGAGCATGCCGGAGCGATCCTGTCGCGGCGGTTGCTCGCCGGCACAAACAAGGAAACCCGCGACACCCAGATCGCCGGCATTGTCATGTCCCGCCGCGCAACGCTTGCCACGCGCAATGTCAAGGATTTCAGTGACCTCGACATTGCGCTCGTCAATCCGTGGACGCCTTGAGAATTACCCCGTGACGTCGAACTCGAGCGGCTTGGCCGAATCGATCTTCGGATCGGCGCGGAGTTCCTCGAGCACGGCTTCCGGGAACGGGGCGTCGAGATAGAGCAGCGCGATCGCATCACCGCCGGGCCGGTTGCGCCCAAGCTGGAAGTTCGCGATGTTGACGCCGTTCTTGCCGCAGATCGAGCCCAAGAGGCCGATGATGCCCGGTGCATCCGCATTCGTCGTGTACAGCATGTGCTGCCCGACCTCGGCATCGAGATTGATGCCCTTGATCTGGATGAAGCGCGGCTTCCCGTCCGAGAAGCAGGTGCCCGCAATCGTCCGCGTGCGGCTCGCGGTCTTCACCGAAAGACGGATATAGCCGTCGAACACGCCGGACTTGTCGCGCTTGACCTCCGACAGGATGACACCGCGTTCCTTCGCCATGATGGGCGCGGAGACCATGTTGACGTCGGCGACCTGCGGACGGATCAGACCGGCAAGCGTGGCGCTGATCAGCGCGCGCGTGTTCATGTTGGCCGTGGCGCCGTCGAACAGGATTTCAACTTCCTGGATCGGCTCGTCGGTGACCTGGCCGACAAACGCGCCGAGCACTTCGGCAAGCTTGATGAACGGCTTGAGGCGCGGCGCTTCCTCGGCCGTGATCGAGGGCATGTTGATGGCGTTGGAGACCGCGCCCTTCACGAGGTAATCCGCCATCTGCTCGGCGACCTGAAGGGCGACGTTTTCCTGCGCTTCCGAGGTCGATGCGCCCAGATGCGGCGTCGCGACCACGTTTTCCATGCCGAAAAGCGGGCTGTCGGTCGCGGGCTCCGTCTCGAACACGTCGATGCCCGCGCCGGCCACCTTTCCGCTCTTCAGCGCCTCGATCAGGTCGGCCTCTATGATCAACCCGCCGCGCGCGCAATTGATGATGCGCACGCCGTCCTTCATCTTCTCGAAGGCGGCCTTGTTGATCACGCCGCGCGTCTTGTCGGTCATCGGCGTGTGCAGCGTGATGAAGTCGGCACGCGCGAAAATCTCGTCGAGCTCGACCTTCTCCACGCCGAGTTCGGAGGCTCGGCCTTCCGAGAGGAACGGATCGTAGGCGATGACATGCATCTTGAGCCCGACGCCCCGCATCGCCACGATGGAGCCGATATTGCCGCAACCGATCACGCCCAGCGTCTTGCCGGTGATCTCCACGCCCATGAAGCGGTTCTTCTCCCACTTTCCGGCATGGGTGGAGGCGTTCGCCTCGGGAAGCTGGCGGGCCACCGCGAACATCAGCGCGATCGCATGCTCCGCGGTGGTGATCGAATTGCCGAAGGGCGTGTTCATCACGATGATGCCGCGCCGCGAGGCGGCGGGGATATCGACATTGTCGACACCGATGCCGGCGCGGCCGACGACCTTGAGATTGGTCGCCGCCGCGATCAGCTTTTCGGTCACCTTGGTCGCCGAGCGGATCGCGAGGCCGTCATACTGGCCGATGACTTCGAGCAGCTTGTCCTTGTCCTTGCCCAGATCAGGCAAATAGTCGACCTCGACGCCGCGATCCTTGAAGATTTGCACGGCGGTCGGGGAAAGTTTGTCGGATACGAGTACGCGGGGCGCCATGATGGCCTCCTTCGTCATGTTTTGTCGTGAACAGGTGAAGTGGGGGCCGCCACCCGAGCGGCCCGAAATTGCCTCAGGCAGCAGCCTTGAGCGCCGCCTTCTGACTGGCGAATGCCCAGTCGAGCCAGGGCAGAAGCGCCTCGAGATCGGCCGTTTCCACGGTCGCGCCGGCCCAGATGCGCAGGCCCGCAGGCGCGTCGCGATAGTGACCGATGTCGTAGGCGACGCCTTCCTTGTCGAGCGCCGTGACGATGCCCTTGGCGAAAGCGGCCTGGGCGTCAGCATCGAGCGCCGTCACGTCCGGGTCCACGATCGTCAGGCAGACGGAGGTGTTGGAGCGGGTCTCCGCCTTGACCGCGAGGTTCGCAAGCCATGGCGTCTTGGCGACAAAGGCATCGATCGCGGCGAAGTTCGCGTCCGCGCGCGCCACCAAACCGTCCAGCCCGCCGATCGACTTCGCCCAGGTCAGCGCGTCGATATAGTCCTCGACGCAGAGCATCGAGGGCGTGTTGATCGTCTCGCCCTTGAAGATGCCCTCGATCAGCTTGCCGCCCGAGGTGAGACGGAAGATCTTCGGCAGCGGCCATGAAGGCTTGTAGGTTTCGAGCCGCTCGACGGCGCGGGGGCTGAGGATCAGCATGCCATGCGCGGCCTCGCCGCCCAGCACCTTCTGCCAGGAGAAGGTGACGACATCGAGCTTGTCGAAATCGAGCCTCTGCGCAAAGGCGGCCGACGTCGCGTCGCAGATCGTCAGGCCCTTGCGGTCGGCGGGAATGAAATCGCCGTTCGGCACACGCACGCCGGACGTCGTGCCGTTCCAGGTGAACACCACGTCGCGGTCGAAATCGATCGTGGAGAGGTCGGGAAGCTGCCCGTATGGCGCTTCGATCTTGCGGGCGTCTTCGAGCTTGAGCTGCTTGACCACGTCTGTGACCCAGCCGGAACCAAACGATTCCCACGCGACCATATCGACCCCGCGCTCGCCCAGAAGCGACCACATCGCCATCTCGACAGCGCCGGTGTCGGACGCGGGCACAATGCCGATACGCCAGTCGGCGGGGACCTGAAGAACCTCGCGGGTGAGGTCGATGGCATGCTGGAGCTTGGTCTTGCCGATCTTGGCGCGATGCGAGCGTCCGAGCGGGGCATCGGAAAGCGCATCGAGCGACCAACCGGGACGCTTCGCGCAGGGACCTGAAGAGAAATTGGGGTTTGCCGGACGGAATCCGGGCTTCGACGGTAACGTCGTCATCGTGGCTATCCTTCCAGATAGATAGCTCCTCGTTGGGGAGGAGTGGCCCGCTGCGGGAACTACTGGAAGGCGCGGAGAAGCGCAAGGGGTAAAAACCAATGACTGCCCCGTCCGTCAGCGGCGACCGACCACGCCATTGACGTCGCCAATCGCCTCGGGCCATGCTTCTCTCATGGAGACCAGCATGATCACCGGACCCCTGTGCCGCGCTGCACGCGCGCTGACCGAACTCTCGCGCGAAAAGCTCGCCGCACTGTCGGGCGTGGACGAGCATGTCATCGAGCTGTTCGAACGCAGGATCGCGGCCCCGGATGCGAATGTCGTCGCGATGCTGAAATCGACGCTGGAGGATATGGGTGCGGTCTTCATTCCAGAAGACAGACGCGGGGCCGGCGTTCGGTTGAAATTTACCGCATCGGAGACGAAACGGATCGCGACGCTCGAAAGCGAGGGCGGGCTGATTCGGGGCGACGACGTGCCGTAAACTGGGCCTCCAAAAAGCAAAACGGCGGGCCGGAGCCCGCCGCGTCGCCTGAGATAGATGCTGCCTACCAGAGATCGTAGCGCAGGCCAACCTTGAAAAGATGCTGCTTGATGCCGCGGTCGATTTCGAACGTATCCGTGTTCAGATATTCCGCGTCAGGCGTGTGCAGGAACTGGTATCCGAGGTCGATGGACGCATTGTCGGTGACCTTGTAGCTGGCGCCCGCCATAAGGGCGTAGGCGAAGTTGTACTGGCGGTCGTCGAGTTCCAGGGCGATGTTCTCCTGCCTCAGATGCGTGACGCCGACGCCGGCGCCGACATAGGGCGTCAGGCCCATGATCGTGGCGACGTCGAAGTAGCCGTTCACAAGGCCGCTCCACATCGAGCTGGACGCCTCGAAAGTGTCCGCCCCTATCGTGATGTCCGCCGAATCGCCGCCGAGATAGGCGATGTTGAGGTCGGCGCGGAAATTGTCGGAGAAGTGGTAGCCGAAGCCGGCGCCCCCGCCGAAACGGCGATTCTTGGTGTCGAAGGGCTCGAAATCGTAGAGCGGATCGTCGAAATTGTAGCTGACGTCACCGCGCAGATACCAGCCTGAACCGATCTCGACCGGCACCATTTCCGGCGCTTCCTCGATGTAGATCGGGGGATCGTAGTCGGCGGCCATCGCCGTCGATGCGAACAGCGCAAAGGCTGCGGCAGAAGCAAGCAGGCGGGCAGTCTGGCTCATCGAAGTGTCTCCCCAGGACGCGACACGGCGGCGCGATTTGATCTCGGGACCATCATTAACCATGATGGTTAAACCCCGGTTAAGGATAACCAGCGGTTACCGGCACAATGGGAAATTGTTGCGCGCACATGCAAAGAGCCCGGCTTTCGCCGGGCTCCGCGTCTCCAATCCAGGGACTGGCTGTTAGTTGAAGGCGTAGCGCACGCCGAGCTTGAAGTCGTGCGAGGTGATCTTGCGGAACTCCATCGGATTGTCGATGAGGTTGGTGCCGTCATAGGCGATGATGTCGCCCGAGCGCGCGTCGCCCAGATTCATGAAGCTGTAGCCCAGGTCGATCGTCATGCGCTCGGTCGCCTTGAGGCCCACGCCTGCATGCAGCGCCCAGGCGAAGTTCCACTCAGAAGCGGAATCCGCATAGGCCAGCGTCGGCGCGCCGAACTCGTCGATACCGGCATCGCGGAACGAATGGATCGTGTTGCGGCTCGCGCCGATACCCGCGCCCACATAAGGCACGATGCCATGGAAGTCGCCGAGATCGGCATAGGCATTCGCCATCAGGAGCCACTCGGACTTCTTGCCCGTATAGTTGTTGAAGCGGTCGATGCCGCCGGCGGTCCAGGTGTCGAGCCCGTGGAACCCGACCTCGCCGCGATACTCGACGATGCCGTCGACGCGCAGATAGTCGTTGAACTGGTAGCCGACACCGGCGCCGAAGAGCGGACCGGCCTCGAAGTTCTTGTCGACGACCTGAAAGTTGTTGGCGTCCGTGAAATCGTCGAACAGCACATTGTACAGTTCGTCGACGCGCTGGTTCGTCATGCCGATATGGCCGCGCAGGTACCAGCCGCCATAGACGGGCTCCGGCGGTACGTATTCGACGACCGGCGGCTCATAAAGATCTGCGGCGGCGGCGGGCAATGCCGCGCCCGCCAAGGCCGCGGCGACAGCCGCGATCGGCGCAATGGACCTGAACATGACTTCCACCCCTGCTGCGGCCGGACGGACGACTCCGACACGGCGCGAATTGAACTCGGGATGGATGATGAAGGGAAAAAGTTAAGCACGGCTTAACCTTACCGCTTAACCATGTTGCCACGGCAACAACGACCCCAAACGCAGGAAAGCCCGCCGGATAGCGGGCTCTCGGTATTCGCTCGGATCGAAGGATCGATATCGAAGGCCGCGTCAGGCGGCGTGGCGCGTATCCGCGATGACGCCGACGATGTCATCCACCACCTGCTCGACCAGCACCTTGTCGTCCGCCTCCGCCATGACGCGGATCAGCGGCTCGGTCCCGGACGGGCGAATCACTAGCCTGCCCGAATTGCCAAGGCGCGCGCGCGCATCCTCGATGGCGGATTTGACGTGCTTGTCCTCCAGGGGCGCGCCGCCCGAAAAGCGTACGTTCTTCAGGATTTGCGGTACGGGCTCGAACTTGCGGCAGATTTCGCTGACCGGCCGATCTTCGCGCTTGATGCAGGCAAGAACCTGCAGCGCCGACACGAGGCCGTCACCCGTCGTGGAGAAATCGGACAGAACGACATGGCCGGACTGCTCGCCGCCCACATTGAACCCGTGGGCGCGCATATGCTCCACGACGTAGCGGTCGCCAACCTTGGTGCGGTGAAGCGAGAGGCCGATATCGCCCAGATAGCGCTCGAAGCCGAGATTGGACATGACCGTCGCCACCACGCCGCCGCCCGCGAGCCGGCCGTTGCGGTGCCATGATTCCGCGATCAGCGCCATCATCTGGTCGCCATCGACGACCGTGCCGGTCTCGTCGACGATCACCACGCGATCCGCATCGCCATCGAGCGCGATACCGATGTCGGCGCGGACTTCGTGGACCTTCTTCGCCAGGCCCAGCGGGTGCGTCGAGCCGCAATCCTCGTTGATGTTCATGCCGTTCGGCTCGACATTGATCGCGATCACTTCGGCGCCCAGTTCCCACAGCGCGGCGGGCGCGACCTTGTAGCCCGCACCGTTGGCGCAATCGACCACGATGCGCAGGCCTGCCAGAGACATGGAGCGCGGCAGCGTGCGCTTGGCGAACTCGATGTAACGATCGTGAACGCCGTCGATACGCTTGGCGCGGCCGAGCGCGTCGGCATCGGCCAGCGCGATATCCACGTCGCGATCGAGCATCTGCTCGATGCGCATCTCGATCTCGTCCGAGAGCTTGTAGCCGTCGGGGCCGAACAGCTTGATGCCGTTGTCGTAATAGGGGTTGTGCGAGGCGGAGATCATCACGCCGATATCGGCGCGCAGCGAGCGCACCAGCATCGCAACCGCAGGCGTCGGGATCGGGCCGAGAAGGAAAACGTCCATGCCGGCCGCGCAGAAACCCGCCACCATGGCGTTCTCGATCATGTAGCCGGACAGCCGCGTGTCCTTGCCCAGAACCACACGATGGCGGTGGCTTCCGCGCTGGAACGACATGCCGACGGCCATGCCGACCCGCATGGCGACTTCAGCCGTCATCGGCAGTCTGTTCGCGCGTCCCCGGATTCCGTCGGTTCCGAAATAACGTCTCGTCATGTCTTCTCCGGGTTCCCGCCCTTGCTTCGCTGGCGAAGAGCTTTGCCACAAGGAACTGTCATCGGGGTATCACAATATATGAGTAGCGGTTACGAAATGCTGACCAATTGGTAAATGACGCAAAGTCCTCATTTTCGCTGAAACGCGGCTGTTTTGGACCGTAATTGCGCATTCAGGGTGAGGAAATCTCGACCTTGGTCGAGTGGGCCTACCTATTTCAGGCTCTCGACCCACGCGCGCAACAGCGTGGCGGCCGCGTCGTCAGGCAGCGCCCGGCCGAGTTCCGGCATCATGATACCCGGTTCGATGCTCTCCACCCGGTAGTTGAGGATCGAACCGTCCGGATCGCCCGGCTTGATATCGAAGAGGCGGCCGCCCGAACCGCGCCCCGCTGCCACCGGCCGCTTGTTGATCCCCAGGGCAGGACCGTGCGGCTCGGTCCAGGTCAGGTACAGCCCAGAATTGCTCGCCGGCCCCTCGCGGCGATGGCAATGCGCGCAGTTGACGTCGAGCCAGGCGCGGGCGCGGGCATCGATAGGGGCACTTTCGTCGCGCCAGTCCGGCGCCGCACCGAGCGCTGCCAGATCAGGCAAACCCTCCAGCATGCCCTCGTCGCGCCAGCGCTCGAGCTGGTTCGCCTGTCCGTCGTCATAGTCGATGACATGGTTGAGATTGCGCGCCTTCGGCCCCAGCGGCACGATCTCGCCGCTCATCGCGTGGCATGCCTTGCACTGGTTCTTGTTCGGCACCGCGTAGGTGAACGACAGCGCATCGCCGTCCGCGCCGATCGTCGCGATATCGACCTTGGCGCCCGCGATCTTCAGTTCGGCCTCGGTCTGCGCGTCATTCCACAGATAGGCCCACGCCTGCCAGCCATTCTCATGCTTGAGCATGACGCGGGTCTCGATAAGGCGGACATCGGTGTCGGGCGCACGGAAATCCGCGGGAAACGCAAAGGTCTTCACCAGCGCCGAGCCCACCGGAAAGTCGAACGCCTCGTCCTCGACATAGGTCGCCGCCTTGCCCTCCGGCACATAGGCGAAGCGCATCTTGAGCGCGCCGTCCGAAAACAGCGCCGTAGCGGGCGAAAACGGCACCACGCGATCGGCCGGACGCTGCCGCGCCATGTCGTCGAAGAAGCCGTACGCTGACAGCAGCTTCGGAGGCCGGTCGGCGAGGATCGCCTCGTCGGAGACGGCGAAAGCAGGGGAGGCGATCGCTGACGATAACAGAATAGTCAGTGCGAGTACGACGCGCCCTACGCGCCAACCGACGTAGGCGGCACGCATTGCTTATGCCCCCTCATCCTGCGGCAGCACCACCGCGGCAGGTTCGGGCAGCGCGCCCTTGTATCCGCTGATATCCTTGTCCGGCCACCAGCCCCACGGCAGCAGCATCTGCGAGATCATCTTGAGGTTGGCGAACGTCGTTCCGTCCGCCTCGTCGATATAGATGCGATCGCCCGCCGACACCCATGAGAGATACTCCGGAATGCGCGTCACGCCGTCCCAGATGATGTCGGGCAGCGGCGTGCCGGCCACGTCGGACAGGATTTTGCCGACCCCGCCATCCGGCTCCCAGCCGCCTTCCCCGTAGGTATTGCCGTGCACGAAGACCCCACGCGGCACGAACATGTAGTCGTCGTCCTCGTATTCGTTCGGATAGGCCGCAATCAGCACATGCGTCGTCGCGTTCTTGTCGAAACGGTTGCCGAAGACGTGGACGTTGCGGTTGGCCATCACCATCACGCCCATGCCCTTCGGCACGATGCCGACGATGTTCCCCTCGGGCGCGAAATTCGGCGTGTCGTTCTCGACGATGTCGTTGTCGAAAACGCGGATGTCGTGCCCGCCCTGGACCGGCAGGTTGGGGAGGTCGAAGATCAGGATGCCGCCGGTGTTGTGGCGGGCCGTGTTGCCGTAGACGTCCGCCCGATAGGAATTCTCGATCTCGATGCCCGCGACATTGTACTCCGCCACCGAATTGCGGACGATGATGTCCTCGCTCTGGCCGACATAGATGCCCGCATCCGATGCGCCACGCACGATGACGCCGTCGATCAGCACGTTCTTGGACGATACCGGATAAACGCCGTAGGCGCCGTTTTCCGGCTTGGGTCCGCCCGTCCATTCTACGCGCAGGTTTCGAAATGTGATCTGGTCGGAGCCCTTCGACTTGACGCCGTCGCCCTTGCTATCCTCGACCCCGAAATCCTCCAGCACGACGCGATCGGATGTCACCAGCAGGCCCTCGCCCGAGCCCGTCTGGCCGGCGAAGGACAACACGGTCCGGTCCGCGCCCTCGCCGCGCACCGTCACCTCGTCCACATCGAGCGAGAGCCCATCGGTCAGATCGTACCGCCCCGCGGCGATCGTCACCGTGTCGCCCGGCTCCGCCAGGATCAGCGCCTCGATCAGGCGCTCGTTGGCGTTTTCGCCCGGCTCGACGCGAATGTCCGCTGCGCCCGCCGTCATCGTGCCCGCGAGCAGCGCGACGATCGAAAGTCCCCCCATGCTGTTGAAAAGCTGCATCGTCTTCCTCCCCTTTTCCTGCGACGATGCGCCTCACATTGCGCCGAGTCAAGAAAGATGAAACAGTTTCACTTATGAGCGTCACACTGGAAGCGAGAATACCCGGCCGAACCGCCGAACCGCGCCAGAAGCGTGCGTTGGCGACGCGTGCGAACGTGCTTGCCGCAGTCGAGGCCATCGTCGCGGCAGAGGGCGCCGAGGCCGTGACGACCACGCGCATCGCCGAGGAGACCGGCGTCGCGGTCGGCACGATCTATCGCTATTTCGCGGATCGCGACGCGATGCTTTTGGAAACCTATGACGCGACGGTCGCGCGCATCATCACCGTCTGCCACGGCGCATTCGAAACGCTTCCGCCCGATGTCGATAGGAACGAGGCGGCGCGCGGCCTTCTGGCGGTCTATCTCGACGCTGCCGAAGCGATACCGGCGCATCCGGGCCTGCTCGCGGCGATGCGTCGCCTGCGTCCCGTCGAAAGTGCTGCGACCGGCGCCGAGGACCGCATCGTCACCGAGATCATCGCTCCCTTCCTGGCACGCTTCGCGCCGCTGGCCGCGATCGAGCCGGTGCGGCTCCGCCTGATGAGTACGGTGATCGGAACGCTGGTCGATCTCTATCTGGTGATGCCGGACACGACAGATCGCGAACGTGTCCGTAGCGAGATCGAGGCGCATGTGCTCTTCATGCTCGACCGGGCTGCCGCAGCACGCTGATCGGCGCACTAGGAGAACCGGTAGGCACCACGAAAATCGTATAAACGCAAAACGCCGCGACAAGCGCGGCGCTGCTATTCGGCAGATGAAAGCGGGGCTGTGCCGGCAGTAACTCCGGCGGCTCCTCGCCTCAGCCCTGCGGCTGAGGCTCCATGCCGCCTTCGGGCTCTTCGCCACCCTTCTTCTTGCCTTCCTTGCGCGCGCCGGCTTTCGGCACGGTGGAACCGCGTGAGGGAGGTGTGTCGTCGCCCAGATCACGCGACGGCTTTTCGCCGGCCATGATCTGCTTGATCTCGTCGCCGGACAGCGTCTCGTATTCGAGAAGTCCTTCGGCGATCGCGATCCATTCCTTCTTCTTGCGCGTCAGGATGCGCGTGGCCTCGGTATAGGCCTCGTCGATCAGACGGCGGACTTCGGCGTCGATCAACTGCGCAGTCTCTTCCGAGACGTTCTGGGTGCGCGCGACGGAATGGCCGAGGAACACCTCTTCCTGGTTCTCGCCGTAGGCGACGTGACCGAGCTTTTCCGAAAAGCCCCAGCGGGTCACCATGGCGCGCGCCAGCTTTGTCGCCTGCTCGATGTCGGACGACGCACCGGAGGTGATGTTGTCCTTGCCGAACTTGAGTTCCTCGGCGACGCGGCCGCCCATCATGATGATGAGGCGCGACGTCATCCACTTGTAGCTCATCGAATAGCGGTCGCCTTCGGGCAACTGCATCACCATGCCCAGCGCACGGCCGCGCGGGATGATCGTCGCCTTGTGCAGCGGATCGGCCGACTTGACGCTCAGCGCGGTGATCGCGTGGCCGGCCTCGTGATACGCGGTCAGCTCCTTCTCGGCCTGCGTCATCGCCGTCGAGCGGCGCTCCGCACCCATCATGATCTTGTCCTTGGCGTCCTCGAACTCGGCCATGGTGACGAGCCGCTTGTTGCGGCGCGCAGCCATCAGGGCGGATTCGTTGACGAGGTTCATCAGGTCGGCGCCGGAGAAGCCCGGGGTGCCGCGTGCCAGAACCTTGAGATCGACATTCGGTGCCAGCGGCACGTTGCGGACGTGGACCTTGAGGATCTTCTCGCGGCCGATGATGTCCGGATTGGGCACGACCACCTGGCGGTCGAAGCGGCCTGGACGCAGAAGCGCGGGATCGAGCACGTCGGGACGGTTCGTCGCCGCGATCAGGATGACGCCCTCATTGGCCTCGAAGCCGTCCATCTCGACGAGAAGCTGGTTCAGCGTCTGCTCGCGCTCGTCATTGCCGCCGCCGAGACCGGCACCGCGATGGCGGCCGACAGCGTCGATTTCGTCGATGAAGATGATGCAGGGCGCGTTCTTCTTGGCCTGCTCGAACATGTCGCGCACGCGGCTCGCGCCGACGCCGACGAACATCTCGACGAAGTCGGAGCCCGAAATGGTGAAGAACGGAACGTTGGCTTCACCTGCGACCGACCGCGCCAGAAGCGTCTTGCCGGTGCCGGGAGGGCCGACGAGCAGAACGCCGCGCGGAATCTTGCCGCCGAGGCGCTGGAACTTCTGCGGGTCGCGCAGGAACTCGACGATCTCCTCGAGGTCCTGCTTGGCCTCGTCCACGCCGGCGACGTCCTGGAAGGTCACCCGTCCATGCGCTTCAGTGAGCAGCTTGGCCTTCGACTTGCCGAAGCCCATGGCGCGCCCGGACCCGGACTGCATCTGGCGCATGAAGAAGATCCAGACGCCGAGGATGAGGATCATCGGCAGCCACGAGATCAGATAGCCGAATATGGAATTGGAGCCGTCGGACTCGGGCCGCGCATTGATCGTCACGCCGCGCTGTTCGAGCCGCTGGACCAGCCCGGTATCGCCGGGCGAATAGGTCTGGAAGCCTGAGCTGGAGTCGCCATAGGTGCCGGTGATCCGGCTGCCGGCGATCGTGACCGTGTTGACACGGCCCGAATCCACCTCGGCGAGAAACTCGGAATACGGAACCTCCCGCGCCACACCACGTTGCTGGGGCGTCTGGAACAGGTTGAAGAGCGCGATCAGCAAAACGGCGATGATCGCCCAGAGCGCGAGGTTGCGATAATTCGGATTCATCGTGTTTCCCGTTGGTGACCGGCGTCCACAAACGCCGCCGGCACGCATCCCAAATGCAGTAGTCGAGCCTAACATAGGCAGCGCGCGGACCCTTGCCAAGCGCTACAAGGCCACTCGGTTAAGGTCCTTCGTCAATGTGGTTGTTCAATGGCGCGGATGGAAGTGCAGGCGCGCCGACGAGCTGCCGCAAGGTCATCGCCAGAGGCAGATCAAAATCGGGCAGGAAGCGCGCATAGGGCGATGCGATCCGCACAGCGGTCACGCCTGCCGCGACCTGCCCCGCGCCAAGCAAGCCGGCAAGCGCTTCACCGTCGAACACGGCCGGTTCGGCAGCCAGCGCAGCCCGCACAAGGCTTGGCGGCACGCCCGCAATGTCGGCATTCATCGCCTTTGCGTGACCGGGTCCGAGCGGACCCACGCTCAGCGGCTTGGCCGGACCGGTCGCCGCGATCCGCCACCGTCCATCCCAGACCGCATTGCCAAACGTCTGCAAGATCGGCAGCGTCCGCGCTTCGCGCCTGATCCACACTGCATCAGACCTGGCATCCACGACGGCGCGCGACAATGTGGCGCGCAGCGTTTCCCGCCCGATCCTGTCGAACAAAGCGGCGGTGCGGGTGGCGTCAGGCAGATGAGACGTTCCCCCGGCAACGGCCAGAAGCGCGCGCAATGCCTGCACGCCCCCGTCCCGGTGCGACGTTCGGAAGACGGCGTGATCGAGCCGGAACAGCCCGGCGGCTGGAGAGGTGGCATGCTGGCCGAGCACATCGGCAGCGCGCTGCGCGATGTCGCGCCGCGCGCTTGCTGCAGCCCTTGCGCGATCCGCCCAGTCCTCGACTGTGCCGGACTCACCCAGCGCCCCGCGCATCCGCACCCGTTCGTAAGATGGGTTCCTGTTCGTCGGGTCATCGATCCACGCGATGCCGCGCGCAACGAGGTCGTCACGCAATCGCTGGCGGCGCACCCCGAGAAGCGGCCGCACGATCCAGATGCGGTCGTCGAAAAGCGTGGCGGGCGCCATCCCGGCCAGACCGGCGCCCTCGCCGCGTTCCGCGCGCATCGCCACGGTCTCAGCCTGGTCGTCCATCGTATGGCCGGTGAGGATCGCCGACGCGCCGACTTCTTCCGCCACATGGGCGAGCAGGTCGTAGCGCGCCTCGCGCGCCGCTGCGATCAAGCCCGTCGCCGGCTTCATGCCGCGCCAGGTAACGGCTCGATGATCGATGCCGTGGTCATTGCAGAAGGCTGCGACCTGTCGCGCCTCGTCTGCGGCTTCTGCACGCAGGCCGTGATCGACGGTGACCGCGACCGCGCGGGCTGACGACCCGGAATGGATCAGGAATTCCCGCAGCAAGACGAGCAGCGCGAGCGAGTCGCTGCCACCGGAAACGGCGACGACAAGAACGCGATTGGCTGACAGGTCTAGCGAGGAAAAGAGAAGCGCCGGATCGATGCGGCTTGACGCGCTATCGGTCCGTGGGCCTGCAGCAGGCGTCACGATCAGCAGGAGGCCTGTGCCTGTTCCCGCTTTATGCTCTCCTTGAGAGCGTCGGTCGTCTGGGGGTAGCGCTGCTGCACTTCCGAAAACGTGGCGCAGGCGACGTCGCGCTGCTTCATGGCCGCCAGCGAGACACCGAGCTTGAAGAGCGTGTCGGGGGCCTTGCGGGCCTGCGGAAAGTCGCGGCTCGCTGCAAGGAAGATTTCGGCCGCCTCGCGCGGCTTCTCCTGCGCGAGGAGAGATTCGCCCAGCCAGAAATGGGCGTCGGCGGCGTTGTCGTTGTCGGGATAGGTGGCGATGAACTCGCGGAAGCCTGCCTCCGCCGTTCCGTAGTCGCCGGACAGGATGAATTCATAGGAGTTGCGGTAGAGTGCGTCGGCTCCGCCGCCCGATGGCAGCGCCGCGACCGTCGTGCCGTCCGAATTGCCGCCGGAAGCCGCAGGCGGCTGTGCGGCAATGCCGCCGCCCGTCGCATTCCCGTTCTCGTCGAAGGTGATGGTGCCGAAATCGCGCGGCGGCGCGCCGAGCACCTGCGAGTCTCCGTCGACGCGCGGCGGCGTGGTCGAGTAGAACTCGTCGTCGCCGCTGCCCGCCCCCGGTGCGACCGCGGCCGTGTTCTGCTGCGGCTGCGCGCGCGGTGCGGTTTCGCCCGCGTCGGTCCGGCGACCTTCCATCTCCTGGAAGCGCAGTTCGTTGTCTTCCTGCATGCGGCGCAACTGGTCCTGCATCTGGAGAAGCTGGAAGTTCAGCTCCTCGATCGTGCCGGAGAGCTGGCGCACCTGCTCTTCAAGCTGCGTGATGCGGGGATCGGACGCCTGCGCAAGCTGCACTGGTGCGGCCTGGCTGCGCTGGGAAATCCCCGGCAGCCGCAATGAAGGAAGCGAGAAGGAGATGCCGCCACCCTGTTGGGCCGCCGGGAGGTCGGCCCGGTCGATCGCATGGGCAACGCTGGTCAGCGCGATCGGCAATGCGACGACACCGCTGAGCAAGGTTCGCAGGAACATGGGTCAATTCACCTTGAGTTGATACTGAACGAGCAGGATCGAGCCTGCCCATTGTTGCTTTTATCAGCACAGCAGAGTTCGGCCAAATTTTGTTTACACCGCGGAAAGGCGGGCTTTGGGCCGCGATAGCCCAAGAAAAAGGCGGCCACGGGGCCGCCTTTCGCTCGTATCGATGATGTTTGACCGAAATCAGCTTCCGGCACCGTTGAGCACGGTGACCGAGCGGCGGTTCTGCGACCAGCACGAAATGTTGTCGCAGACGGCAACCGGGCGCTCCTTGCCGTAGGAGATCGTCCTGATGCGGTTCGCCGGAACGCCGCGAGCGACGAGGAAGTCGCGGGCCGAAGCGGCACGGCGCGCGCCGAGTGCAAGGTTGTACTCGCGGGTGCCGCGTTCGTCGGCGTGACCTTCGACCGTGATCGAATAGGAGCTGTACTGGCCAAGCCACTGCGCCTGGCGCGACAGCGTCTGCTGCGCATCGGCACGGATCACGGACGAGTCCGTATCGAAGAAGATGCGGTCGCCGACATTGACGGTGAAGTCCTGGCTGGAACCCGGCGTGGCCGCACCGGCACCACCCCCAAGGCCCAGGTCGGACGCGTTGTTGGGAGTCTGCTTGTTGGCGCAGCCCGCGATGGCGAGCATGGCGACGAGAGCGACGGCAATGGGATTGCGGGTTATGGCTGCGATACGGCGCATGGCCGCCTCTCCTTCGCATTTGAGTGAAACTGTTGAACGTCCAGTAACCATGACTGGGTTAATCTGTGATCAACGAACAGGGTTAATAGTTGACTAACGGGCCAGTGTAGAACTCGTGGCGTCCCCGCCGACTCACCGCTATTCGCCCGCACACTAGGGCAAAATACGGCGGAAACGCGGCGTTTTCATGCCGCGCATCGCTTCGCTGGCTATTCCCGGTTACTCGAGAAGGGGCGACCATGCCGGGTCGGACGCGAATTGCGGCGTCGCGATGGCCTGCTCGTTGCGCCCCGTCAGATCGATCGAGAACAGCCGTGGTCCACCGGAACCGGCAGGCTCGCGGAAGAACATGATCACCCGTCCGTTCGGAGCCCATGTCGGTCCTTCCTGCAGATAGCCGGAGCTGAGAATACGCTCGCCGGACCCGTCCGTACGCATCACGCCGATCTGGAATTCGCCGCCTGTCTGCTTGGTGAAGGCGATCAGGTCGCCGCGCGGCGACCAGACCGGCGTCGAATAGGTGCCGTCCCCGAAGGAGATGCGCTGCGGGTTCGAGCCGTCCGCACCCATGACGTAGATGTGCGGTCGCCCGCCGCGATCCGACGTGAACACCACTCGCTGGCCATCCGGCGAGTAGGATGGCGAGGTGTCGATCGAGTTCGAGTTCGTCAGACGGGTGGTGCTGCGGCTCCTGAGGTCCATCGCGTAGATATTGGAGTTGCCGTCGTCGCGCAGCAGGCTCATCACGACCTTCTGCCCGTCCGGCGAAAAGCGTGGCGCGAATGTCATGCCCGGAAAATTGCCGACGAGTTCGCGCTGGCCGGTCTCGATCTGCAGCAGATAGACCTGCGGCTGACCGCTTTCATAGGACATGTAGGTGATTTCCTGCCGGTTCGGCGAGAAGCGCGGCGTCAGGACGATCGAGCGTCCGTCCGACAGATGACGCTGGTTCGCGCCGTCCTGGTCCATGATCGCAAGCCGCTTGACGCGCTGGTTCTTCGGCCCGCTCTCGTCGACATAGACGATGCGCGTATCGAAATAGCCCGTCTCGCCGGTCAGGCGCTCATAGATCGCATCCGCGATGATGTGCGCAACGCGGCGCCAGTTTTGCGGGTTGGCGAAGAACTGCTCGCCCACCAGTTGCTGGCCGGCAAACGTGTCCCACAGGCGGAATTCGGCGCGCAGGCGGCCGTCGGCCTCCTTGGTGACGCGACCGGTCACGAGCGCTTGGGCGTTGACGACCTTCCAGTCGTCGAAGCGGGGCGCCTGATCCGGGTTCGATATCTGCTCGATGAAGGCTCCCTTCGCGATCGGTGCGAACAGACCCGAACGTTTGAGATCGGCGGTCACGACTGCCGCGATCTCGGCGCCGACGCCATCGGCCGACACGAAGTCGGTGATCGCGATCGGCATCGGCTCGACGACGCCCTGCGTGATGTCGATTTCGAGCTGGGCTCGGGCCGGCAGTGCCGTCGTAAGCGCAACGCCTACAGCCAGCGCTGCGACCGAAAGAAAGGACTTCAGGGATTTCATCATGCGATTTGCCTCATGGGTCCGAATTGGGCTCATGTCTTGGGTTTTCTCGAAGATCAGAACATGTCGCGCGGGTCGAAATTGACGGTCACTTCCGCCCAGGCGTCGTGTTTGTCGGCCGGGAGCTGAAAGCCCCGCTGGTTGCAGACGCGCACGGCGCGAAGGGTGCTGTCGTCGAAGGCGCGGTCGCCGCTCGAGGTGTGCACCGCTGGCTGTCCCTCCAGCGTGCCCGTGGAATCCAGCCTGAACTTCACCGTAGTGCGCAGGTCGGACGCGCCCACCGCACCTGCCGGCACGTTCCAGCAAGCCTGAAGCTGACGCCTGATGGCGTCCTCTTCGGTCTGGCTGAGCTTCGCGCCCGTCGTCTGGCGACCGCCGAGTGCGGCCTGCTCGGTGGAGCGCTGTGCGCCGCCGCCGGAGGCCTTTTCACGGTTGAGCAGCGCCGCGACCTGATCCTCAAGGTTCTTTGAGTCCGACTCGCTCGATGCGGTTTCCCGCTTGGGCACGGCAGGCTTTTCAGGCTCCCTGCGCTCGGGCGCCCTGGCCGTCTGGGCCTGCGGCGGTTGCGGGCGCGACTGCGGCGTCGGCGCGCTCGTCGGAAGCTGCATCCCGTCCGGCGCGGGTGCTTGCGCCACTTCCGGCTCGGGCGTCGGTTCCGGGGTCACCTCCTGGGGCGGCGCAGGCGTCGGCGCGACTTCCGTGGCCGGGACCGGCTGCGGTTCCGGTTCTGGCGCTGGCTCCGGCTGCGGGGTCGGCTCGGGCGTCGGCGTCGGTGGCGTTTCGGAGGGAGGCGGCGCCTCGGCCGTTTCTACGGGGCGCGGCCTTGGATTGGGTGTAGGCGGCGTCGGCAGATCGACCGTGTTGTCGCCGACCTGTTGGGCATTCTCGACCACATCCTCGCGCGTCGTGGGGATCGGCGCCGGCTTCTCGGCCACCGGCGCTTGCCGATCGCCGGAAATGCTCTGCGCGAATTCCTCGATCGGCACGACGTCGACCGGGAATGATTCCGAGTTCGTCATATCGAGCGCGCGCGGCGACGACAGCGAAACCAGGCCGAAGCCGATTACAGCCGCATGCAGTGCCAGCGATGTGCCCAGTCCGGCTTTCATTCGGTCTAGCTGCCCTGTTCCTGCAAGGTCACGAGCCCGACATTGCGGAAACCGGCACCGTTGATGCGGCCCAGCACGCGCATGACGGTTGCGTATTCGGATCCGCCATCCGCACGCACATAGATGCGCTCGTCATAGCCGGTCTGCGCGATCGCCTCGAGCTTCGGGACGATCTCGTCGAGCGCGATCTCCGTATCCTGAAGGTAGATCTGGCCCGCCTGGTTCACCGAAACGGTGATCGGCTGCGTGTCGGAGTTGAGCGCGTTGGCGCGCGATTCCGGCAGGTCGATCGGCACGCCGACCGTCAGGAGCGGAGCGGCGACCATGAAGATGATGAGCAGCACCAGCATCACGTCCACGAAGGGCGTGACGTTGATTTCCGACATGAGGGCATGGCTGCGACCGCGCCGCCTGTGGCCGCGTCCGCCCCGCCCTCCAGCCTGTCCGGCCGACATACCCATTGGTTACTCCTCAAGCCGCCTTGGCGACTTTTTCATCGATTTGCCGCGACAGTATGGCGGAGAACTCGTCAGCGAAGCCCTCCATGCGCAGCGCGATCTTGCTCGCGTCGGATGACAGCTTGTTGTAGGCGAGCACCGCCGGAATAGCGGCGAGAAGGCCGAGCGCGGTTGCCAGCAGCGCTTCCGCGATGCCCGGCGCCACGACGGCGAGATTGGTCGATTGCGAACCGGCGATGGCCTGAAACGACGTCATGATGCCGATCACGGTGCCGAACAGTCCGATGAACGGTGCCGCCGAACCGACCGAGGCGAGGAAGCCGAGCCGGCCTTCCAGCGTCTCCATTTCACGCGTGAGCGCCAGATCCATCGCCTTGTCGATGCGTGTCTGAAGGCTGAGCGGCGACTTCACGCCCTTCTCGAAGCTCTTCTTCCATTCCCGCATCGCGGCGACGAAGATCGATCCCATGCCGCTGGTCTTGCGCTCCGAAAGCGTGCGGTAGAGTTCCTCGAGCGACTGGCCCGACCAGAACGTCTGCTCGAAGCGGTTCAGCGCGACGCGTATGCGTGCATAGGCGACGAGCTTGTCGATGATGATCGCCCAGGTCCAGACGGAGGCGACCAGAAGACCGATCATGACCAGCTTGACGATCCAGCCGGCTTGCCAGAACAAGCCCCATATGGAGTGGTCGCCGCTGGGAGCGGCAAGAGCGATTTGTTCCATTAATACTTAGTCCCTAAGATAACGGGGCGTCGCCATGCGGCCGCCCTTGCGCACCATCCCAATCGACCTCGGCCTTCGGAAAGGCCCGCAATCGCCCTCATGCGCCATGTCGGCCTTGTCCGGGCGAAATTTGGTGAAACGAAGGCGTGCTTGATTCACGCAATCTTCACCATGATCTTGATGGACGGTTAAGGTTAAGGATGCGTTAGTGCGCGCCGCCTGAAAGCGGCGGAGCCAGCCTAATCCGCTCGATCGCCGGCCGGCATGAACGTCGCGATCCATTCTTTCGGGAAGCGGCGTGGCCGCCCGCTCTCGGAGATGATCGCCGCTTCGACGCGCGCTTCCACGAGAAGTTCGTCGCCGCGCTTCAATTGCTGCGCCATGAATATCCGCGCGCCGGATACGCTTTCGGTCCGCGTGTCGATGGTCAGTATGTCGTCGATCCTGGCCGACGCGCGGAAATCGATCTCCATACGCCGAACGACCCAGACCAGCTTCTCGCCATGCTTGCCGTCCGCCAGCTCCGTGTGGTGCACGCCCGCCAGCCGCAGGAAGTCGGAACGCCCGCGTTCGAAGAATTCGAGGTAGCGCGCATGGTAGACGACGCCGGAAAAATCGGTGTCGGCATAATAGACACGCGCGAAAAGACGATGGCCGAACGGCGTCAGTTCACCCGAAAGGCCCGCGGCCGCATCGGCGCTGTCACGAAGGGTGCCGGCATCAGGGTGCATTGTCGTCCTCCTTCCGGATATCAAACGGCAGGCGCGGGGCGTTCGAAGCGCTGTTCGCGCACGCCGCCCGACCATTGGTCGCGCTCCGCCTCGCCGACCAGCACGAAGCCGAACCCCTCATACAGGTGCCGCGCGGCGCTCAGGCCGTCGAATGTCGTCAGGTAGATGCCGGGAAAGCCGCACGCATCGCAATGACGGATCGCGTCGCCAAGCAATCGGCGGCCGAGCCCGGTGCCGCGCGACTGGTCGCTCGTGATGAACCACCGCAGATGCGCCAGCGTCTCGCCATTGCCGGGCGCTTCGACGCTGATCGTTCCCAACAGCGCGCCGTCATCATCCGTCTCGGCGACGAAATAATCCTGTCCGTCGCGGAAATCCTGCAGGAACGTCGCCAGCTCGATCGCCACCTTCGCCTCGAAGGCAAGGCCGAAGCCCCATTGGCGCGCGTAATAATCGGCATGGAGGCGCACGATATCCGCGATGATGCCGGGCCTGTATCCGCTCGCCGTCATTCTTCTTCCTGGAACAGGCCGATCTGCTGCTGGGCGAGATCACGCGGTGCATTGAGGCCGAGATGCCGCCAGGCATTGGCCGTGAGAACACGGCCACGCGGCGTTCGTTGAATAAAGCCCTGCTGGATCAGATAGGGCTCGATGATGTCCTCGATCGCGTCACGCGGTTCCGACAGGCCCGCTGCGATCGTCTCGATGCCGACCGGGCCGCCGCCGAAATTGCGCGCGATCATGTTGAGATAGCGTCGATCGAGGCTGTCGAGGCCGAGCGCATCGACCTCGAGCCGCGACAGCGCGGCATCGGCCACCTTGCGATCGACCTGCTCGGCGCCGGCGACGGTCGCGAAATCACGGACGCGCCGCAGGAGGCGACCGGCGATACGCGGCGTACCGCGCGCGCGCCGCGCGATCTCGGTCGCGCCGTCATCGCTCATCGGCAGCGAGAGAATGCGCGCCCCGCGTCGCACGATCAGGTCGAGCTCCTCGACCGTGTAGAAATTGAGCCGCACCGGAATGCCGAACCGGTCGCGTAGCGGATTGGTGATCAGCCCGAGCCGCGTCGTCGCGGCCACCAGCGTGAAGCGGGCGAGATCGATCTTCACCGACCGCGCAGCGGGGCCTTCGCCGATGATCAGGTCGAGCTGGAAATCCTCCATCGCGGGATAGAGGATTTCCTCCACCGCCGGGCTGAGCCGATGGATCTCGTCGATGAAGAGCACGTCGCGATCTTCGAGATTGGTCAGGAGGGCGGCCAGATCGCCGGCCTTGGCGATGACCGGTCCCGAGGTCGAGCGGAAATTGACGCCGAGTTCCTTGGCCATGATCTGCGCGAGCGTCGTCTTGCCCAGGCCCGGCGGTCCGACGAACAGGACATGGTCCAGCGCCTCGCCACGATTTTTCGCCGCTTCGATGAAGACTTTCAGGTTGGCGCGCGCCGCCGCCTGACCGACGAACTCGTCGAGCGACTGCGGGCGCAGCGTGACATCGACATCCTCGCCACGTTTTTCGGGGGTGATGAGCCGGGGGTCGGTGTTCACGAGAGGAGTTCCATGGAGGGGGTCAGCCGGGCCACTCTCCGATCGAATGTCACTGTGCGTGAACAGCCTGCACGCTCGGCTGACCACGCGATCAACTGATCCGCGACGTCCGGCAGCGGCGACGAGGCATCATCGAACAAGGTCAACAATCGCTCTCCATGCTCTACGACGAAATCATCGCTTTGAAGTATCTTATGGACCAACTCGTTCAGCGTTTCCCGAGAATAGCCAAAGCGGCGGCCCAACAACCAGATCGTCTCCGCTAGAACAATTCCGCTGATATAAGCCGGATCATCAGGCGAACGATCACTGAAAAATTCTCGCGCAGCCGCGTTTTGATCAACATTGTCGAAGACGACGAGCCGTATCAGCACATTTGTATCGATGCCAATCAATCGATGCCCTCGCGCCATTCGCGTTGGATACGCTCATCATCCTCCGCAACCGCATCCATGATCGCCTCGTCGATCTCCTCGATCTTTAGAGACTTGCCAGATGGCGGAGTTCCGAGAATGCCAGCCAGATCAACAGCGCGTAATTTGCGCGTTCCAATCTCCACCCGCCCATCGCGAAACGTATAGGTCAAGCGATCCCCAGGAGCGAGGTTCAGATAGTCTCTCACTTCTTGGGGGATTGTCGTCTGGCCTTTTGAGGTCAATTTCGACTGAACGCCCACTTCCTTACCTCTTGAAAATTCCTTACCGGAAATAATAGTAAGGAATCATGTCGCAATCAAGGATTATCGAGCCAGTTCCTTCAACCCCAGCCTGATGAGCTTGGCCGAATCCGCCCCCTCCCCGGCCGCCTTTATCGCCCCCGCAATCGCAGTGGCAGCCACATCGCGAGAATAACCGAGATTGACGAGCGCGGAGACGGCATCGGCTATCGGCGCGGGCGCGACACCTTCGCCAAGCTCCTGCTTGAGGCCGATCGTGCCGCTCGCTTCACCCGCATAGGCCGGGGCCTTGGACTTGAGTTCGGTGACGATGCGCTCTGCAACCTTCTTGCCGACGCCGGGCGCGCGGGCCACCATCGCGATATCGCGCAGCGCGATCGCATTGGCGAGCTCGGACGGCGACAGCGTCGACAGGACGGCCAGCGCGACCTTGGCACCGACGCCCTGAACGTTATTCTGGAGAAGGCGAAACCATTCGCGCTCCAGTGCCGACCCGAATCCGTAGAGCCGGATCATGTCCTCGCGCACATAGGTCTCGATCAGCAGGACAGCCGCCTCGCCCGCGCCGGGCAGGTTCGCCAGCGTCCGCGTCGAGCAGTACGCGACATAACCGACGCCGTGCACGTCGATGATGCAATGATCCTCGGCGATCTCGTCGATCGTCCCCTTGAGCTTCCCGATCATTGAAGAATCGCCTTCATGGGTGCGTGTCCGGAGCAACTATCTCCAGATCTGGAAAATACGTCCGGTAGCGCGCGGCGTCCCGCGTGAGAAGACGATGCCCCGCAACCAGCGCATGCGCGCCAATCAGGAAGTCCGGCAGCGTCCGATCACGCACTCCCCCTCGGGCACGGTAGTCGCGATGCGCTTGTCCCGCCAGCAACCCTGCTTCGAATGGAATGTCATCGAATGTCCACAGCGGCGGCTCGAAGACCCGGCGATAACGCGCCCCTGAAATAAACGCATGCGCGACCTCAGCGGCGATCAACACATTGAAGACCAGGCTACCCTGCAATCTGGCATCAGCAATCATCCGCTTTGCCCAAGGCGTCCATGCCGACCCCGGCTCGACGATGTCGATGATGACATTGGAGTCAATTATTGTTCCGCTCACCACGATCTCTCGTCATTGCCATGATGTCATCGGCCGAAAGATTGGCATCGCCAGTGCCCTCAAGCTGTCGGAACCACGTTTCGACTTCGTGCAACAAAGCTTTGCTTCGTGTACCATTGCCGACGCCCCTGATGATTTCGACGATACCATCCGCCCTCTCCACGAAATCCACCTCGCTACCGGGGCCAATTTTCAATCGGTCCCTGATCGCCTTCGGAATCGTCACCTGGCCTTTTTCAGTCACACGCATGGTAATACCTCTTGGGTATTACTTATCGGCGCCACAGGAACAAGTCAAGAACAAGAGGCCCTCAGACCGCAGCAGCCAGCGCCGCGGCAGCCGCCATTCGTCCCGTCACGCTCTGGCGATGATGGGCGTGGCAGATCGCGATTGCGAGCGCGTCGGCGGCATCGTCGGTGTCGTAGGTCGCCTTCGGCATCAGCACGCGGACCATGAGCTGGATCTGCTTCTTGTCGCCGTGGCCGACACCGATCACCGCCTTCTTCACGGCATTGGGCGCGTACTCCGCGACACGCAGGCCGGCGAGCGCCGGAACCAGCATCGCGATGCCACGCGCCTGGCCGAGCTTGAGCGTGGCGGTCGCATCCTTGTTGACGAAGGTCTGCTCCACCGCCGCCTCGTGCGGCATGTGGCCATGCACGATCGCGGACAACCCCTCATGGAGTTGCAGCAGGCGCGAGGCGAGATCCGCCTTGTCGTCCGAGCGCACGGTCCCTGCGGCCACGAAGCGCAGCGAGTTGCCCAGCGTGTCGATCACGCCCCAGCCGGTACGGCGAAGGCCGGGATCGATACCGATAATGCGAATCGTGCTGTCCATGCCGTCACCTTTGCCGGGTTCAGGCTGGAATGCCATCGAAATGTGAACAAAGCAGAAACAACGCCTGGCATAGCGGGCAGTTCGGCGCTTGGCCTTTCGCGGCAATGCCCGGCGGGATATCGCGGGGTCCAATCACGGATGGCAGATCCCCATGGAATTCCCACCTTTCGACCTCGCCATGGCGATCCTTCTCGCGGTCGCGCTCATCGCAGGTGTCGCCAAGGGACTGTCGGGCTTCGGCACCGGCATGATCATGGCCCCGATCGCGGGCGCGCTCTATGGCCCGAAGGCGGCGCTGGCGATCATCGTCCTGATCGATTCCCTGCCGGCAATTCCGGTAGCCCTGCCTGCGTTGCGCATCGCGCGCTGGCGCGAGGTGCTGCCGGTCTCCGCCGGGCTTTTCCTGCTGTTTCCGGTCGGCATCTGGATCCTGACTAATGGAAACGAGACCGCGCTTCGATGGCTGATCTGCCTGTCGATCCTGGCCTGCGTCGGCGTATTGTGGTCGGGATGGCGCTATCGGGGTCCGCGCAACACGCTGACGTCGCTGGGCGTGGGCGGCGTCGCGGGCGTCCTGTCCGGCATCGCCTCCATCCCCGGCCCGCCCGTCATCGCCTACTGGATGGCGGCCGGTCTGCCCGCGCTCATCGTGCGGGCGAATCTTCTCGCGCTCTTTTTGCTGGGCGAGTTCGTCTCGATCGGCAATCTGTGGGTCGCAGGCCTCTTCGAGCGCGACGTGGTAATGCTGAGCATCATCGCGACGCCCGCCTATTTCGCGGGCATCCTCGGGGGCTGGGCGATGTTCGCGAAAGGCGGAGAGTGGCTCTACCGCGTCGTGACGTTCGGCCTGATCGTGCTTGCCGCGGTCCTGTCGCTACCCCTCTTCGATCAGGTATTCGAGGCTCTGGCCGCGCTGGCCAGAACCTGAGCGCCAGGATCAGCCGCGTGCGAAGGCGGTCTGAAGAAGCGTGATCTGGTCTGAAACGGGGTTCGCCACGCGCGACAGCGGCGCGTAGGACAGCGTGTCGGCCTCGCCATAGATTTGGTCGTCCATCCGGCGCACCAGCGCCTGCAGGCGAAGCGAGTGGTCGACGATCCCGCGAAACGCTTCCGGCAGTTCGCTCCAGCCGGTCGCATCGCCCTGCGCCGACGCGGTATCGAGCCGCACCTTGGCTTTCTCGGCCGCGACCTGGTCGCGCGTCATCTCGCCCGAATTCGCGGCGCGCTGGAGCAGAAGCCACGACGCTATCTGCATGAGGCGGGTCGTCAGGCGCATGGACTCGGCGGCATAGAGCGTCGCGCCGATGCGCGACAGGCGCTTGGCGGCGACGCGGCCTTCGCCGTCGAGATATTCGGCGGCCTGCTCGACGAGGCTCATACCCTCATTGTAGAGCGGCTTGAACGAGTTGGAGAACACGCGCCTCTCGGCGAGCTTGATCGTGTTTGATCCCTCGAAACCGTGCTCTCGCATCAACTGCACCCCACAAAATCATTGCCGCATCTGCCGTCCGGACCGACGGTTTTTCTGACGCCGAATGGCCTAAACGATCTTCGAGCGGAATTTGATCCGTTGCGGGGTCGAACGCAAGCGCATGTTTAACGAAAGGTTAACGTCCTCGGCGAGGCCAAACCCGGCCTTCCGGACAAAAAAAGAGCCGCGAAAGGCGGCTCTCAGGAGTTAACAGGGAGGCGTCAAACGGAGTGGCCCAGCCACTCGGTAAGAATCCAGATCACTGGATGCCCACAGTAATGACATGTAAAGCTTAACCGAACCTTAACAGCATGGTTAACAAGCCATGAAAATGTCCCGATGCGGGACATTTTCGTCGCCCTGCCCTCGCGCCCCGCGTGCGAATCACACGTCGAGTGCCTTCGCCATATCGCGCAGCCGGAACTTCTGGATCTTGCCCGTCGAGGTCTTCGGGATTTCCGCGAAGATCACGGTGCGCGGGCATTTGAAGCGCGCCAGAAGCGTCCGGCAGTGCTCCACGATCTCCGCCTCGGTCGCGGTTTTTCCGGGCTTCAGCTCGACATAGGCGACGGGCGTCTCGCCCCATTTGTCGTCGGGCCTCGCAACCACGCCGCAAGACGCCACCGCCGGGTGCTTGTAGAGCGCGTCCTCCACCTCGATCGTCGAGATGTTCTCGCCGCCCGAAATGATGATGTCCTTGGAGCGGTCCTTCAACTGGATGTAGCCGTCGGCATGCATGACGCCGAGGTCACCGGAGTGGAACCACCCGCCGGCAAAGGCCTCGTCGGTCGCAGCCCTGTTTTTGAGATACCCCTTCATGACGATGTTGCCCTGGAACATGACCTCGCCGATGGTCTCGCCATCGGCGGGCGTCCGCTCCATAGTCGCCGGGTCCATGACGGTCAGCCCCTCGAGCGCAGCATAGCGCACGCCCTGCCTTGCCTTGCGCGCGCTCTTCGGCCCCTTGTCGAGATGGTCCCAATCCGAGTGCCATTCGTTCACGACCGCCGGTCCGTATGTCTCGGTCAGGCCGTAGAGATGCGTCACCGCGAAGCCGGCATCCGCCATGCCCGACAGCACCGCCTCGGGCGGAGGTGCTGCGGCCGTGTTGAAGGTCACGGATTGGGTGACCTCGCGCTTCTCGTCATCCCTAGCGTTGATCAGCGCCGACATGACGACCGGCGCCCCGCACAGATGCGTCACGCCGTGGTCGGCGATCGCATCGTACATGGCCTTGGCGCGCACCCAGCGCAGGCAGACATGCGTGCCCGCCTGGATCGCGAGCGTCCACGGGAAGCACCAGCCGTTGCAGTGGAACATCGGCAGCGTCCAGAGATAGACCGGATGCCTGCCCATGCCCGCATGGATCGTGTTGGTATAGGCCATCAGCGCCGCGCCGCGATGGTGGTAAACGACGCCCTTGGGATTGCCGGTCGTGCCCGACGTGTAGTTAAGCGAGATCGCGTCCCATTCGTCGTCCGGCATCGACCAGTCGAAATCCGGGTCGCCCGAGGCGACGAACGCCTCGTAGTCGATCGTCCCGATGCGCTCGCCCTTCGGATAGGGAGCATCGTCGCCATAGTCGGGATCGTCATAGTCGATGACGATCGGCTTCACCGTGGCAAGATCGAGCGCCTGCTTCACCACGCCGGAGAATTCGCGATCGACGATCAGGACTTTCGTTTCGGCATGGTCGAGCTGGAACGCGATGATGGCCGCGTCGAGCCGCGTGTTGAGCGAATGAAGCACCGCCTTCACCATCGGCACGCCGAAATGCGCCTCGAGCATCGCTGGCGTGTTCGACAGCATCACCGAGACGGTGTCGCCCTTGCCGATCCCTTTCGCGGCGAGCGCGGAGCCGAGTTGCAGCGAGCGGCGCCAGAAATCGCGATAGGTCGTGCGCGCCGCGCCGTGGATGACCGCGATCTGGTCCGGAAACACCTTGGCCGCGCGTTCCATATAGGAAAGCGGCGTCAGCGGCTGGTGGTTGGCCGTGTTCCTGTCGAGATCTGTGTCGTAAGCGCTGCCCATAGATGTCCTCCGTGTCGTCCTGATTATGCACGCGCCGGCGTCGTCGTCATCAACCCCACAGGCCGCTCATCCCGTCCCAGACCAGTTTGAGCCCGATGACGAGCACCATCGCGTACATGAAGGGATAGAAGATTTCCGGCCGCATTCGGCGCACGATCCATGCTCCCGCGAGCGTGGCCAGCGGCGCGATCGGCATCAGCACGGCCGACGCGGTGAGGTTGGCGCCATCGAACTGCCCGAGCGCGAAATAGGGGATCAGCTTCACCGCGTTGACGATGGCGAAAAAGATCACGCTGGTGCCGACATACAGGGTCGGGCTTTGCCTGAGCGGCAGGGCATAGACCTGATAGGGCGGTCCGCCGGCATGGGCGACGAAACTCGTGAAGCCGGTAACGAGCGACCAGAACGTCGCCTTCCAGCCATTGTGCTGCGTGGCGCGCTCGTTTGCGTTCAGCTTCTGGGCAAGCCAGTTGGCGAAGAAGCCGAGCGCGATCACGCCGACGATCAGGCGCACCGCATCCGGCGTCACCACCGAGGCGGTCAGCCAACCGATACCGATGCCGAGCATCGCGCCGGGCAGCATGAGCTTGAGCGTGACCGGGTCGCGCTCCCCCCGCCATGTCCACAACGACACCATGTCCATGACGATCAGGATCGGCAGCAGGATCGCGGCCGCCTGCACCGGCGACACGACGAGCGCCATCAGCGGCACGCCGATCAGGGCCATTGCTCCGCCAAGGCCGCCCTTGGAGAGCCCGACCAGGATGACCGCCGGAATGGCGGCTGCATAAAACCAGGGATCTGCGGGAATGGAGAACATCGTACGGAAAGGCCTTTCACGCGATCCCCTACCCGCAAACCGGCGCGTTGGCGAGAGATGATGGCCCATCCCGGCGGTGCGGCGAGGCGCTGCTTTGACTGTTCAAGCGTCGCGGCTTGTTCTATGCCCCATTGCAACCATGATCGACGGCCAATGAAGCCGCATTCCCGAGGCTCGACCCATGAACCCCACGCAGACGCCAAACCGTTGCCGCATCGTTCTGATCGCCGCCAAAGACGAAGAGCCCGGACGGTTGATCTCGGCATTCGACGGCGGCGACGTCGCGTCGCTGATTCTGCCTGCCTGGGGCATGGATGACGACGCCTTCCAGCTTTACGCCGAAAAGATCGTGCCGGCCGCGCAGGAGAACGGCATCGCGGTGATGATCGCCGGCGATGCGCGTATCGCGATGCGGGTCCAGGCCGACGGGCTGCATTTCGAGGGCAACCGGCGCGATCTGGAAGACCTCATCGAGAAGCACCAGTCCAAGATGATGGTCGGCACCGGCGGCGCGACCACGCGCGACGACGCGCTGAATTTGGGCGAAGCGCGACCCGACTATATGTTCTTCGGAAAGTTCGGCTACGACAACAAGCCCGAGCCGCATCCGCGCAATCTGAAACTCGGCGAATGGTGGTCGGAAATGATCCAGGTTCCCGCCATCGTGCTCGCGGGGTCCGACGCGGCCTCGGTTCCCGCCGTCGCGGCGACCGGCGCCGATTTCGTCGCGCTGACCGCCGCCGTCTTCGCCGAAGGCACCGACCCCGCGCAAGCCGTTGCGCTCATCAACGCCGCGCTGGATGCCGGCGCGCCGGTTTTCGAGGACTGACGAATGCGACGGATGCGCCTCCCCGGATTGCTGGCATGCGCGCTTGCGGCGGCAACCGGCTTCGCGCAGGCGCAGGAGACTACGCCGACCGTCGCGCCTGATGGTGGGCGCGTCACCGCACCGGATGCAGAACGCGTCGACCAGGGTCGTTTCTCCCAAAGACCCGCCGATGCCGCCTACGGGGCCTACCAGCGCGGCTACTACATCACTGCCCTGAACATCGCGACGCCGCTTGCGATCAATGGCGACCCTGCCGCCCAGACCCTGATCGCCGAGCTGTACTCGCGCGGCATGGGCGTGCGCCAGGACATGGCCACCGCGACGGAATGGTACGAGAAGGCCGCGGCCCAGAACGTGCCCGAGGCGATGTTCCAGCTCGCGATGATCCTGCTCGATGGCGGGCCGGAATTTCGCGACCGGAACCGCGCCTTCGAGGTGATGGGCCGCGCCGCCGATGCCGGCAACAGCATGGCGCAGTTCAACTATGCCCAGATGATCCTGGCCCGCGAGCAGACCCCCGAAGCGCTGACCCGCGCTTTCTCCTATTATGAACAAGCCGCCGATCGCGGCCTGCCCGACGCGCAATACGCCATGGCGCAGGCGCTCCAGCACGGCGTTGCAGGCCGGGAGGTCGACATGCCGGGCGCGCGGCGCTGGCTCGAACTGGCCGCCGCGCAGAATTTCGACACGGCGCAGATCGACCTCGGCGCATGGCTGATCGACGGCATCGGCGGGGATCGCGATTTGGAGGCGGGGTTCGGCTGGACGATGCGCGCAGCCGCTGCCGGCAATCCGGCCGCACAGAACCGCGTCGCCAAGCTCTATCGCGCGGGCATCGGCGTCGAGCCGGACTCGATCGCCGCCGCTGCATGGTATTTGCGGGCACGCCGCGTCGGCCTCGTCGATCCGCTGATGGAAGACCATCTCGCGGGCCTGACGGAAGACCAGTTGAAACAGGCTGGCGAGCAGGCAGGCGCGCTCGGCTGAGCCCTCCCTTGCCTCTTTGCGCGTTTTATGGTCTTGGAGGCCGCGATGAACGCGCCCCACGCGGCGCGGCGGCAAAATATTCCGGAACCAGACAATGGCTAAGATCAACGGCAACGAAATCCGTCCCGGCAACGTCATCGAACACGATGGCGGCCTTTGGGTTGCGGTCAGGACCAATGCGGTGAAGCCCGGCAAGGGCGGCGCCTACAACCAGGTCGAGCTCAAGAACCTCATCAACGGCACGAAGCTCAACGAGCGTTTCCGCTCCGCCGAGACCGTCGAGAAGGTTCGCCTCGAGCAGAAGGACTTCACCTTCCTCTACGAGCAGGGCGACGCTCTGGTGTTCATGGACGACGAGAGCTACGACCAGCTCGAACTGCTCAAGGACTTCGTCGGCGACCGCGCCGCCTTCCTTCAGGACGGCATGAAGGTCACCGTGGAACTGCACGAAGAGCGCCCGATCGGCATCTCCCTGCCCGATCACGTCACGCTGACCATCACCGAGGCCGATCCGGTCGTGAAGGGGCAGACCGCCGCCTCGTCCTACAAGCCGGCTGTGCTTGAGAACGGCATCCGCGTTCTCGTCCCGCCCTTCATCTCGTCGGGCGAGCGCATCGTCGTCGACACCAACGAGATCACCTACCTCCGCCGCGCCGACTAAGCGCGGCCAACTGAACACGGAGTTTCGCTCGCATGGCGCGTTCGGCGATCATCAATGTCATGGTGCAGACCGCCATGAAGGCCGGCCGCTCGCTGGCGCGCGACTTCGGTGAAGTGCAGAACCTCCAGGTTTCGCTCAAAGGCCCCGGCGACTATGTCAGCCAGGCCGACCGCAAGGCCGAGGAGATCATCTACACCGAGCTGTCGAAAGCGCGCCCCGGCTATTCCTTCCTGATGGAAGAGCGCGGCGAGGTCGAAGGCGACGACGGCCAGCATCGCTGGATCGTCGATCCGCTCGACGGCACGACCAACTTCCTGCACGGCATCCCGATCTTCGCGATCTCGATCGCGCTGGAGCGTCAGGGCCAGATCGTCGCCGGTGTCGTCTACAATCCTGCGATGGACGAGCTCTACACCGCCGAACGTGGCGGCGGCGCATTCATGAACGATCGGCGCTTGCGCGTTGCGGCACGCAAGAACCTGTCGGACACGGTCGTCTCGACGGGCATCCCGCATCTCGGGCGCGGCCATCATGGCCATGCCCTGATCGACCTGAAGAACGTCATGGGCGAGACGGCCGGCATCCGCCGTCTCGGCGCCGCGTCGCTCGACCTCGCATGGGTCGCGGCGGGCCGCTTCGATGGCTACTGGGAGAGCTGGCTGGCGCCGTGGGATCTCGCGGCCGGCATTCTTCTGGTGCGCGAGGCTGGCGGCTTCTGCTCCGACCGCAATGGCGGCCAGGAGATGTTCGACGACGGCTCGATCGTCGCGGGCAACGAGGCTATCCACAAGGCGCTCCTGAAGACCCTTCAGAAGCGAGCCTAGGCGAACGCGCATGGTTCTCGCCGGCCGCCGCGCGGTCGGCGGACAACAAAGCGCAGCCTTACGCAACTTTCCCGAACGCATTTCGTACCAGCATGGTAGATGCTGACCGGCGGAGTGACGCCCGGCAGGCGCTGAACCGTTTGCCGAAGGGCATTTGCGAGCCTTGCTTGCTCACGTGCGCCTTTCAATTTTGTCGCAATTCCGTTTAGAGTCGTGATCACTTTGATGCCGAAACCGATTCAGAGGCGCGCATGGCATTCCTAAGAACTCTGGGAGCGGACGGTTTGACCGAGGATGCGGACTACGATCCGCGCAGCCTGTCGAGCCCTCAGGTCTTCCTCTTCTCGATGCTGATCTTCCTTGCGATCTCCGGCTTTGTGGCGGCAATCCTCTATCGGCAGATATCGTCGGCGTTCCAGACCAATCCGGGCCTGAACGGCCTGATCCTCGGCGTGCTGGTGGTCGGCATCATCCTCGTCTTCGGCCAGGTGATCCGCCTTTTTCGCGAAATCAAATGGGTCAACTCCTTCCGCGCCGGCACCGAGGCGGGCGATCCGGTTCTGCTCGCCCCGATGAAGGCGATGCTCGGCCGCTCCTCGGCCATGTCGCTGTCGACGAATTCGATGCGGTCCATCCTCGATTCCATCGCGACCCGCCTCGACGAAAGCCGCGACATCTCGCGCTATCTGATCGGCCTGCTCGTCTTTCTCGGCCTGTTGGGCACCTTCTGGGGCCTGCTTGGCACCATCGGGTCGATCGGCGACACGATCCAGTCGCTCGACCCCGGCACCGGCGACACCAACGACGTGCTCAACACGCTCAAGGCCGGTCTTTCCGCGCCGCTGGCCGGCATGGGCACGGCGTTTTCGTCCTCGCTCTTCGGCCTTGCCGGTTCGCTGGTCCTCGGCTTCCTCGACCTACAGGCGGGCCGCGCGCAGACGCGGTTCTACACCGAGCTTGAAAACTGGCTCTCGACGGTCACGGACCTCGGCTCCGACTTCGCCGTCGATCCGACGAAGGCAAGCACCACGGACGAGCTCAAGGCGCTGTCCGAACGGCTCCATGCGATGCAGGAATCCGGCGGTGTTTCCAACCCCCGCATCGCGGCCTCGATGGCCACACTCGCCGACGGCATCAGCGGCCTCGTCAAGAACATGCGCTCCGAGCAGCAGCTCATGCGCGACTGGGTCGAGGCGCAGGCCAACGAGCAGAAGGCGATGCGCGTGACGCTCGACAAGCTCGCAGACGCCATCCGCAAGCAGGAGAAGCACTGAGATGGCGCTCGCCCGTGGGCGCAGAAGCCAGCGCACGGTCGATTACTGGCCGGGGTTCGTCGACGCGCTGTCGACGCTCCTGCTGGCGATCATGTTCCTGCTGTCGGTCTTCGTGCTCGCCCAGTTCCTGCTCTCACAGGAGATCACGGGCCGCGATCAGGTCCTCAACCGGCTGAACTCCCAGATCAACGAATTGACGCAGCTCCTCGCGCTCGAACAGTCGAGCACGCAGGACCTCGAGGATGCGCTGTCGAACATGCGCGCCTCGCTGTCGGTCGCCGAGAGCGAGCGGTCCAGGCTGGAGCAATTGCTGGCGTCCGGCCAGGGCGCGGGCGCGGAGGCCGAGGCCCGCGCCGGCGAATTGTCTGGCCGGCTCGATGACGAGCGCCAGATCAGCCAGCGCGCGCTCAGTCAGGTCGAGCTGCTGAACCAGCAGATCGCGGCACTGCGCAGCCAGATCGGCGCGCTCGAATCCGCGCTCGAAGTGTCCGAGGCGCGCGACCGCGACTCCAACATCAAGATCGCCGATCTCGGCCGCCGCCTGAACGTCGCTCTCGCCCAGCGCGTGCAGGAACTGAACCGCTACCGCTCCGACTTCTTCGGGCGCCTGCGCGAAATCCTGTCGGACCGCGAGAACATCCGCATCGTCGGCGACCGCTTCGTATTCCAGTCCGAAGTGCTGTTTCCGGTCGGCTCGGAGGTGATCAACGATGTCGGCCGCGACGAAATGCGCAAGCTCGCCGGCGCGATCCTGGAGCTTCAGCGTGAAATCCCGCCGGAGATCAACTGGGTGCTGCGCGTCGACGGCCACACCGACAACGTCCCGCTTTCAGGCACGGGCCGCTATCGCGACAATTGGGAACTGTCCTCGGCGCGCTCGACCTCGGTGGTCAAGTTCCTGATCGAGAACGGCGTGCCGGCCAACCGGCTCGTGGCGGCAGGCTTCGGCGAATTCCAGCCGCTCGACGAGGCCGACACACCGCAAGCCCGCGACCGCAACCGCCGTATCGAGCTCAAGCTGACCGAGAGGTAGGGGGTCCCGAACCCGACCCTGTGCGCTGACCTCACCGCCCTCCCGGGTTCCTCTGCCCATGGATGGCAGGGCCATCGCTTATGAAACCATGAGAGCGCAGCGCCCTCATCACCCTCACCCTCCCCACAAGGGGGAGGGAGACCTTGGTGCCCCGCCATTTCCAGGAACACTTCTGCCGGGTATCCATGCCTCAGAATCCCCTCCCCCTTGTGGGGAGGGGTAAGGGGTGGGGGTTGCTCCATACGCGCTTCTCCCGCAGTTCACGGGGAGAGGAAGACGGCAGGTGAGGGCGGCGCAATCGTAAAAAAGGACGCTAAATCCCTAGCCACAACGCTGCCAGCGCCAGCGCCGCAGGCACTGCCTGAATGTAGAGAATCTTCACGCTCGACGTCGCCGCGCCGTAGACGCCCGCGACCAGGACGCAGAGCAGGAAAAACACCTTGATGGCGAAGCCGCCATCGCCGAGCCACAGGCCCCATGCGAGGCCGGCGACGAGGAACCCGTTATAGAGGCCCTGATTGGCGGCCAGCACCTTCGTGGCGGCTGAAAACTCCGGCGTGGTGCCGAATGCCTTGCGGCCGCGCGGCGTATCCCACAGCGCCATTTCGAGAATGACGATATAGACGTGGATCAGCGCGACGAGCGCGATCAGGATGGCGGCGATCATTTTCTGCCCCTCTGCGGTTTCCCTTGAGGGAATTGATCACGCATCGGCGGTTGACGACAAGCCCGATGATGCGGCGACATCCAGATATCCGCCGCTTCAATCCGCGCCTCGAAGTCTCTACTGTCGCGCTCATCCACCACCGCAATCAGGAATCTCCCATGTCCTTCCAGAAGCTTGACGAACTCGGCCGCCGCCTCGACGCTCTCGACCACGCGTTGTCGATCCTCGGTGCCGATGAGGCGACTCATATGGCTGTCGGGGGTGGCGAGGCGCGCGCGGAGGCCATGGCGACCCTTGCAGGCATGGCCCACCGGCAGGCGACCGCGCCCGAAATCGACGACTGGATCGAGGCCGCGTCGCAGGAGGCGCTCAACGAGGACCAGACCGCCGCCCTGCGCGAATTCCGCCGCCGTCACCTGAACCTCACCTGCCTGCCGGCGGAATTCGTGGAGCGCCAGACGCGGACGAGAATGCGGTGCGAGCAGTTGTGGCGCGACCTGCGCGCCAGGAACGACTGGGCCAATTTCCAGCCCGCACTGGAAAGCGTGGTCGATATGGTGCGCGAGGAAGCCCATCTGCGGGCCGACGCGCTCGGTCTCGACCCGTATGACGCGCTGATGGAGCAGTTCGATCCGGGCAACCGGGTCGCCGAGATCGGCCCCGTTCTTGAAGATTTGAAGACCTTCCTGGTCGATTTCGTGCCCAAGGCGCTGGCAGTGCAGGAGGAACGCCTCGCGAAGCGACCCCTCAAGGCGCTGTCGGGCTCCTACCCGATCGAGAAGCAGCGCGAACTCGGGCTCGCGATGATGGCAGCCGTCGGCTTCGACGTGACCCATGGCAGCCTGGCGGTGTCGCATCACCCGTTCTGCGGCGGTGTGCCCACCGATGTGCGGATCACCACGCGCTACCGGACCACGGAGTTCCTGTCGTCGCTGATGGGCGTGCTGCATGAAACCGGCCACGCGCTCTACGAGCAGGGCCTGCCCCGCGAGTGGTCTCACTGGCCGCTGGGCAAGGCGCGCGGCATGTCGATGCACGAGAGCCAGAGCCTGTTCGTGGAAAAGCAGATCGGCCGCAACCCCGCTTTCTGGCAGTGGGCGCTGCCGGTCGTCGAGCGGCATCTGGGCGAGGACTGGTCGATGGACGACATCCTGCCGCACGTCCACCGCGTCGAGCGCGGCCTGATCCGCGTCGACGCCGACGAGGTTACCTATCCGCTTCATGTCATACTGCGGTTTGAGCTGGAGCAGGATTTGATTGCGGGCCGCCTGCAGGTGGTCGACCTTCCCGAGGCATGGGACGCCAAGATGCAGGCCTATCTCGGCCTCTCCACCATCGACACCCCGGCCGACGGACCCATGCAGGACGTTCACTGGCCGTCCGCCTTCTTCGGCTACTTCCCCTCCTATACGCTCGGCGCGATGATCGCAGCGCAGCAATGGGCCGCGATCACGCGCGAAAACCCCATGGTCGAGCAGGGCTTCGCCGAAGGGCGGTTCGACGCCGTCAACGACTGGCGCCGCGAGAAGATCTGGTTGCAGGGGTCGCGCTGGTCGACGCCCGAACTGATCGAGCGCGCGACGGGGGAACCGTTGAATGCCGAGCATTTCCGCAGGCACCTCGAAGCACGCTACGGTGAGTAAGTCCGTGATTTCGTTCACGAACGCGCGATCCGCTGCTCACGCGAAAATGATGCGCCGACGAATGACGGACTGTTCAACAATTGTTCAACTTGAGCGGGAATCGCGCATCTCTGCGGGTTTGCGCGGCAAACCGTAAAAATCCTCCATGTCATTTTACGTAGCGTCATATTGCAGAACGATCGGGCGCTACACACCTTCCAAACAGCCGGGATTTGCCGGCGACGTTTTTGGTGAGGACGTCGCAACGGGCAGGTCTGGACGGCTGATATCGACCCTCGGCTCCCAAACGACGGGTCACCAAGAAATGGACTAAGACAATGAACAAGCTGATCCTCAGAACTTCCCTTGCCGCTCTCCTCGTTTCGGTTCCCATGGCCGGCGCATTCGCCGATTCCAACAGCAACCGTGACGCCGCCGCCGGTATCGGCGCTGCCCCGCTCGTTGACACGATGTCGACCGCTTCGATCCGTGGCGTATCGACCGCATCGTCCAACTGGCAGGTCCTTGAGACCCAGTTGAACGCAGCTCAGACCAACCTCGCGCCCACCTCGCGCGGTGAAGGCCTTGATGCGGCGGCCGTGAACCAGTTCCGTTCGCAGATCGACACGATCCGTCAGTCGGCCAAGGCCGAGGCCCAGTCGAATGGCGGCCAGCTCAGCGAGAGCTCCTACCGCGCGTACTCTGCACAGGTCCGTGCGATTCAGGATAACATCTACGCACAGCAGGGCTGAACCAGCTTCTGATGTGACGATCTTCGAAGGCCGCCCTCGGGCGGCCTTCGTGATTCGTGTATCCGCCCAACTGCGCCGTTGACCGCATCACGCGAACAGCGGCAAATGGTGCAGACGCTCAGGGAGGAGCAGCACTTGGCGGATAATGCGGACGCGATCGTGATCGGCGGGGGATTGGCCGGCCTTGTGGCAGCGGCCGAACTGGCCGATGCGGGCAGACGTGTCGTCATCCTCGAACAGGAAGGCGAAAACTCGCTCGGCGGGCAGGCCTTCTGGTCGCTGGGCGGCCTTTTCTTCGTAAACAGCCCCGAACAGCGCCGAATGCGCATACGCGACAGCCGCGAACTGGCGCTGCAGGATTGGCGGGGCTCCGCGCAATTCGATCGCGAGGAGGACTTCTGGCCCCGTCGTGTTGCGAAAGCCTATGTCGAGTTTGCCGCCGGCGATATGCGCCCATGGCTTTACGAGATGGGAATGCGGTGGTTTCCCGTGGTCGGCTGGGCCGAGCGCGGCGGCGGCATGGCCCATGGTCACGGCAATTCCGTTCCGCGCTTTCACCTGACATGGGGCACCGGTCCCGGCGTGCTCGAACCCTTCATCAGGCGCGTTTCCGCCCATGTCGACACCGGCCTCATCACGCTGAAATTCCGCCACCAGGCAAGCCACCTCATCAAGACGAACGGCGCGGTGACGGGAGTGTCGGGCGAGATTCTCGAGCCCTCGACCGTCGAGCGCGGCCAGCGGTCCGGGCGCGGCGTCGTCGGCACGTTCGAGCTCAATGGGGGCACCGTTCTGGTCACATCCGGCGGCATCGGCGGCAATTTCGATCTGGTGCGCAGGAACTGGCCGAAGAACCGCCTCGGGCCTGCGCCGAAGTCGATGATTGCCGGCGTGCCCCACCATGTCGATGGCCGGATGGTCGGCATCACGCAGGAGGCTGGCGCGCGCATCATCAACGCCGATCGCATGTGGCACTATACGGAGGGCGTCCAGAACTGGTCGCCGATCTGGCCGAACCACGGCATCCGCATCCTGCCCGGCCCGTCCTCGATGTGGTTCGACGCGCGCGGACGCCGCCTGCCGGCGCCCTGCATGCCCGGCTTCGACACGCTCTCGACGCTCAGGCACATCCTCTCCACCGGCTATGACTATTCATGGTTCGTGCTGACGCAGGCCATCATCGAAAAGGAGTTCGCGCTCTCGGGCTCCGAGCAGAACCCGGACATCACCTCCAAGAAATGGCTCAACGTCCTGAAAAGCCGGCGCGGCAAGGGCGCGCCGCCTCCGGTCGAGGCCTTCAAGAAGCACGGCGCGGACTTCATCGTGCGCGACAACCTGCCCTCTCTCGTCGAGGCCATGAACGCGCTGGCTGGCGAGAAGCTTATCGATTTCCCGCGTCTCGAGGGGCAGATCGAGGCGCGCGACCGTGAGATCGACAATCCGTTCTCCAAGGATGCGCAGATCACCGCCATTCGCGGCGCCCGGACCTATCTCGGCGACCGGCTGATCCGCACCGCGAAACCCCACCGCATCCTCGACCCGCACAACGGCCCCCTGATCGCCGTTCGCCTGCATATCCTCACGCGCAAGACGCTCGGCGGCATCCACACGAACCTCAATGGCGAGGTGCTCGACGCTGCCGGCGAGCCGATTTCCGGGCTCTATGCGGCGGGCGAAGTGGCCGGCTTTGGCGGCGGCGGTTATCATGGCTACAATGCGCTTGAAGGAACCTTCCTGGGCGGCTGCATCTTTTCCGGAAGGAATGCCGGCCGTCACGCCGCCGGGCGATAGCACTGGAACAATCGAAAGCGACGCTCATGCTGCTTAGCAATCAGGATATTGCCGATCTCGTCTCATGGCGGCGAAAGCTCCATGAGCAGCCCGAAATCTCGGGCGAAGAGGCGGAGACGGCACGCCAGGTCGTCGAATTCCTCAATGAGACAGGCCCCGACCTCGTTCTGGAAAAGCTCGGAGGCCACGGTGTCGCCGTGGTCTATCAGGGCATTGAGCCCGGCCCGACCGTGATGATCCGCTCGGAACTCGACGCGCTTCCGATCGAGGAGCTCGGCGACATCCCGCATCGCTCAACGGTGCAAGGCAAAGGCCATCTGTGCGGTCATGACGGGCATACCGCGATCCTGGCAGCGCTTGGACGCGTCTTTGGGCGCGAGCGGCCGCAACGCGGACGCGTGGTGCTGATGTTCCAGCCGGCGGAGGAAAACGGCGCAGGCGCCGCCGCCGTGATCGCCGATCCGCGCTTCGCGGATATCCAGCCCGATTACGCGTTCTCGCTGCACAACATCCCCGGCATACCGTTTGGCGAGGCCCGGATCAAAGACGGCATCGTCAACTGCGCCTCGCGCGGCATGCGCATCGTGCTCACCGGCAAGACGGCCCACGCCTCGGCGCCCGAGACGGGCGTTTCACCGATGAAGGCGCTCGCATTCCTCATGCCGGGACTGACCAGCCTGTCGACACCGGACTTCGAGTCTCCCGATTTCGCGATGGTGACCGTAACCCACGCGACGATGGGCGCGGCAGCCTTCGGCATCGCGCCCGGCTACGCCGAAATCTGGGCGACGCTGCGGACCCTGGGCGATGAACGCATGGCCGAGCTTGTCGCCGTGGCCGAGCGCCTGGCGACGGAAGCGGCCGCGTCGCAGGGCCTCGAAGTGATGATTGACTATCACGACATCTTCCAGGCCTGCGATAACCATCCCGAGGCCGTGGCCGAACTGCGCCGCGCGCTGGATGAAGAAAATGTGCGGCACGACGAGACGACCCTGCCGATGCGCGCATCGGAAGATTTCGGCCGCTTCGGCGCAAACGCCAGATCGGCGATGTTCTTCCTGGGTGCGGGCGAAGACTACCCGTCGCTGCACAATCCCGACTACGATTTCCCGGATGATCTCATCCCGATCGGTGCGAAAGTGTTCGCAAGGGCAGCGCGCAACCTGCTGGGGTAGCTTTGATCTTCATACGAAATGCATTACCTATTCGTGTGAAATGGGAGATGCATCATGGGTATCGCCAACAAGGATCGCGCGACGTTTTCAATCGACAGCGCAGTCAAGCAATCGCTTGAAGACAGGGTTCCAAAGAGCCGGCGCTCCGCCTTCGTGGAGCAGGCGATAGCCGACGCACTCAGGAAAGAAGCCGTTGCACACCTGAAGAATACGCTGGACGACATCCGGGCGTCCTCCGTCGTTGGCGAAGACAGCGTAGACCTGATCAGGCGACTGCGCGACGAACGCGGCGCGTATATAGCGCATCGTCACGGACCTCGCGTCTGATGGTGGTGCTTGACGCCTCGATCCTGGTCAAACTTTTCCACGAGGAACCCGATAGCGATCTCGCAAGGACGGCGGTTGTGCGATGCGCCGAGCAATCAACGTCCATGATTGCGCCGGCATAGCGCTCTATGAGGCGCTCTCCGTAGCAATCCACTATGAGATTCCGTTCGAGTTGCCGATCAAGCTGTTCGACGA
Source organism: Mesorhizobium sp. CAU 1732 (assembly GCF_039888675.1). Taxonomy (NCBI): domain Bacteria; kingdom Pseudomonadati; phylum Pseudomonadota; class Alphaproteobacteria; order Hyphomicrobiales; family Phyllobacteriaceae; genus Mesorhizobium; species Mesorhizobium sp. CAU 1732. Next base: position 294,992 of record NZ_JBDQQR010000002.1, read on the forward strand.
CATGAAGCGGACAGGCTTCATGTTCGTCGAGCCCAGCCCGGTGGAATTGAAGCAGGCGGAGCGAATAGCGACAACGAAAGCGAAGGGATCAGGCTTCCCTCAGTTGGAAGATTCGATCTATCACGCCATGGCTATCGTGCGGGGCGGCACGTTTCTGACCGCCGACCGCAAGCATCTTGAGAGAACCCGAGGATTTGGCGGTGCCTGCCTGCTGTCACAATGGGCTCCCGCCTGACGGCTACTCCGCGGCCCGTCCGAACGCTGCCGCACCGTGGTCGAACTGCAACTGCGCGAGGCGTGCATAGACCCCGCCCTGCGCGACCAGGCTCTGGTGCGTTCCCTCCTCGACGATGCGTCCCTGATCCATCACGAGGATACGATCGGCCTTGAGAACCGTCGCGAGCCGGTGCGCGATGACGATCGTGGTGCGCCCTTCCATCAGGCGCTCCAGCGCGGCCTGAACCAGCATCTCGCTCTGCGCGTCGAGCGCCGACGTGGCTTCGTCGAGCAGCAGGATCGGCGCATCGCGCAGGATCGCGCGGGCCACCGCGACACGCTGCCTTTGTCCGCCCGAAAGCGTCACGCCACGCTCGCCAAGTTCCGAATCGTAGCCCCGGTCCAGCCGCCTGATGAATTCGTCGGCATGCGCGTCGCGCGCGGCAAGCTCGATGTCGGCCTGCTTCGCCCCCGGCTTGCCGAAGGCGATGTTGTCGGCGGCACTCGCCGCGAAGATGGTGACGTCCTGCGGCACGATCGCGATGCGGTTGCGCACCGCCTCCGGGTCGGCGTCGCGAACGTCCACGCCGTCGATCAGGATCGCGCCCGAATCGGGATCGTAGAATCGCAGGAGAAGCGAGAAGACGGTGCTCTTGCCCGCCCCGGAAGGGCCGACGATCGCGACGGTCTCGCCGGGCCGGACCGAAAAATTCAATCCCTCGAGCGCCGACTGCCCCGGCCGGACCGGATAGGCGAAGGAGACGTCCCGGAAGACGATGGCGCCCTTCGCCGGCTCGGGAAGCGGCACGGGGTTGGCCGGCGCCGTGATCGCCGGTTCCTCGGCCAGCAGTTCCGTCAGGCGCTCCGCCGCGCCCGCCGCCTGGCTGAGTTCGCCCCACACTTCCGACAACGCGCCCAGCGCGCCGGCTGCGAACACCGCATAGAGCAGGAACTGGCTGAGCGTGCCCGGCGTCATGGTGCCCGAGAGCACGTCGCGCGAACCGATCCACAGCACCGCGACGACCGAGGTGAAGATCGTGAAGATGGCGAAGAAGGTCAGGAACGACCGCGCGAAGACCGATGCCCTCGCCGCTTCGAACGCGGTCTCCACCGCGCTGGAAAACCGTCCGGTGACGAGCTTTTCGTTGGTGAAGGCCTGCAGCGTCCGCACCGCGCCGATCTGCTCGCTGGCGTAAGCGGTCGCGTCGGCCAGCGTATCCTGCGCGAAACGCGACTTGCGCCGCACCGAGCGGCCGAACGCGACCAGCGGCAGCACGACGATCGGGATCGCGGCAATGACCAGCCCCGAAAGCTTGGGGCTGGTGACGACCATCATCCCCAACGCGCCAAGACCCATGATGAGGTTTCGCAGTGCGACGGATGCGGTCGCGCCGACGGCCGATTTGATCTGCGTCGTATCGGCGGTCAGCCGCGAGACGATCTCGCCCGACTGCACGCCGTCGAAGAACGCCGGCGACAAACGCGCCACATGCGAAAAGACGTCGCGCCTGATGTCGGAGACGACGCGTTCGCCCAGCGTGATGACGAAATAGTAGCGGGCGGCCGATGCGATCGCGAGCAACGCCGCGAGGATGATCAGCATCGAGAAATAGTTGGAGATCAGCACGCTGTCGGAATCGTTGAAGCCGTGATCGATCATCCGGCGCACGGCGATCGGCAGCGTCAGCGTCGTGGCTGCCGCCAGGGTGAGGAACACGCAGGCGCCTGCCACCAGCTTGCGATAGCGAAGCATATACGGGAACAGCCGGCGCAATGGGCCGAGATCGCGCCCGCGCTTGTGCTTCTCGTCAGCCGTCTCAGCCATCCGCTCGTCCCTGTCGCCGTGCGTCCGCGAATTTGCGGCGACGCCGGCCTTGTTTATCCTGACCGCCTCATGTATAGGCAGCCGACCGTTTTTGGAGCCGTAGCCCTCAATAGCTGCGGCTTCAGGTTTTGACAGTGGGCGCATCGCCGCAGCAGCTCGCATTGCGCGACTTTCGCCCGACAGCCACCAGGACGACACCGATGAAAACCGATATCCATCCCGACTATCATTCCATCAAGGTCGTCATGACCGATGGCACCGAATACATGACCCGCTCGACCTGGGGCAAGGAGGGCGACACGATGAACCTCGACATCGACCCATCCACGCATCCGGCCTGGACCGGCGGAAATCAGACCCTGCTCGATCGCGGCGGCCGCGTGTCGAAGTTCAAGAAGCGCTACGAAGGCCTCGGCATATAGACCGAGAGCGTCAGCGACACTCTACAGGAACCCGCCTTCGTGGCGGGTTTTTTGTTGTCTTCTCGCGGCGCGGTTTGTTAGGCAGGCGAATTTGCATGATCGGCGCGGCCCGTCAGGCAGCGCGAAAAGGCTGAGGCCTTCGCCCCCGCTACTCCCCCTTGCGATCCGAATGCCCGAGATCGCGGTCCGGCCAGACGCGGTCGCGCACCATCTGCTTGAGCACCTTGGCCTCGGGAAAGCCGCCGTCGCGCTTGCGCTCCCAGATCAGCTCTCCATCGAGCGTGATCTCGAAGATGCCGCCCGTGCCCGGCACCAGGCTGACCTCGCCGATGTCCGCGCCGAACGTCGACAGCAGTTCCTGCGCCATCCAGGCGGCGCGCAGCAGCCATTGGCACTGGGTGCAGTAGGTGATGCGGATCGTCGGTTTGCCTGCTGTCATCCTGCGGTCCGTTTGCGTCTCGGCTGCACTATTCCTGCCTTTCTCGACGAGCCGGCGTCAAGGTCTCGCAATTCGCTGGCATGCGGGATCACGGAGCCCTATATTGGGTTCGGCGTTCTGCGCTTTTCGACAGGAGTAACACTTCCCCGGGGCCTTATTGATCCCAAGGGAGCTGTCCCTGGCCGGGCCCGTGGGCTCGGTCATATGGCGCCCACCTACGTTGTAGGCACCCGGGATCAACCTCTCCATCGGTCGTCGCGGAACGTCTTTTCTTTTGCCGCGTCATCAGCCAGACATGGCTCCATGACGACGACACCCCGCGATCACAAGAAATCCCTCCGACTGCGGGCGCTCGCACGCCGTGATGCGCTTGATCCGGTCTGGCGCGTCGAGGCATCGCTCGACATGGCCGACAGGGCCGACGATATCGGCATCCAGCCCGGCACGATCGTCTCCGGCTTCTGGCCGATGCGCTCCGAGGTCGATGTGCGGCCGCTGATGTTCGCTTTGCGCGAGCGCGGCGCGCGGCTTTGCCTGCCGGCCATCCTCGACAGGACGACGATTGTCTTCCGCGACCTCGTGCGCGGCGCGGACCTCGTCGACATGGGCTTCGGCACGGCCGGACCCGGCGGCGAGGCGCAGGTCCTCGATCCCGCAATCATGCTCGTGCCGCTCGCCGCCTTCGACGGGCGCGGGCATCGCATCGGCTACGGCGCGGGCTATTACGACCGCGCGATCGACGCACTCCATGCGAAGGGCATGACGCCGCGCCTGATCGGCATCGCCTACGATTGCCAGGAGGTTCCTGAGGTGCCCAACGAGGATCACGACGTGCAACTCGACGAAATCCTGACCGAAAGCGGCTTGCGTCGTTTTCCGCCGGCACTATAGACGGGGCATGAGGCTACTCTTTCTTGGCGACATGGTGGGACGATCCGGCCGCACGGCGGTCTGGGAACGGCTGCCCGGTCTGATCTCCGACTTCCGGCTCGACTTCGTGATCGTCAATGGCGAGAACGCGGCCGGCGGCTTCGGCATCACCGAAGACATCTTCCGCAGCACGATCGACGCGGGCGCCGATGTGGTGACCACCGGCAACCACGTCTGGGACCAGCGCGAGGCGCTTCAGTTCGCGCCGCGCGAGGAGCGGTTCATCAGGCCGGCGAATTTCCCGATCGGCACGCCGGGCCGGGGCACAGGCCTGTTCGAGGCCCGCAACGGCGCGCGCGTCTTCGTCACCAACATCATGGGCCGGGTGTTCATGCATCCCGAACTCGACGACCCGTTCCAGGCCGCGGAGCGCGAGCTTTCCGCCTGTCCGCTCGGCGAGCAGGCGGACGCCGTGGTGATCGACTTTCACGCCGAAGCCACCAGCGAAAAGATGTGCATGGGCCATTTCGTCGACGGCCGCGCCAGCCTCGTCGTCGGCACCCACACCCATCAGCCCACCGCCGATCATCAGATCCTCAATGGCGGCACCGGCTACATGACCGATGCCGGCATGTGCGGCGATTATGATTCGTCGCTGGGCATGGACAAGGAAGAGCCGCTCAACCGCTTCCTGTCGAAGGTGCCGAAAGGCAGGTTCGAGGCGGCAAGCGGCCCGGCGACCATCTGCGGCGTCGGCATCGATATTTCCGACCGCACCGGCCTTGCCGAGCGGATCGCACCGCTGCGGCTCGGCCCGCGTCTGGAAGAAACGGTCCCCGCTTTCTGGTAGGCCTTTCGGAACCAAACACGCGGTCGCGGATTTCAGGCACGCGCCGCCGCAGTTGACGGACCCCGGCGCCAGTCATACTTCTTTCCAATTCGTATTCAGCGCGCGCGCTCGGGGACCATGACGATGGAATTTCTCGCAGGCTACTTCGATTGGACCAGCGATCCGACTGCCTGGGTCGCGCTGGCGACCCTCATCGCCCTGGAAGTCGTCCTCGGCATCGACAATTTGATCTTCATTTCCATCCTGTCCAACAAGCTCCCCGAGCATCAGCGCGTGCGCGCCCGGCGTCTGGGCATCGGTGCGGCGTTGATCATGCGCCTGATACTGCTGGCCACGATCGCCTTCATCGTGCAGTTGACGCAGCCGGTCTTCACGCTCTTCGGCGAGCCGTTCTCGTGGAAGGACCTCATCCTTCTGGTCGGTGGCCTCTTCCTGGTCTGGAAGGCGACGAAGGAAATCCACCACACGGTCGATCCCGTCGATCAAAAGGAAAACGTCGTCAGCCGCACGATCAGCGTGACCCTGGGCGGCGCGGTCTTCCAGATCCTGCTGCTCGACCTTGTCTTCTCGATCGATTCCATCATCACCGCCGTCGGCATGACCGAGCATATCGCGATCATGTACATCGCCGTCATCGTCACCGTGGCCGTGATGCTGCTGGCGGCCACGCCGCTCGCGAACTTCATCGCCCAGAACCCCACCATCGTCATGCTTGCGCTAGCGTTCCTGCTGATGATCGGCATGACGCTGATCGCGGAAGGCATGGGCTTCCACGTGCCCAAGGGCTACATCTACGCCGCGATGGGCTTCTCCGCCCTGGTCGAGGGTCTCAACATGCTGTCCCGGCGCAAGCGCGCCGCGGACAAGGGAGCGGAGACAGACGCCACGCATTGAGGGACCGCGAACGCCGGACAAAGGGGGATGCGCCCGCGCATCCCCCTTTGTCGTTTGTGCGCGGGGTTGAGCGATCCTGAATGCGTTGGAACGGCTTTGCTCGAACACCCCCTCCACCGCCTGCGGCGGTCCCCCTCCCCCGCTCCGCAGGGGAGGAACCAGCGCGGCGGCCGTTCGCTACCTGGATCCTCCCCCATTTTCATGGGGGAGGGGGACCGCCGAAGGCGGTGGAGGGGGTGTGTTTTCAGCCAAAACCTGAAACGACCTAAACCCCCCTCAGCACCAGGATCGTCGGCCGTCGCGGCAGGTCGCGCAGCGAGACCGAGAACGAGGGCTCGTCGCGCATGTCGACGTCGAACGTCTCGCCCATGGCTGCCGTGAACTCGCCGAGCGGGGTCGCATGGCGGTGCATCGGCAGGATGATCGACGAGAACAGGCGCTGCGTGATCTCGCTCACCGCGCCGACGGACAGCGTCATGCCGCCGTCGATCGGGACCATCACGATATCGAGCCGGCCGATCGCGCCGTAATGGGCGTCTTCGAGGCGATGATGCAAATGGCCGAGATGGCCGATGCACAGGCCCGCGACCTCGAAGATGAAGATCGAGTTGCCGCCCTCCTCCATCTCGCCCCAGCGGCGGATGTCTGTGGGAACGTTGCGCACATAGACGTCGTCGACCACGACGGCATGTTTCGCCGGCCCGCCTTCGGGGTTCCAGCCTCGCAGCACATGTTCGATCGCCGGGTCGGGCAGTTCGGTATAGTGCGTGCGATGCGCCTTGTTCATCGTCACGATGCGCGGCAGCGGCTCGGAGCCGTAGAGCCCGGAGAAATCGGTCGCGATGCGCACGCCGCCCGGCGTCTCGATCACATAGGTCGAATGCCCCGCATAGGTGATCGTCACCTCGCCATCCACGAAGGTCTGGGCCGGCGTGAAACTGGCATAGGTCACGTTGGGCATGGCCTGCGCGATCGCCAGGCACTGGCTCGGCACCGGCTCGTCCTGCTGTTGCGCGGAGGCCGGCGTGAGCCAGAGCGCAATCAGAAAAGCGGTGGTCGACGCGAGATTGCGGGCAAGGCGCATGGCGAACTCCCGATGGCCGACGGCATGTCGTCGTGTCAGCCTAAGCCCTCGAACCGGCACCGCCACGGTTTTCGCGGCACCGCAGCTTCACGATTTCGCGAGAGACAACGGCGGCCGCGACTTCTGGACGTGCGACGGCGATTTCTTTATAAGGCCGGCAATTCAACGAAAATCCCGAACCGTCCGCAACAGGGGTGCCATGGCAGGCCATTCACAGTTCAAGAACATCATGCATCGCAAGGGCCGCCAGGATGCGGTTCGATCCAAGATGTTTTCCAAGCTCGCGCGCGAGATCACCGTTGCCGCCAAGATGGGCGCGCCCGATCCCGACATGAACGCGCGCCTGCGCCTTGCCGTCCAGAACGCCAAGGCTCAGTCGATGCCGAAGGACAACATCCAGCGCGCCATCAACAAGGCGTCGGGCGGCGATGCGGAGAGCTATGACGAGGTTCGCTACGAAGGCTACGGTCCCGGCGGCATCGCGGTCATCGTGGAAGCACTGACCGACAACCGCAACCGCACCGCATCGAACGTCCGCGCGGCCTTCACCAAGGCCGGCGGCGCGCTGGGCGAAACTGGCTCGGTCGCCTTCCTGTGGGATCGCGTCGGCGAGATCGTCTACAAGCCGGAGGCCGGCGACGCCGACGCGGTGATGGAAGCCGCGATCGAGGCCGGTGCCGAGGACGTGCAGTCCGACGAGGACGGCCATGTCATCCTCTGCGCCTTCGAGGATATCGGCGACGTCACCAGCGCGCTGGAAAAGACGCTCGGCGAAGCTGAATCCGTCAAGACCATCTGGAAGCCCCAGACCTTGACGCCGGTCGACGAGGACCGCGCGCAGTCGATCCTCAAGCTCATCGGCACGCTGGAAGACGACGACGACGTCCAGAACGTCTACGCCAACTTCGAGGTCGACGACGAGACGCTGGCCAAGCTCAGCGCCGCCTGACGTGTAACGCCGGCGAGGCGGCCGCTGATGCGGCCGCGCGCCTTGCCGCGACACGCTCACCTGCCTACTGTCTCCCGCGAAACAGGAGAACCCGATGCGCTTTGAAGGAACGGCGGCCTATGTCGCCGACAAGGATCTGATGGTCGCGGTCAATGCGGCGATCAAGCTGGAACGTCCGCTTCTGGTGAAGGGCGAGCCGGGCACCGGCAAGACGGAACTGGCCAAGCAGATCGCATCGGCGCTCGGGCTCGATCTCCTCGAATGGAACGTCAAGTCGACCACGCGCGCGCAGCAGGGTCTTTACGAATACGACGCCGTCTCGCGCCTGCGCGACAGCCAGCTCGGCGACGACCGCTTCAACGACATCGGCAACTACATCCGCCACGGCAAGCTCTGGGAGGCCTTCGAGGCCGACCGCAAGGTCGTGCTCCTGATCGACGAGATCGACAAGGCCGACATCGAGTTCCCGAACGACCTTCTGCAGGAACTCGACAAGATGGAGTTCCACGTCTACGAGATCGGCGAGACGATCCGCGCGAAGCAGCGCCCGATCGTCATCATCACCTCGAACAACGAGAAGGAACTGCCGGACGCCTTCCTGCGCCGCTGCTTCTTCCACTACATCCGCTTTCCCGACGTCGAGACGCTGTCGCGCATCGTCGAGGTGCATTATCCCGGCATCAAGCAGAACCTCGTGCGCGCCGCCCTGACGCAGTTCTACGAGGTGCGGGACGTACCGGGGATCAAGAAGAAGCCGTCGACGTCGGAAGCGCTCGACTGGATCAGGCTGCTCGTCGCCGACGACATCGACCCCGCCGACCTGCGCGCCGACCCGAAGAACGCGCTACCGAAGCTTCACGGCGCGCTTTTGAAGAACGAGCAGGACGTCCATCTCTTCGAACGCCTCGCCTTCATGGCACGGCGGCAGTAACCCGGTCAGACGGTCCGCGCCCGCATCCGGCCGTCGCTCGAATCGGCCCAGCGAAGTTCGCCCGCATGCAGCATCTTGTTGACGTGCGCGTGCACCTCCGAAAAGGCGAACGACATCTGGTGCGCGTCGAGCGTGCGGTGGAACAGCACCGGCACCAGATCGGCGACCGATTTCGGCTCCTGCCTGCACGCATCCGCGATCAGCGCGCAACGCTCCTCGTGATGCGCGATCAGTTCGGCGCAACGCGTATGCAGCCCGTGGAACGGCAACTGGTGGCCGGGAAGCACGAACGCGTCGGCCGGGACCGCCTGTGGTATGGCCCGCAGCGAACGCAGGTAGAGACCGAGCGGATTGCCCTCCGGATCGACCGCCCAGACGCTGACATTGGGCGTGATCTTGGCCAGCACCTGGTCGGCTGCCAGAAAAATGTTCTCCTCGCGCAGATAGAGCATCAGTTGCTCGGGCGCATGCCCGTCGCCCGCCATCACGTCGAAGGCCCGCCCGCCGATCGTCAGCGTATCGCCGGCCACCAAACGGTGGAAGGTGGGCGGCAGGGGCGCGACCATACGCAGGTAATTGTGGCCCTGCGTGGCCACCAGCGCGGCGGTCGAGGGATCCATGCCGTGCTGGAGGTAGAAGTCGAGATACGGCTTCGCCTCGAGCGCCTCGGGCCGCAGCGAGATGTTGATGCAGCCGAGATAGCAGGTCTGGCTGGTCAGGAGCGGCAGTTCGAAGCGCTGGCACAGCCAGCCCGCGAGCCCGATATGGTCGGGATGGAAATGCGTCACGATCAGCCGCGTCAGCCTGCGCCCAGCGAGAGGCCCGGCGACCAGCGCTTCCCAGACATCGCGCGTCGGCTGGTCCGCGATGCCGGTGTCCAGCACCGCCCAGCCGTCGCCGTCCTCGATGAGGAAGATGTTGACGTGATCGAGCCTGAAGGGCAGCGGAATGCGCGTCCACAGGATGCCCGGCGCGACCTCCGTCACCTCGCCCGTCTTTGGCGGTTCGGCGAAGGGAAAGCTGAGCCGGGCGGGCTCGGCGGCATTGGCTTGGGTCGGTCGATTGAGCACGGCGGCCTCTGGCTTTTGGTCGGACAGGCTCGCCCGGCGGTTGCCGAGGCTTAGCGGCGCGAACCGAGCCTGACAAGTCTCATAAGCCGATGCCGGTATCGGCCAGCGACAGCCCCATCGATGCGGCCGTTGCTGGCCCTGTCGTGACCGCACCGTCCTGTCACAACGTACACCCAACCAATTCAAGCCGGAGTGCACCATGTCAGAGCCGACGATCCGCCCCTTGTCCGAAGGCGACCACGCCGACTGGAAGCGCCTCTGGACCGACTATCTCACCTTCTACAAGGCGAGCGTTTCCGAAAGCGTCTACGCCTCGACCTGGAAGCGCCTCTTCACGCCGGGCGAGTTCGAGCCGCGCGGCTTCATCGCCACCATCGACGGCAAGGCCGTCGGCCTCGTCCACTATCTCGACCACCGCTCCTGCTGGTCGGAGGTCAACAATTGCTACCTGCAGGATTTGTTCTCCGACCCAGGCGCACGCGGCAAGGGCGTCGGCGCAGCACTGATAAAGGCCGTGAAACAGGAGGCCGCGTCCAGGGGCATCACCAACGTCTACTGGATGACGCACGAGACCAACGACACCGCCCGCAGGCTCTACGACCGCGTCGCAAGGCGGACGGGGTTCATCGAGTACGATCTGCTATGATGCGGGATCGAAGTCGCCGAGCATGATGCACAACCGCGCTTCGTCCGGCCGCAGAAGCGATTGTACCTTGCGATGCAGCCTGGCGTCGGCCGTGATCAGCCGACACTCTTCCAGTTGCGCAAGCGCGATGTAGAAACAGTCATAGACCGCATGATCCAACCGAACCGAGAGATCGACGGAAAGCGGGACCAACTCCCGCATCGAAGCGGTCTGCACGGCGAAATCATCGATCACCGTCGTTGCTCGCATCGCCTCGCCTCCCGATAGCTCGCCGCGCCGCATCATCTTCCATACGATGTTGGCGCATTCCGCATAGATGAGTTGCGGCGCTATGAGCCGATACGAGCCAACCAAGGCTTCCGCATTGCTGGAATCAGCCTCGGGGACCACCCATTTGATCGCAACACTCGCATCAACGACGAGTGTCTGCCGGATCACCGTTCGTCCCTAGATTCACGCAGGAGTATCTCGGACGGCGTGTGGTATCTGTCCTTCAGGCTGTCCCGGAACTCCGCCGCCCTGCGCTTCCAGTCCTCGACATCAACCTGAGGTGCGGGATCCCACACCAGAGCCTTAGTTAGAATTTCCCGATGCTCAGCCTCGGCCGAGCGGCCGTTGCGGGCAGCACGCTCCTTCAGGCGGCGGACGATCTCGTCATCGACATTGCGTACATGCAGGCTGGCCATGGTTCGCTCCTTGGACGGCGATGATAGCATTTTGCTAGCAAATCGTCCATCTTGCCTTCGGCGCCCGACGCGCGCAAAAAGCAACGATGTTCATACCCTTCTTCCTCGAGCTCAAGGCAGCCAAGGTTCCGGTCTCGCTGCGCGAGTATCTCACCCTGCTCGAAGGCATGGAAGCCGATCTCGTCACCTACGACGTCGAGGGCTTCTACTATCTGTCGCGCGCGGCACTGGTGAAGGACGAGCGCCACATCGACCGCTTCGACCAGGTCTTCGGCCACGTCTTCAAGGGCGTCGAGGCGGTGTCGGGCGAAGGCGCGGTCGATGTCGCCAACCTGCCCGAGGAATGGCTGCGCCGGCTCGCCGAAAAGCACCTCACCGACGAGGAAAAGAAGCTGGTCGAGGCGCTCGGCGGTTTCGAGAAGCTCATGGAGACGCTTAAAGCACGCCTCGAAGAGCAGAAAGGCCGCCACCAGGGCGGCTCAAAATGGATCGGCACCGCCGGCACCTCGCCCTTCGGTGCCTATGGCTACAATCCCGAAGGCGTGCGCATAGGCCAGCACGAGAGCCGCCACCGCCGCGCGGTCAAGGTCTGGGACAAGCGCGAGTTCAAAAACTTCGACGATTCCGTCGAGCTCGGCACCCGCAACATCAAGGTCGCGTTGAAGCGGCTGCGGCGTTGGGTGCGCGAGGGAAGCCTGGAGGAGCTGGACCTGCCCGGCACGATCCACGCGACGGCCGAGCATGGCTATCTCGATGTCCAGACCCGGCCCGAGCGGCGCAATGCGGTCAAGCTCCTGATGTTCTTCGATGTCGGCGGCTCGATGGACGACCACATCAAAATCGTCGAGGAACTGTTTTCGGCCGCCCGGGCCGAGTTCAAGCACATGGAATATTTCTACTTCCACAACTGCCTCTACGAGGGCGTCTGGAAGGACAACCGCCGCAGGCATGCCGAGACGATCCCGACGATGGACGTGCTCCACAAATACGGCCACGACTACAAGGTGATCTTCGTCGGCGACGCGTCGATGAGCCCCTACGAGATCGCCTATGCGGGGGGCTCGGTGGAGCACTGGAATCCCGAGGCGGGCGTGGTCTGGATGAGCCGCGTCATCGCGCAATGGCCGAACGCCGTGTGGCTCAACCCGATCAAGGAAAAGCACTGGGGCTACACGCACTCGATCGGGATGATCCGCGAGCTCGTCTCGCAGCGCATGTACCCGCTGACGCTGCGCGGGCTGGAAAATGCGACCAGGGAACTGTCCCGAAAGCATTGAGCGCGGCAGCCCGCAAAGCGAGTTTCACAGGCGCGCAATCCTAGTCGGTCAGCGCAAAGATTGTGTGCCAGGTCGATCCCGCCGAGTAAAACCCGCGCCGACTCAGTTCACGCAGCACGGCCCGCATGTGCTGCGCGCCGTATACGACCGCGATCTGCTTGGTTTCGCCGGATGAGCTATCCAATTCCCTTGCCAGACATTCGACCAAGCGCTTGTCGCGCGAATGGAGGAGCGCATTTTCGAGGGATTCCACCTCGCCACTCCAGCCCAGTATCTCGGCAGCGGATTTGCGGTCTTCCAGCGACATGTTCTCGGCAAGCCGCTCTCGCGAAGCAAAGTAACGCAGATAGATCCCGTATAGCGGAGCCAGTACCGCCACGAACAAGCGAATCCATAACGGAATCTTTCGCCATTCATGGTGAAATTCTTCCGGGGCGAGGTCGGCAAGGACTATCCGGGCAGGAACGTTTTCCTGAGTTGGAGTTCTAGGCTGACGGACCAGTCGCAGCTTCCTGAAATCGAGCCATCTGTACGAACGGGTGAGATTCCGGTTAACAGACGAACGAAGCCCCTCCGTTAAGACCACGTCGGAGAAAAAAGCTTTTTCGAATACCTGTCGGTAGAATTGATCTTCGCCAACATGAACCATGGGGTAGAGAGTGACCGACACGGAACTGTCCCTGCTGACGAACACCGTATGGGCCGCTCGCAGTCCGAGCGGCGAGGTTTCCAGAATCTGCATCGTGTGTAGTAGCGCCCCGCCCCTGATCTTGGACCATATCCGCAGGCGTATAACACTTGGTCAAGATGATTTTGGCACTACATATGATGCATCGAGGGAATGGAGTTAGCCATGGACACCCACACCTATCCCGTCACCCGCACCGATGCGGAATGGCGCGCGCTGCTGACGCCGGAGCAGTATCAGGTCATGCGCCAGCATGGCACGGAGCGCCCCGGCAGTTGCGCCCTGCTCTACGAAAAGCGCGCCGGCACGTTTTCCTGTGTCGGCTGCGACCAGCCTCTGTTCGAATCGACGCTGAAATTCGAGAGCGGCACCGGCTGGCCGAGCTTCAACGACCCCCTTCCCGGCTCCGTCGAGACCACGGAAGACCGCAGCTACGGCATGGTCCGCACGGAATGCCATTGCGCCACCTGCGGCAGCCACCTCGGCCACGTCTTCCCCGACGGCCCACCCCCCACCGGCCTGCGCTACTGCATCAACGGCGTCGCGCTGAAATTCGAGGCGGCCTGACGGCTCGGATGGCTTCGGTTGGGATGGCATAGGGTGAGCCCGGTTTGGCTGAGCGGGCTTCACCGAGTTTGCTGTGCGACGTTGACGGTTGGCGACGAATTCCCCCGCCCACTTCGTCATCCTCGGGCGGAGCAGGAACGAAGTGACTGCGCAGACCCGGGGATCCATGCCTCGCCGGTCCCGCCGCTCGGTGGTGCAGAACCCTGGTACTTACCCGGTCACCGGAGACCCCGGACATCCCGCACCACCGCGCCCGTCACCAACGGGCGAGGCATGGATTCTCGGGTCTCCCTCCGCTGCGCTCCGGTCGCCCGAGAATGACGAAGTTGAGGTGGAGATCGCCGGTGGAGAGAATTTCACATCGCCGAAACCGTTTCCGACGCCCGATCAATCACTTGCGAAATACCCCCTCCGAACTCCCCGCCATTTTATCCACCCCCCTCCCAACCCCCGCGATAATCCCCCCGCCCTGACCAAATGGGCGGAGGATGCGATGGACTGGAAGGCCGCGATCGAGACGAACCGTCAGGCGCTGAAGCGCGTGCTGGTAACCCTTGTGGCGATGGCCGGCATCACCGGCGGTGGCGCAGACCGCACCCTGCCGCGCCATCTCCACCGCGCCGTGCTGCGGCTGCTGCGTCCGGCCGAAGCGGCAGTGCGGCGGCTGGTCATCGTGGCCGCGCGTGACATGGACCCGCCGCCGACGCCCAAGGCGACGCCACCAGCGCCTGTCGTGCATCGCAAACCGGTGGCTCACCCCGGCATGGCTCCAAAAACCCCGGCCAGAACCCTGACCCTGCCGCTGTTCGATCCGCTGCCGCGATGGCGCGGACGCAGGCGGCCGACTGCACTTGGCGTGCCGCGCATCCGCGTTCCCGGCTTCAGCGCGCCGTCCATGGTCGCCTTGCGCCATCCGCCTCGGGCCGACGATCCGGTCGATGCCGCGCGGCTTACGCTTCGCCTGCAGGCGCTCGGTCGCGCGCTCGACGATCTGCCCGCCCACGCCCGCCGCTTCGCGCGCTGGCGGGCAAACCACGACGCCGCGGCCACGCAAAACAGAAACCATGACGCCGCACTTGACCCTCCCTTTTGCGGGAAGGGTCGGCAGGCCGTCCCAGCGGAGCGAAGGGTTGCGAGACGGGGTGCGGGTGTTCGCCGCGTCTGGCCGTTGCGTCCCGGCCGTCCGCCGGGCTGGCAGAAGCGGCCAACCCACGAGGTCCACGACGCGCTCGCCACCCTCCATGGCCTGGCTCTCTGGGCAATGGAGCCGCCCGACACATCATGATGGCGGGGGACGGCGAACGGATTCCTGAAATGGCCAGACCGGAAACGGGGCGTGGCAGCGAGGACGCGCGCCTACGCCAATCGCGTCTCGACAAGCCGGACCCAGAAGCTCACGCCGGCGGGGATGGCCTCGTCGTCGAAATCATAGGCCGGGTGATGCAGCCCCGCCGTATCGCCATTGCCGATGAAGACGAAAGCGCCCGGCCGCGCCGTCAGCATGTGCGAAAAATCTTCGCCCGCCAGCACCGGCTTGACCGCCACGTCCAGCGCCCCCTCGCCAACCACCTGTCGCGCGACCTGCGCCACGAAGGCCGCCTCGTCCGCCGGATTGAAGGTCACCGGATGCGCCTGAACGTAATCGACGCTGACCTCGGCACCGTTGGCTGCGCCGATGCCGGCACAGATGTCGCCGACCCGCCGCTCGACGCGTGCTGCGTCGGCCATGTCGAGCGCCCGCGCCGTGCCCCAGATTTCGATCGTTTCGGGAATGATGTTGAAGGCCGTGCCGGCGATGACGCGCGTTACCGTCACCACGACGGAGGCGATCGGGTCCGTCTCGCGCGACACGATCGTCTGCAGCGCATTGATGATCTGGGTACCGGTGATGATCGGGTCGATCGTGGTGTGCGGCCGCGCCGCGTGGCCGCCTTTGCCCTTGATGCCGATGGTGAACTTCGCCGTCGCCGCCATCATCGGGCCCGGCGCGACGGCGATATGCCCCGTCGGAATGCCGGGCATGTTGTGCATGCCGTAAATCTGCCTGATGCCGAAACGGTCCATCAGCCCATCGGCCAGCATCGCCTTGGCGCCGCCGCCGATCTCCTCGGCAGGCTGGAAGATCACCGCGACGGTGCCCGCGAAATTGCGCGTCTCGGCGAGGTATTTCGCAGCCCCGAGCAGCATCGCCGTATGGCCGTCATGCCCGCATGCGTGCATGCGTCCCGCAACCTTCGAGGCGTGGGCGGCACCGCTGTCTTCCGCGATGGGAAGCGCGTCCATGTCGGCCCGCAGGCCGATCGTCGGCCCGGTGCCAAGGCTGCCGTGGATCAGTCCGACGACGCCCGTCTGCCCGACGCCGGTGACGATCTCGTCGCAGCCAAAGAGGCGGAGGTTTTCGGCGACGAACCGCGCCGTCTCGTGAACCTCGAAACCGATCTCCGGCGCTTCGTGCAGC
The DNA here is from genome assembly GCF_039888675.1 of Mesorhizobium sp. CAU 1732. NCBI lineage: Bacteria > Pseudomonadati > Pseudomonadota > Alphaproteobacteria > Hyphomicrobiales > Phyllobacteriaceae > Mesorhizobium > Mesorhizobium sp. CAU 1732. Next base: position 310,864 of record NZ_JBDQQR010000002.1, read on the forward strand.
CGCCGGCGCCAGCCGGCGATTTCGGCCTGCATCTCGCTGGCGCGGTTGAGGATCGGCATTCTGTCTCCTTCAGTCCGTCAAGCCTGCCGCAGGAAGCGGCCGACTCGGCGGGCAAGTCTAGGAGCGGAATGCAGCGATCGCCAGACCGGCCGGACTTATTCCATGCCGAGCGCGGCCATGTAGAGGTCGAGGATCGCTTCTTCTTCCTCGCGCTCCGCCTGGTCCTTCTTGCGAAGCCGGATGATGGTGCGGATCGCCTTGGTGTCGAAGCCGGTGCCCTTGGCTTCGGCGAAGACTTCCTTGATGTCGTCGGCGATCGTCTGCTTCTCTTCCTCGAGGCGCTCGATGCGCTCGATGAAGGCGCGAAGCTGGCCCGAGGCAACGGTTTGAGCGGAATCGGCTGTGATGTCCTCGGCCATGTCGGTCTCCAGAAGGGTTGGCAGCGACTCGTGGCCGCTCAAGATCGGCGCTTGGTTGCCTCACCCCGCCGCGACGGTCAATGGTCTTTCGGCCGGTTGGTCTCGAATGCTGACTTCTTCTGGTCGGATGCGTCCGTCTGGTATTTCGCCTGCCACTCGGAATAGGGCATGCCGTAGATGATTTCGCGAGACCTGTCCTTGTCCATTTGCACACCCGCCTCGTTGGCGGCATCGCGATACCAGTTGGACAGGCAGTTGCGGCAGAAGCCGGCGAGGTTCATCAGGTCGATGTTCTGGACATCGGTGCGCGTGCGCAGATGCGCGACGAGCGTGCGGAACGCCGCCGCCTCAAAATCGCGCTGCTGGTCCGGGGTGAGCTCGGTCATCGTCTGCTCCTTGGCGGTCATTCGATCAGATCGGCCCGGTACGGGAGCCGAATTGCTTCACGACATGCATATCGGGCAGCCGGTTGATCTCTTCAAGGATCGGCACCAGCCGTTCCACCCACGAATCGATGCCCTGCCTCGTCGCGATCAGATCCTGCCTGATCTCGATCAGCGCATGCGCGTAGCCGTTGACGATGGCGTGGCGATACATCGTGTCGCCGCGCAGCGCGCCGTCATAGGGCTCGTTGTCGCCCACGACCATGGCCGGGTCGCGTGCCAGCATGTCGAGCAGCGGGCGCACGGCACGGTCGTCACTGTCCCACAGGATGCCGACATGCCAGGGCCTCGGCCGGCCCTGCATGGCGGGCGTGAAGGAATGCACCGAGAAGATGAAGGGGGCGTGCCCGCTCTCGGCCGCCACGGAAGCGATCACGGACCCGACCGCGTCGTGATAGGGGCGATAGTAGCGGTCGAGCCGACGCTCGCGCTCGTCGTCGCTCATCGGGTAGTTCGCCGGAACGATCGTGCCGTCATAGAGCTGGCGGATCAGCGTCGGGTCGTCCTCGCCGCGATTCGCGTCGATCAGCAGGCGCGAGAAATGCGCCATGACGGCAGGCACGTCGAGCGCCGCAGCAAGCCCCCGCGTCACGGCCTCCACGCCGATGTCATAGGCGATGTGGCGGTCGAATTCCGCAGCCGGCAGGCCGAGGTCGCCATACTCCTGCGGCAGTTGCCTGCCTGCATGGTCTGCGAGCAGAACGAGGCCGCGCGACCGGTCGCCATCGATGGCTTCGAACGGGGCGAAGAGGGCGTCGCGGGTCATGGGCGGGGTTTGATCCGTATAGGGCAAAGGGTGAACCATCTGTGTTCCATGAAGCGGCGGGCCATGCAATGCCGCCGTTTGGTCCAGCTTCCCGTCAGGATCGGGACCTGCGGGCGTTCCGTGCCGGATTCGCATTCTAAATCGGTTCGGACGAACCCCGGCCATGCGTTGACATGGGAGGGGACTTCTCCGAAAAGGAGCGTTGTATGCTGATTTTATCGGCGCGTGTCATGAGGATGGCTTTGTCGAAAGCGATGCGGTCTCGCCTTGCAATAGGCCTTGCGACGCTGGGCGCGGCCTGTGCGGCGGGCATGGTGTCAGCGACCCCGGCGCTGGCGGATTTCCGGGTGTGCAACGCGACGCAAAGTCTCGTCGGCGTGGCGATCGGCTATCGCGCGCGCACCGGCTGGGTCACCGAAGGCTGGTGGCATGTCGAAGGCTCGACCTGCAAGACGCTGATCGAGGGTGCCCTGTCGTCGCGCTATTATTATCTCTACGCCGAAGACGCCGAACGCGGCGGTCGCTGGGACGGGCCGGTCAACATGTGCGTGGCGGAACGCGAGTTCAAGATCGCCGGCCCCGGTGACTGTTTCGCGCGCGGCTTCCAGCGCGCCGGCTTCCAGGAATACGACACGGGCGAGCAGGCGAGCTGGATGGTCCAGCTCACGGACGATCCCGCGAACAGCGGCGCGCCTGCCGTTACCGGATCGGACACGCAATGAGACGCAGCCGCAAGGTCAAGATACTCGCAACGCTCGGTCCCGCCTCATCCGACGAGGTCATGATCAAGCGGCTGTTCGAGGCCGGTGCGGACGTGTTCCGCATCAATATGAGCCATGCGAGCCACGAGCTCATGCGCGAGCTGGTGGCCCGCCTGCGCAAGGTCGAGGAAGAGGTCGGCCGGCCGATCGGCATTCTCGCCGACCTTCAGGGCCCCAAGCTGCGCGTCGGCAAGTTCGAGAACGGCTCCGTCGAGCTCGAACCCGGCCAGACATTCACGCTGGACGACAACCCGAAGCCCGGCGACGACAAGCGCGTGCACCTGCCGCATCCGGAAATCCTCAAATCCGTCGAGCCCGGCCACCGGCTGCTGATCGACGACGGCCGGCTGCAACTGAAGGTCATCAAGGCCAACGGCAAGTCGATCGTCTGCGAGGTGGTGTCCGGCACCAAGATTTCCGACAAGAAGGGCGTGAGCCTGCCCGATACGGATTTGCCGGTCGGCGCGCTGACGGAAAAGGACCGCAAGGACCTCGACGCGGTGCTCGCGACAGGCGTGGACTGGGTGGCGCTGTCCTTCGTGCAGCGCCCCGAAGACCTTGCCGAAGTGCGCAAGATCGCGCGCGGGCGCGCAGCGATCATGTCGAAGATCGAGAAGCCGCAGGCGGTCGCGCGCCTGGCCGAAATCATCGAACTGTCCGACGCCTTGATGGTCGCGCGCGGCGATCTCGGCGTCGAAATGCCGCTCGAGGCGGTTCCGGGCATCCAGAAGCAGATCACGCGCGCCGCGCGCCGCGCCGGCAAGCCGGTCGTCGTCGCCACGCAGATGCTGGAATCGATGATTTCCGCACCCGTTCCGACCCGCGCGGAAGTGTCGGACGTCTCGATCGCCGTCTTCGAGGGCGCGGATGCGGTGATGCTGTCGGCCGAATCGGCTGCCGGGCAATATCCCGTCGAGGCCGTCGCGACGATGAACGCCATCGCCGTGCAGGTCGAGAAGGACCCGCTCTATCCGGGCATCATCAACGCGCAGCGCTCGGAGCCCGAGGCGACGGGAGCCGACGCGATCTCGCTTGCCGCGCGCCAGATCGGCGAAACGCTGAAGCTTGCGGCGATCGTCACCTACACGGCGTCCGGCACCACCGGACTGCGCGCCGCCCGCGAGCGTCCGCAACTGCCGATCATCGCGCTATCGCCCGTTGTCGAGACAGCGCGGCGGCTCTCGCTGGTCTGGGGCACGCATTGCGTGGTCACGGAAGATGCCAACGATCTGGACGACATGGTCGACCGTGCCTGCCGCATCGCGTTCCGGGAGAATTTCGGAGGCGCCGGCGATCGCATCATTATCACCGCCGGCGTGCCGCTGAGAACGCCTGGCGCAACGAACATGCTGCGCATCGCCTATATCGGCAGCGATGGACAGGGCGGGCACTAACCCTTTTATCGAGAGACCGCGACGTCGGGCGCGCCCTCTCCGGGCTCGCTGACGGCACGCGCATCGCCCGCGATGCGTGCTTCGGCCACGCGCGCCGCAGCCTCCAGATCGATCGGTCTCCCCGCGATCTTTTCGATGGCGGCGACGACGAGGTCGGGCGCGATCCAGTCCGGCTTGTGGCCGAGATTGTCGACCCAGACGAGTTCGGAGCCGGCGATGTCGCGCGCGAGCCCGACCGAATGGATGTTCTCCAGAACGACCGTGTCGCGATTGCCGGTGATGATCACCGTCGGTGCCTTGATCTCAGGGTAGCGCTTCGATGCCTCGACGACGTGGTCGTAGAGCCCCGCCACGTCCATCGCGTTCCAGCGGAATGCGGAGGGCCGCAGCACGAGCGAAATCGCCGCGTCCTTGAGATAGGTTTCCGGCAGCCTGTTCGGCGAGAAGACGGAGGCTGACGCCGCGCGCATCTGCATCGACCCGCCGGGCCACGCCAGCGTTTCGGTGAACAACCGGCCAAGCACAGGCACTGCGGACAGCTTGTAGTACCAGGCGGTGCCGGCACCCGGCCACGGATGCGTCGCGGCGGACAGGAACACCAGCCCGCGCGTCTTGTCGGGATGGTTCAGCGCAAACGCCGCCGTCACCGCTCCGCCGAAGGAGTGCCCGACGATGATCGCATCGTCCATCCCATAGTGATCCATCAGCGCCGCGAGCGTATCGGCCTGCTCGTAGGGATTGGCGTTGCCCGGGCCGCGCTCCGACCAGCCATGACCGGGGCGGTCGAAGAACAGCATCTGCGCCCTCCCCTCCAGCAATGGGCGAATCGGAAACATCTGGTCGAGCAGATTGCCGCTTGCGCCATGGATGAACACCAGAGGCGGGAGGTCTGCATCGGGATCAGCCGGAACGTGAACGGTATGAAGCCGCGTCTCATCGACGGTCACGAACGTGCCGGCAGGCGGATTGTTGCGTTCGATGACCCAGGCGCCGATGCGGCTGACGCCGGCGAGAACGAGAAGCAGGGCGAGCAGGAAGCAGGCGGCGGCAACGGCGATGTTCATGCTCGCAAACTACGAAGGGAGATCAGGAAGGTTTCAGAAGAATTGCGAGCGCCGTCAGATGCCTTCGCCGGCCATCTCATCGGCAAGTTTCCCGAGTTCGGTCTGTGCGTCGCGCATCATCGGGTAGACGTCGAGCACGCGTTCATAGGCATGCATCGCGGCCTGCTTGCGGCCGCTGTTCTTGAGGATGACGGCAAGCCCCCCGAGCGCCCCGAAATGGCGCGGCTCCAGCCGCAGGGTGCGGTCGATGTCGGTCATCGACTTGGCATAGTTTTCCATCGTGAAATGCAGCGTCGCGCGCTTGTTCCAGCCTTCGGCGTAGTCGGGCGCGAGCAAGGTGACCTGATCGAGAAAGTCCATCGCCACGTCGTATTTCTCGGCATCGATCGCCTCTTGCGCCCAGCGCATCAGAAGGTCGGTCGTGGCGCTGCCGGATCGCGACCACTCCTGCCAGATACGGCTGGAGACGCGCTTGGCCGACGGCTCGTTCTTGGCGCGCTTGAGTTCGGTAAAGAGCGCGTCGAGACGAGAGCCCTCTTCGGGCGCGGTGATGGACGTCGAGGACCGGCCGGTCGACTGGGCGCTCGCGACGGTGGGAATCACGACCAGCAGGGCGAGGGAAATGGCAAAAACGTTCCGCATGCGCAGGAGCCTACCTGCACAGTGCGGAACGTCAAACTGAATTTCGCGTGAAGGCGGGGGCCTCAGCCCTGGCGCGCCTTGAAGCGAGGTGCAGTCTTGTTGATGATGTAGACGCGGCCCTTGCGGCGAACCATGCGATTGTCGCGATGGCGGCCCTTGAGCGACTTGAGCGAATTCTTGATCTTCATCGGTCCAGCCCGTTTCTGTGCCCGTTCGGGCTTAACGTAAAGACGCGCCCTCAGGCGCGCCGCAAATCTGCGCTGGCTCTTAAACGAGACTCGCAGTTGGTGTCAACCGGATGTGCCGCAGAAGCAGCTCACTCAGCGCTTGAGTCGTGTAAAATGGCCCATCTTGCGGCCCGGACGTGCCTCGGCCTTCCCGTAGAGATGCAGCACGACATCCGGTTCGGCCAGAAGCTGGGGCGCGCGCAGCACGTCGTCGCCGATCAGGTTTTCCATCACGCAATCCGAATGCCGCCTCGTATCGCCGAGGGGCAGCCCGGCGATCGCGCGGATATGCTGCTCGAACTGCGAGACCGCGCAAGCCGCTTCCGTCCAGTGGCCCGAATTGTGGACGCGCGGAGCGATTTCGTTCACCAGCACGCTGCCATCGGCAAGCACGAAGAACTCGACCCCGATCACGCCGACATAGTCGAGCCCGGTGAGGATCGCTTCCGCGGCAACCCGCGCCGCATCGGCGGTAACGTCGGAAACCGAAGCGGGAATGGTCGAGCTGTGCAGGATGCCGGCGCGATGCGCGTTTTCGGCCGGATCGTAGACCTCGATCGCACCATCGACGCCGCGCGCGGCAATGACGGAAATCTCGCGCTCGAACGGCACCAGCGCTTCCAGGATGAGCGGCACGCCACCCATGGCGTCGTAGACGCCGGCGGCATCCGCCGCATCCGCATCGCGGAACACCCGCTGGCCCTTGCCGTCATAGCCGAGGCGGCGCGTCTTGAGGACGCCGCTGCCACCGAACCGGGCGAGCCCGTCGACAAGATCATCGTCGCTGTCCACGGGCACGAAGCCGGCCGTGGATATGCCCATCGCGTTGATCGACGCCTTCTCGGTCACGCGGTCCTGCGCGACCTCGAGCGCACGCGGCGGCGGATAGACCGGCACATCTGCCGACAGGAGTTCCACGGCCCGAACCGGCACGTTCTCGAACTCGTAGGTGACGACGGCGCAATCCTGCGCGAGTCCGGCCAGGCCGTGCGCATCGTCATAGCCGGCGATGATCTGCCGGTTGGCGACCTGTGCCGCGGGGCAATCGGCCTGGGGCTCGAGAACGATCGTCTGGTAGCCGAGCCGTGCGGCAGCCATCGCGAGCATCCGGCCGAGCTGGCCGCCGCCGATGATACCGATCGTCGAGCCGGGGGCGAGCAAGCCGGTCATGCCCCGTCCGAGGGGCGCTCGGCGACGGCATCCGTCTGCGCGGCGCGCCAGGCATCCAGCCGCGCGGCAAGCGCCTCGTCGTGAAGTGCGAGGACGGCGGCTGCGAGAAGGGCGGCGTTGATCGCGCCCGCCTTGCCGATCGCGAGCGTGCCGACCGGAATGCCGGCGGGCATCTGGACGATCGAGAGAAGGGAATCCTGGCCGGACAGAGCCTTCGATTCGACCGGCACGCCGAAGACCGGAAGCGGCGTCATGGCGGCTGTCATGCCCGGCAGATGTGCGGCGCCGCCGGCGCCCGCGACGATGACCTTGAAGCCGCGCTCGCGCGCCCTGCGGGCGAAATCATAAAGCCGCTGGGGCGTGCGATGGGCGGAAACGATGAGGCTTTCATGCGCGATGCCCAGCGCATCGAGGGTCTGCGCGGCGTGGCTCATCGTCGCCCAGTCGGACTGGCTGCCCATGATAATGGCGACGTCAGCGTGCGAGCCCACCATGTCTGCTCCGATTCGACCATATGCCCGCAATTCGGGCTGCCGCCGAATAGTTCAATTGTGGCGAAGCCGCAAGGATCGCAGGAGATTTCAGGCGATGATGTCGGGAATGATCTTGTCTTCAAGCTGCTGAAGGCGGTCCTTCAGGGCCAGCTTTTTCTTTTTCATTCGCTGGATCTGGAGCGTGTCACAACCCATGGCAATCATGGCATTGATCGCGGCATCGAAATCCGTGTGCTCCTGCTTCACCTTGGAAAACTCGAGACGAACCTCGGCCTGTTCCTGTTCCGACATGCTTTACCGTCTGCGAAGTGTGAGGCGCGAGGGCCTGCTCGGGCGGGTTCCGGGGCTTCCGCGACCGGCGATGGCCTCATAGCACATTTCACCTTGTTAGGAAATGCGACTACTCAGCATTCGACAGCCTTAATCTGAGGTGGCACAGTGTCATCGTGCTGTCACAAGGCGGCCTGCGGTGGACGTCTGTCGGCGGTACGATCGAGGAACCAGAAAGGGAGAGCCTATCATGTCTCTTGCATCCCACCTTGCTGAGCTCAAGCGTAAGCATGGCGATATCGAACGTGAAATCGACGAAGCATCGAACCATCCCTCATACGACGCCCTCGAAATTGCACAACTGAAGCGACGCAAGTTGGCGCTCAAGGACGAGATAGAAAAGCTGCGGTCTCCGACCCGGCATTAATCCATATTCGAGCCGGATATCCGGCCTACTCGACGACGCCGTGCCGATGGCGCCCCAGCCATCGGCCGGTGGGGATTTTGCTTCTCCACTCCGCGGACTGGACGCCCGGCTGTCTGGAAGGACAATCCGAGACCCTGCGCGCAATCACTCCGTCCAGAACTGATCCAGCCAGATATTGAGCTTGAGGAACCCGTCCGTGTCGACGGCATAGATCCGGCGCGTTCCTTGCGCGCGCGCGTTCACCAGACCCGCATCGAGAAGAACCTTGAGGTGCTGCGAGACGGCGGGCCTGGAAATCGGCAGTCCGCCTGCCAGTTCATTGACGGTCTTGGGACCGCGCCGCAGCTCCTCGAGGAGATGACGGCGATTGGCGTCCGCGATGGCCATGAACGCATCGATCTGGATCATCGCCATTTGTAAGCACGGACGGGCGTAAACTCAAATCCCTTGCGGCTTGACGTCTTCGGCGTCCGGATCGCCGGCATCCGCCGGAGGCTCAGCCTCCGGGTTGTCGGAATCCGCGCGGGGATCGAGCAGCACGCCCTGCGGCGTGACGGCCCGTTCCGACGGCAGCGTCTTGAAGATCTCGCGATCCTCGATCGGCACCGGCGCGCGAGCCCGCACACGCACGATCGCGTAGCCGGCAAGCAGGAAATGCGCGAGCGCGGTCGCGAGGAAGATGCTCTCCGGCCGCATCCGGCCCATCAGGAATGCGCCGAGGATCGGCCCGATCATCGTCCCGAAGCCGTAGAGCAGGAGCAGCCCGCCGGAGAGTTTTACGAAATCCTCGGAATTCGCATGGTCGTTCGCATGCGCGACCGCGATCGAATAGAGCGTGTAGGCGAGCGCGCCATAGGCAGCGGTCATGCCGAGGATCAGGTTCGCCGAGCGCGGCGCGAACAGGAAGACGGCCACCCCCACCAGCGCGCAGCCGAAGGCGGCCGCAGAGAGCACATAGCGACGGTCGGTCATGTCGGAGATGCGTCCGACCGGCAATTGCGCGACCGCGCCGGCAACGACGACGAAGCTCATCATCAGCGCGATTTCAGGCGTCGAGATGCCAACGCGCGCGCCATAGACGGCACCGAGCGTACCCCACGCGCCGTTCGCGACGCCGATCAGCAGGCAGCCGACCGCCGCGACCGGCGAGTTGGCATAAAGGCCGCGAAGATCGAGTTTCACGTCGGCGAGCGGCTGCGGGCTCGCGGCGGACGTGATCGCGGTCGGGATCAGCGAGGCGCAGAAGAAGATGCCCGCGACCATGAACAGGGCGGCCGAATTCACGTCGGCGAAGGCCACGATCATCTGGCCGCCCATGATCGAGGCGTATGTCACCATCATATAGAGGCCGAACACCGTGCCGCGGTTCTCGTTCGTCGCGCGCTCGTTGAGCCAGCTTTCGATGATCATGAAGGCCCCGGCCATCGTCAGGCCGGTTCCCGCGCGCAGCACGATCCAGGCATATTCGTTGATCATCAGGCCGGTCAGGAGCGCGATGATCGCTCCCGAAGCCGCAAACGCGCCGAACGCGCGGATGTGACCGACCTTGCGCACGAGCCGCGGAGCAAAGAAGCAGCCGGCAATGAACCCGCCGGCCCAGGCCGTGCCGAACAGGCCCAGCGAAGCCGTCGAAAAGCCCTCCGCCTGACCGCGCAGCGGCAGCAGGAGACCATGCAGGCCCGAGGCTGCGAGCAGAAACGCGGTGCCGCGAAGAAGCGAGAAGATCGGTCTGTATGTCGCGAGCATGCGTCTGCCTGTGTTCGTGTCGGTCGATCGGGCCTAGCCGCCGAATTTAGCCATCATGAGACGACATCCGCGCTGTTATGCGACGCATCGCATCCGATCCACACCTATTCGCGCCGGAAAAGCGCTTCGGCGGCAAGCTTGGTGGCTCCCTTGGACGACAATTCGCCCTCGAGACGCGCGATCTCGGATTTGAGCTGGCCGATTCGCTCGTTGAGTTCGTCCACGGACAGCAGGGACAGGTCCTGGCCGATCTCGTGCGCTCGCTTCGGCTTGGCTGCTTCGTCCTCGAATATCGCCATTCTCGTTCTCCGCTTTGCCTCTTTCGCCATAAATCTACATAAGGGTGGCGGGTCGATGCAAATGGCGTGATCCGACAGATTTCAGGAACGAGCAGAGACATGGCGACAACACCCCTTCCCGACAAGATGACGGCGATCGCGATCACCGAACCCGGCGGCCCGCTCGTCTTGAAGCCGGAACGCCGCGACGTACCCACGCCCGGCACCGGCGAAATCCTGGTTCGCGTGCGGGCAGCCGGCGTCAACCGGCCGGACGTATTCCAGCGCAAGGGTGCCTATCCCCCGCCCAAGGGCGCATCGGACCTGCCCGGCCTCGAAGTCGCCGGCGAGGTGGCGGCGCTGGGCGCGGGCGCCACGCGCTGGCGCATCGGCGACGCGGTCGCCGCCCTGACGCCCGGCGGCGGCTACGCCGAATACGCGATCGTCCACGAATCCAACGCGCTGCCGATCCCGCACGGCTTCACCTTCACCGAGGCAGCCGCCATTCCGGAAACCTTCTTCACCGTGTGGCACAACGTGTTCCAGCGCGGCGGCCTCAAGCCGGGCGAAACCTTCCTCGTCCATGGCGGGTCGTCCGGCATCGGCACGACCGCGATCCAGCTCGCCTCCGCATTCGGCAGCTATGTGTTCGCCACCGCCGGCTCGCCGGAGAAATGCGACGCGTGCCTCAAACTCGGCGCCGACCGCGCCATCAACTACCGCGAGGAGGATTTCGTCCGCGTCGTGAAGGACGCCACGGACGGCAAGGGCGTCAACGTCATCCTCGACATGGTCGGCGGAGACTATGTCGATCGCAACTACGATGCCGCCGCCATCGAAGGCCGCATCGTGCAGATCGCGACGCTGGGCGGCCCGAAGGCCAGTGCGGATTTCTCGAAGGTCATGGTCAAGCGGCTGACCCATACGGGCTCGACGCTGCGCCCCCGCACCGTGGCGTTCAAGGGCGAGATCGCGGCCGAACTGGAAGCCAAGGTGTGGCCGCTTCTGGCGACGCGCAAGATCGCGCCTGTCATGGACATGATCTTCCCGCTGAAGGAGGCGTGGCGCGCGCATGAACGCATGGAAGAGGGCGACCATGTCGGCAAGATCGTTCTGGACGTCGCCTGAGGACGCCAAACAGGATTGACGAATTTCCGAATATGAGAGAGGCTCCCATATATGGAAACCTCTCTCATCGATTCCGAAACGACTGACCGCCGCCTCGCCGAGCGGCTGAAAAGCCTCAGGGCGGAACGCGGCTGGTCGCTGGACGAACTCGCGACGCGCAGCAAGGTCAGCCGCGCGACGTTGTCGCGGCTGGAGAATGCCGAAGTCAGTCCTACGGCGAGCGTGCTGGGGCGTCTGTGCGCGGCCTATGGCCTGGCGATGTCCCGCCTCATGCTGATGGTCGAAGAGCACTACGCACCGTTGATCCGCAGCGACGATCAGCAGGTTTGGGTGGATGCGGAAACAGGCTTTCGACGCCGCGCCATTTCTCCGCCGGCTCAATCCCTCACCGGCGAAGCCATCGAGGGCAGTTTGCGCGCCGGAGCCGGCATCGTCTACGACGAGAGCCCTCGTCCGGGCCTGGAGCATCACCTGCTGCTCATCGAAGGACGCCTGTCCGTCACCGTGGACGGCGCGACGCACGATCTCCTGCCCGGCGACTGCCTGCGCTACCGGCTCTTCGGCCCCAGCGCCTTCGCCACGCCCGCCGACAGCTCCGCCCGATACATCCTGTTCATGGTTTGAGACCGATGATAACCGCCGCCATCACTGCATTCTCCTGTCAGGACGCGCAGACGCACCTGCCTGAACTCGCCGAACTGCTCCATGCCTGCGTCCATGACGGCGCCAGCATCAGCTTCGTCCTGCCGTTTTCGCTGACGGAGGCGGAAACCTTCTGGACGACGAAGGTGTTTCCGTCACTTCGCGCCGGAGGAACCATCCTCCTGATCGCAGAGGCGGACGGCCGCGTTGCCGGCTCCGTCCAGCTCGACCACGATACGCCGCCGAACCAGCCGCATCGCGCCGAGGTGCGCAAGCTGCTCGTCCACCCGGATTTCCGCCGTCGCGGCATCGGCAAGGCGCTGATGGCCGACCTGGAGCACCGTGCCCAAGAGATGGGCCGGAGCCTGCTCACGCTCGACACGCGGACCGGCGACAAGGCCGAACCGCTCTATGCATCCATGGGCTACGAGACGGCCGGCATCATCCCCGATTTCTGCCGCGACACCGTCTCGGATCGGCTGGACCCGACGACAATCATGTACAAGGCCATTCGCGCCTGAAGGGCGCTGATGGTCGCGCGAGCCCGACACGAAACTGTTCGTCGCCTGCACGATTTCTTGCCTCTCGCGGCAAATCCCGCTATACGAGGCGCGATTTCCCAAAACTGGTGGCTTTGCCCACCGCCCGCGCAAGGGACGCGGGCGAACGAGAGGATATGTCTCAATGGCCAACACGCTTCTGATGCCCAAGGCAACCGCCGTCTGGCTGGTTGACAATACGGCGCTGTCGTTCGAACAGATCGCGAATTTCTGCAAATTGCACCCCCTCGAAGTCAAGGCGATCGCCGACGGTGAATCCGCGCAGGGCATCAAGGGTCTCGACCCCGTCATCACCGGTCAGCTTTCGCGCGACGAGATCGCCAAGGCGGAGGCCGACCCGAACCTGCGCCTGAAGCTTCAGGAGCCGAAGGTTCGCGTTCCCGAATCCAAGCGCCGCGCACCGCGTTACACCCCGCTTTCCAAGCGCCAGGACCGTCCGAACGCCATCCTGTGGCTGGTCAAGAACCATCAGGAGCTGAAGGACGCGCAGATTTCGCGTCTCGTCGGCACGACAAAGTCGACGATCGAGCAGATCCGCAACCGCACCCACTGGAATTCGGCAAGCCTGGTCCCGATGGATCCGGTCACGCTCGGCCTGTGCTCGCAGATCGACCTCGACCTCGAGGTTCAGCGCGCCTCGCGCGGCCAGCCGGCTGCGGCGCCGACCGGCGACACGTTGCTCCCGGCTTCGATGACCGAGACGCTCGAAGTGACCGATCGCAACCCGACCAAGAGCGACGACGACGAACTCGACGCCGACGCGGTCTTCGCCAAGCTCTCCTCGCTCAAATCGACCACGCCGGTCGACGAGGACGACGACCAGCACTGATCGGGCTCACGCCCGCGCACCACAAAAAGAGCCGGAGCGGGTGCCGCTCCGGCTCTTTTTGTGTCCGCTCCCCAGCCTGCCACGCCCAATGCGGCTAAGGCACTCGAGGCCGACGCCGCCCATGCGTTTCCAACTAACGCGTGTGGACCGACCTCGCCTGTTGCAGTCGTGGGCTCGGCCCCCTATCGTCCTATCTGACGGGAATCGCGTCACTAAAATACAAAGCCAGGCGACAGGAAGCTGCCAAGCCATGATAAACCTCAGGGTCAACAATCAGGACGTTGAAGTCGACGTCCCCGGCAATGCAACGTTGCTGGCCGTGCTGAGCAACGATCTGAAACTCCGCGGTCAGAAGTTCGGATGCGGGGTGTCGCAGTGCGGCGCCTGTACTGTCCTGATCGACGGAGAACCCGTCAAAAGCTGCCAGACCCCGGTGACGTCCGCCATCGGACGCTCCGTCACCACGCTGGAAGGACTGCGTGACAGCAATGGGGGCCCCGGCGCCCTGCAGCAGGCATTCATAGAGGAACAGGCCGCGCAATGCGGCTATTGCACCAGCGGAATGATCGTTGCCGCCCAAGCGCTGCTCGACCGCAACGCCAGCCCGACCGAATCCGACATCCGCATCGCGCTCAGCGGCAATCTGTGCCGCTGCGGGTCGCATAATCGCGTCGTCAGGGCCGTGTTGAAAGCTGCGGGGAGCCCGGCATAATGAACAAGATGATATCCATCGATCGCCGCACATTCCTCAAAGGATCCGCCGGATTTCTGGCGGTGTCGTTCGTCCTGCCGGCCGATCTCTTTGCCCAGTCGTCCGCACCCGATCTTCCCGGCGACATGAAGAGCCACCCCCAGCTTTCAAGCTGGCTGCGCATCAATGCCGATGGCAGCGTCACGCTTTTCATCGGCAAGGTCGAGCTTGGACAGGGCGCATTGACCGCGGTCGCCCAGGTCTGCGCTGAGGAACTGGTCGTCGAATTCGACAGGGTCCAGGTCATAGCCGGCGATACGCGGCTGTCTCCCGATGAAGGCACGACCGCCGGTTCGCAGACCATGCCGAACTGTGCGACAGCCGTTCAGCAGGCTGCTGCCGAGGTCCGGCAGATCCTCACGAACATCGCGGCCGAACGCTTCGATCTCGATGGCGAAAGCCTCGCCATTTCCGATGGGACCATTTCGGGCGGCGACAACAGCGTCACCTACTGGGAACTGGTCGAAAACCTGAATCTCGAGGTCGATGCGACGGGGACGGCACCGCTGCTGCCTCTCTCGCAACATCGGATTATCGGGCGCAACGTTCCGCGTATCGATCTCCCCGCCAAGATCATGGGCGAGCCGATCTATGTCCAGGACATGCATCTGGACGGCATGCTCTACGGCGCCGTCGCGCGTCCTCCGACCTATCGCGCCCGTCTCACCTCGATCGATCTTTCCGGCGTCGAAGCGATGCCGGGCGTCGTCAAGGTCGTGCGCAATGGCAGCTTTCTGGGCGTCATTGCCGAACGCCAGGAACAGGCATTCGCCGCGGCCGAAGCATTGACTGCAGCGGGCGAGTGGGACGTCGAGAGCGCGCTTCCCGGCCATGACGGCATGAAGGAATGGCTTCAGTCCACGCAGAGCACGGAAACCGAGTGGCTGAACAAGGTTCGGGGCAGCACCACGCAGACGGCAGAGCGCCACGAGGCGACCTACTACCGTCCCTACCATATGCACGGCTCCATCGGCACGTCGGCCGCCGTGGCGGTTTTCGACGACGAAGGCGACATGCGGGTCTGGACGCATTCGCAGAGCGTTTGGGCCACCGCTGCCGCGATCGAGGGAATGCTTGGCCTCGACGAAGGCAAGGTCCACGCGATCCATACGGAAGGATCGGGTTGTTATGGCCACAACATGGCTGACGACGCGGCGGCGGATGCCTGCATTCTGGCGCATCAGATGCCCGGACGGCCGATAAAGCTGCAATATACCCGCGCCGGCGAACACCAGTGGGAACCCTACGGGTCGGCCATGGTCAACAGCGTGTCCGCGAACCTCGACGCGGATGGCAACATTCTCGACTGGGAGCACCACATCTATTCCACGCCGCACGGCAACAGGCCCGGCGGAAATCCGGGGCGCCTGCTCTCGGCGCAATATTTCGATCCGCCCTTCGAACTGCCGGTAGCCAGCGATGGCGGGCCGCCGAACTTCTCGTCGACGCGCAACGGCCTGTCCAATTACGATTTTCCCGGTGAGCGCGTCGTCACCCACTTTATCACCGAGATGCCGCTTCGCGTGTCATCGACACGTGGGTTGGGCGCCTATGCGAACGTCATGGCGGTTGAGCAGTTCATCGACGAACTGGCGGTGAAGGCCGGCGCAGACCCGGTCGAGTACCGGCTTCGCTACCTCAAGGACGAGCGCATGCGCGACGCACTCATCCGTTGCGCGGAAGCGTTCGGTTGGGACGCCTGGGAAAAGAGAGCCAACAGGGGCCGTGGCATCGCGATCGCGCGCTACAAGAATTTCGCCGCGATCACGGCGGTTGCGATGGAGGTGCAGATAACGCCGCGCAACGGTCTGGTTCGCGTGACCCGTGCCGTGGCGTCGAACGACGGCGGACACATCGTCAGCCCGGACGGCATCATCAACCAGGTCGAGGGCGGATTGATCCAGTCCATAAGCTGGACGCTCAAGGAAGAGGTCAAATTCGACAAGACGCGCGTCCTGTCGTCCGATTGGGCGAGCTATCCCATCCTCGGCTTCACCGAGGTTCCGCCCGTGGAAACCGTACTGATCGACAGGCCGGGTGAACCCTATCTGGGCAATGGCGAGTCGTCCCAGGGGCCGTCGGGCGCGGCACTGGCCAACGCCATCGCCGATGCCATCGGCACACGGATGCGTGACGTTCCCTTCACCCCGGACCGCGTGAAGGCTGCAATCGACGCCGCAGCCTGATCTGTCATCACGGCGGGGCTACGTCGCCAGCCCCGCCCAACCTCCGGGAGGTTCCCCATGTTCACGCTGGTCGCTGCCAGTCGAAAGCCCATCCTCGACGGTATCGTCGCTACCCGCCGGTACGAAACCGTTGCGGAAGCCGAAAAAGAGATGCGCAATTGGGGCCGCTTCGGCGTCGAGAACCAATGCAACGAGGCGGACGCGATTTACATCTGCGATCCCCGGGGCGAGCTCGTGCGCATTTGGGACCATGCGCGCAAATGCTCGGTGCCAGCTTAGCGCCGGTCGGGTCGGACAATCGGCCGCCATCCTCAGCCAGATAGCCAAAGGATCTTTCCTTGAAAGTTTCGACAGTTCTCATCGCCATCGGAGGCGCAGTGGTCATTGCGGCGGCCGGAGCCTACGCTTATGCCAACCGCCATCCCGAGATCGCGGCTATCACGCCTCCTTCCCGCGACAGTCTGGACGCCTCGCTGGTTGAACGCGGCGAAATGCTTGCCGGCATTGGCAATTGTGCCGTGTGTCACACGGCGGAAGGGGGCGTCCCGATGTCCGGCGGCTTCGGCCTGCCGACGCCCTTCGGCACGATCCACAGCACCAACATCACGCCCGATGCGGAGACCGGAATTGGAAGCTGGTCGCTGGAGGCCTTCGTGCGTTCCATGCGTAAAGGCGTGGATCGGGAGGGGCGTCACCTCTATCCGGCATTCCCCTATGATTTCTACACGCGCGTCACCGACGACGACCTCGAAGCGATCTATGCCTATCTGATGTCGCTGGAGCCTGTGCGGGCGGAAGCGCCAGCCAACGACCTCGGCTTTCCGTTCGACCAGCGCATTCTGATGGCCGGATGGAACCTTCTCTTTCTGGATGAAGGGCCCAAGACGGACGATCCCGGCAAGGACGATGTCTGGAACCGCGGCCGATATCTGACGGAGGGGTTGGCGCACTGCGCGGCCTGCCACAGCCCGCGCAACGTGCTTGGTGCGGCGGTGCGGAGCGGCGACGATGCCTATTCCGGCGGCGAAGCGGAAGGTTGGTACGCACCCGCCCTCAACGCGCAAAACCACGCGCCGATAGGCTGGAATGCGGACACGCTCGCCAATTACCTGATCGACGGCTGGGATCGCGACCATGGCATCGCCGCAGGGCCGATGATGCCGATTTCGAACGACCTCTACCATCAACCCGAGGAAGAGGTGGTGGCGATCGCCACCTATGTCGCCGATCTCATGGGAAGCGCATCCGGTCAGAGTGCGGGTGCCCCGGATTCGGCACGCCAGCGGGCGGAAAGTCTGGAGTTCGGTGCCGAGGACGCGCCTGCGCTACCGACGGATCCCGTGCTGGCACGGGGTGCCGAGGTTTTTGCGGACCAGTGCGCCGTCTGTCACCGTGCCGACACCTATACCGTTCCGCTCGCGTTGACCGGATCGGTCAATGCACCCGATGCCCGTAACTTCATCCAGACGGTCATGCATGGCATTCAGCCAGCACCCGCCGGATCTGCGGACCGCTTCATGCCGGCAAAGGGGTTGCAGATCGGTGACGACGATCTGGCCGCGTTGACCGCCTTCGTGCGCGGCAGGTTCGGCCCCGGCGACCCGTGGGACAAGCTCGACGAGACCGTGCGCTCGCTGCGTGAAGGCGCGGAGTAGACGGGCACGCGCCCGACGCCGGTTCAGCCCAAGCGCTGCTCGACCAGAGCCGACCAATAGCGCAGACCGTGAAGGATAGCGGCGTCGTTGAAATCATAGGCGGGGTGATGCAGCCCTGCCGTAGCGCCATTGCCCAGCCAGATGAACGAACCCGGCCGCTTCTCCAGCATGTAGGAGAAATCCTCCGACCCCATGATGCGCGGGCAGTCGTCGTCCACCGCGTCCGTCCCGACGACGCTGCGGGCGGCCTTTAGCGCGTGCCGCGTCATTTCCGGGTCGTTGACCGTAACCGGATAGCCCGGGCGCCAGTCGATATCAGCCTCGATATCCAGGAGCTTCGCCGACGCCGCGACGATGGCGCGAAACCGGGCTTCCACTGCCGTTCGGGTCTCGGGGTTGATGGTTCGTATCGTTCCACCCAGCAGGACGGAAGCCGGAATCACATTGAGCGCGCTCGCAGAACCCGCCGCCAGATGCGTCACCGACACCACGACAGGATCGAAGGGGTCGGCATAGCGCGAGGCGATCGACTGAAGCGCCGTCACCAGATGCGCGCTGGCAAGCACCGGATCCGGCGTCTCGTGCGGTGATGCGGCGTGACCTCCGCGCCCCCGCAACGTCACCATGAAGCGATCGCCCGCCGCCATCAGCGGACCCGGCCGTATCGCAAACGAGCCCACCGCGAGGCCCGGCTGATTGTGCATGCCGTAGACTTCGTCGATGCCGAATCGCTCCAGGAGACCTTCCTCGATCATCACACGGCCTCCGGCACCGCCTTCCTCCGCCGGCTGGAAGACCAGCACGACGGTGCCTGCGAAATCGCGCGCCGCGGCGAGGTGTCTGGCGGCGGCGAGAAGCATCGCGGTGTGGCCGTCATGACCGCACGCATGCATCATGCCGTCCACTTTCGACGCGTGAGGCAGGTTGGTCTGCTCGCTCATCGGCAGAGCATCCATGTCGGCGCGCAACGCTATCGTCCGTCCCGGCCCGCGCGATCCCTTCACCACGGCGACAACCCCCGACTGCGCGATCCCGGTGACGACCTCGTCGCAGCCGAACGCCCTCAGCTTTTCAGCGACGAAGGCGGATGTGTTCGGAAGGTCGAACAGCAGTTCCGGGTTCTGGTGGATGTGGCGTCGCCACGCAACGGCTTCCTGAGCGAGCTCATCCAGCGTGTCGGCTGCGTCCATCTGGCAATCCCCTCTGCTCTCAGTCTGCGCGGACGTCACTACCGACCCGGAACGGCGAGCGTTCCGGGTCGGGATCGGGCATCGCGTCGAGCAGCATGCGGGTATAATCGTTCTTGGGAGAATCGAAAATATCCGTCACGGGCCCCTGCTCGACGATCTTGCCGCGATAGATAACCGCGACGTCGTCGCAGATGTAGCGGATGACGCCCAGGTCGTGGCTGATGAAGAAATAGGTCAGGCCGAGTTCGCCTTGCAGCCGGTGAAGAAGGTTGAGGACTTCGGCCTGCACCGACACGTCGAGCGCCGAGGTCGGCTCGTCCAGGATCAGCAGTTCCGGCCGCACCGCAAGGGCGCGAGCAATGCCGATGCGCTGCCGTTGCCCCCCGGAGAACTCATGCGGGTAGCGGAACAGATGCTCCGCGCCGAGCCCGACCTGAAGCAACAGTTCCATCACCCGCTCGGTCCGCTGGCGCCCGGTGCGCGTGGTTTCGTCGCGATGGATGACGAGCGGTTCGGCGATGATGTCGTGGATCGTCATGCGCGGGTTCAGCGACGCGTAGGGATCCTGAAAAACGATCTGCATGCGGGAACGCAGGCGGCGCATATCCCCTGCCGAAAGCGAATGGATATCCTGGCCGTCGAACCGGATCGCGCCCGACGTCAGCGTCTCGAGGCGCAGGATGCAGCGCGTCAGCGTCGTCTTGCCGGAGCCCGACTCGCCGACCAGCCCGAAGCTGCCGCCCTTCTTCACCGACAGGCTGACGTCGTCTAGCGCCTTGAAGTCCTCCGACCTGCCGTACATGCCCCGGCGCGAACCGGCGAAAATCTTGGTGACGTTCTGGATATCGAGGCTCATGCGAGCGCCTCCGGTGACAGCCCGCTCAGACCCTTCAGTTCTCCGCGTTTTGTGTGCACCGTCGGCACGGAATCCAGAAGCGCCTGCGTATAAGCGTGGCTGGGGCGCTTCAGCACGTCAAAGACCGAACCCGCTTCGAGGATGCGGCCGCGATACATCACGGCGACATGCGAGCAAATCTGGGCGACGACACCGAGATTGTGAGTGATCAGCAGGACCCCGATATTGCGCTCTGCGACGAGGTCGTGGATCAGCCGCAGGATTTGCGCCTGTACCGACACGTCGAGTGCCGTCGTCGGCTCGTCGGCGATCAGAAGGTCGGGCTTGCCGATCATCGCCATCGCGATCAGCACGCGCTGGCGCATTCCGCCGGAAAACTGGTGCGGATAATCGTCGATGCGCTCCCCGGCGTTTGGGATGCCGACCTTCTCCAGCATCTCGATGGCGGTTCTGCGCGCGGCTGTTCTGAACGCCTTGCGCGACGCACCGGCCTCAAGTCCCAGGACGGACGGATCGGCGTGGCCTGCGTGCAAAGCCACGTCGACAAGCTGGGTTCCGATCCTGAACACCGGATTGAGGTTGGTCGTCGGGTCCTGGAAGATCATGCCGATATGGCGGCCGCGCAGCGCGCGCATGTCGCGGTCGGCGGCCTTGAGCAAATCCTTGCCCTGAAACGCGATCGAACCGGCGAGGTAACGCCCCGGCGGTGTCGGGATCAGCCGCGAGACGGACAGGCCCGTCAGCGACTTGCCGGAACCGGTCTCGCCGACCATGCCCCAGATTTCGCCACGCTCGATCTTCAGGTCGATGCCATGCAGGATCTGCGTCTCGCCCTCATAGCTCCGCATCGAGAGCTGCAGGTTCTTGATGTCGAGGAGTGCCATCGCCTACCTCCGCGCCTTGGGATCGAGCACGTCGCGCAACCCGTCGCCCAGAAGATTGAAGGCGAGCACCGCAAGAAAGATCGCCATGCCGGGCGCGACCGCCGTCCACCAATAGTCGGGCAGGTAGCTGCGCGCGCCGGACAACAGCGTGCCCCATTCCGGTGTCGGCGGCTTCACGCCGATGCCGACGAAGCCGAGCGAAGCGACCGTCAGGATGGCAAACCCCATGTCCAGCGAGGCCTTGACCACGATGGGCGACACGATGTTGGGCAGGATGTGCCGGCACAGGATGCGCACCCAGCCGGCACCCAGCGCGTGCGCGGCAACCACGAACTGCTCTTCCTTCTTGCCGATCACCTCGCCGCGCACGAGACGCGCATAGGCCGGCCACCAGGTAATCGCGATCGCCACGATCATGTTGAAAACGCCGGTGCCCAATGCCGCCGCCACAGCCATGGCCAGAATGAGGCTCGGGATCGTCAGCAGGAGATCGGTGATCCGCATCAGGATTTCATCGATCCAGCCGCCGAAATAGCCGGCGATCGCACCGACCGTCGTGCCGACCACGATCGCGATGAACACGACGGCGAGCCCCGAAAAGAGCGAAACCTGCGAGCCCACCAGAACCAGCGAGAAAATGTCCTGGCCGAGTTCGTTGGTGCCGAACCAAGCGCTCGCGGAAGGCGGCTGGAACCGGGCGGCGGTGTTCGTCATGCCCTGGACGTGCTCGGGATAAGGCACGATGTACGGAGCCAGGATCGCGATCACGATGAGCGCCACCACGATGGCGAGGCCGATCACCGACAGCCAGCTCTGGCGGAAGCGATAGAACGCCCTGCCCCAGTTTTCCAACCTCGCGGACTGGCTGCGGGCGGGAATGACGATCTGGTTCTCGGCCGTCATGCGTATCGCACCTTCGGATTGAAGACACCGTAGAGCACGTCGACGACGAGCATGGTGAACAGGTAGATGATCGCGATCACCAGCGTCACGCCGATCACAGGCATGAAATCCTGCGTCAGGATCGCCTGCGTGGCGTATAGCCCGAGACCGGGCCAGTCGAAGACCGTCTCGACCAGAACGGTTCCCCCGAGCAGCCAGGACACGTAGAGACCGATGACGGTCAGCGTCGAGGTCATGGCGTTCTTGAGCACGTATTTGAAGAGGATCAGACGGTTGGAAAGCCCGAGCGCGCGCTCCGTCATCACATAGTCCTGCTGCAGCACTTCGATCGTGGAGGACCGCATCATCCGCATGATCGTGGCCAGCGGCGACAGAGCCATGGCGATCGCAGGCAGCGCGAGATGCGCCGCCGCAATCTGGAAGGCATAGAAGTCTCCCGCGATCAGCGCGTCGATCGTGTAGAAGCCGGTCACCGTTTCAGGCGGCATCTCGATGAACGGATACCGACCGGCAAGCGGCAGCCAGCCGAGCCATGCAGCGAAGGCAATTTGCAGCAGCAGGCCCAGAAAGAAGCGCGGCATGGCGATGCCGCCCAGCGCCAGCGTGCGGGTCGTGTAGTCCAGAAAACCGTTGCGATAGACCGCTGTCAGCAAGCCGAGCGGAATGCCGAGGAGGATGGCGATGAACAGCGCCGCGAACACGAGTTCCAGCGTAGCGGGAAGATAGGTCAGAATATCGTCGAACACCGGACGGCGCGTGAACACCGACGTGCCCCAGTCGCCCTGGACGAGACCCGTCAGATAGGTCCAGTATTGCAGCGGCAGGGGCTGGTCGAAACCGAACTGCACCCGCAACTGCGCGATCGTCTCCGCAGACGCATTGGGACCGGCGGCAAGGCCGACCGGATCACCGGGCAAGAGGCGGGCCACGACGAAGAGAAGCAGCGTCAACCCGATCAGGATCGGGATGACGAGAACGAGCCGACGCAGAATGAAGACAATCATGCAGCACTCCGGTTTGTCGGGGCGAACGGGATCGCACGCCCCGACCAGGCATCACGCAAGCGAGAGCGGCCAGATCTCAAACGTATTTGCGGCAACCGGGCAGAAAGAATAGCCCTCGACATTGTCGCGCATGGCGAACTTGCGCAGTTCCAGAACGCCGAAGATGTCGGGCGCGTCTTCCACGATCACTTCCTGGAACGCCTTGTAGAGCTCGGCGCGCTTGGCCGGATCGACCTCGGCGCGGGCATCCTCGATCAGCTTGTCGACTTCCGGGTTGTTGTAGACCGGGTTCTGCCACTGGCCGTTGCGCGAGGAATGGTAGCCCGCGAATGCCGTGTTGTCCGGGTCCGCATAGTTGGCCGACTGGAAGATCGAATGGAAATCCGTCATCGTATCCGGTGACTTCGCCATCGCGACGATGTCGGGCCATACGAGAGCGCGGATGTCGAGGTTGATGTTCAGGGACCTGAGCGCCTCGAGCAGGATGAGACACCAGCGGCGCTGGTTCTCGTAACCGGCAGCGTGGGATATGGACAGGGTGAACCCGCCATCCTTGTACTCGGACTGCGCGAGGTATTCCTTCGCCTTCTCCATGTCCTGTCGGTAGATGTCGAGACCGTCCGCATGCCCGAACATGCCGGTGGGCAGAGGCCCTTCCATGAGTTCGGCAGGCCCGGCAGCATCCAGCATCGACTGATAGTTGTAGGCGTAGGAAATGGCCTTGCGCAGGTTCTTGTCGGCAAGCGGGCCCTTGGCGGTGTTCATCTTGATCGAGAAGCTGCGGTAATCGGGCTCCATGATCCGGACGACGCCGGGCATGTCCTTCACGGCTTCCATGTCCTCGGCGAACATGTCGAGCGCGAAATGCACCTCGCCGCGCTGGAGCATCAGGCGGGTCGTGGCGGCTTCGCGCACGATCTTCCAGATGACCGCCTCGATGTTGCCGCCCTGATGCCAGTCGTTCTCCGCACGGATGAGTTCGTAGAGATCGCCCGGGCGTGCACGGCCCATGGTGAAGGCGCCCGAGCCGGCGATGTTGGCCAGCAGATAGGCCTGCCCGTCATCGCTGCCGGCATTGGCTTCGACCACCGCGGAATTGACCACGAACATCCAGGGCAGAACCGAGAGCAGCGGCGCGAATGGCTTCAGGAGAGACATGGTGACGGTCGTCTCACCGCTCGCCTTGACGCTGTCGGCGTCCAGAATACCATCGACCATCCAGGCCGGCCCCTGCTTGAGACGGAGCAGACGGGCGAAGGAATATTCGACGTCTTTGGCCGTAACCGGCGCGCCGTCATGGAAACGGGCGGCCTCGTCCAGTTCGAACGTATAGATCAGGCCGTCGTCGGACTGCGTCCAGCTCTTCGCCAGGCCGGGCTTGGTCTCTGGCGGATTGCCGACCACGCGCACCAGCGCATCGTAGGTGTTGCGGAACAGCCATTGCGGCGCGTAGCCGGTCGCGACGTGCGGATCGAAATTCGGGATGTCCACGGTGCTGGCGAGCACCATGATCTTGCGGCCCTGCGCGCTGGCGTACCAGGGCATGGCTGTGGCGATCGCCGCGCCGGCGGACCCGATCAGAAACTGGCGTTTGTTTAAACGAAGCATGTCCATTCCCCTGTTCTGCCGGCATCGCCGGTGTTGAAGGCCGGCCGGCGTCGCTCGCCGGCCTGCCCTGTTTTCAAGTTCAGGCCGCCAGCCCTTTCTTGCGCGAGCTCAGGCGGTAAACGGTTTCGGCGGTGTCGGAACTGATCCGGTCTTCGCGCAGATCCTCTTCGACACTCTCGATCGAGCGCTTGAGCGGATCGCCGTATCCGGCACCTCCGCCAAGCTGGAGTTCGACCATGCGGTCCGCCCGATCCACGATCACGAGGCCACCAGAGCCGACATCATCGACAACCTTGCCTTCCGCATCGCGAACCAGACCGTGGGCAAGCAGGCCTGTCTGGCCGCCGAACAGTCCCTCGATCGGGGCATTCACGCCTTCCGGCGACACGAACACCGTCAGCGGAAGCCCGTCATCCTGGCGCTTGGCGAGCCGGATTCGCGCGCCCAGACCACCGCGATGCTCACCCGCGCCGCCCGAATCCGTGACGAAGCTTTTTTCCAGCACGACGATCGGCGACCGGCTTTCCAGAAGCTCGATGGACGAGGTGGCGGCCGAAGTCGGCCAGAGAACCGACGACTTGCCGTCCTGTGCGGCGCTGCCGCCCTGCCCGCCGCCTGACAGCAGGTGATCGTAGAACACCTTGCCTTCGGGCGTCTTGCCGTAGACCGTCATCAGGCTGGGCAGGCCGGTATGCGCCACGACCTTGTCAGGAGCAGCCTCCGACAGAGCGCGGAAGATGTTCGGCGAGGTGTACCAGCCGGTGCGAGTGCGCAGGCTGACGGGCGCTGGCTTGTTGCAGTTCAGAACCGACCCTTCCGGCGCCTTCAGCTTGAACGGCCTGTAGCAGCCGGCATTGCCGCGCACATTCGGCGTCAGCATGCATTTCAGCGGATAGGTCGAGTGCGCCGTGGTGTAGCTCAGCGTACAGTTGATGCCGCCCAGCGGGACCTCGGGCGGAGCACCCTCGAAATCGAGTTCGATTTCGTCGCCCTGGATCGTCACCTTGACCGGAACCGTCATCGGCGTGCCAAGCGGGTTGTAGGTCGTCGTGGAGGTGTATTCACCGTCCGGCAGTGCGCGGATCGCCTCGCGCATCGCCTTTTCCGACCGCGACTGGATCACTTCGGCAAGCGCGGTCAGATCGGCCAGACCATACTCGTCCATGAAGGCCGAAAGGCGACGGCTGCCCGTCTCGTTGGCGGCAATCAGCGAGCGGACGTCGCCGAGGACCTGCTGCGAGTCGCGGATGTTCTCCGCCATGATGCGGAAGAGGTCTTCGTTCTCGACGCCGGCCCTGACCAGCTTCATCGGCGGGATCTGGAGACCTTCCTCATAGAGTTCGGTCGCCTTCATGCCGTTTCGGGTGCCGCCGATATCGCCGACATGGCCGACGGTTCCCATGACAGCCACGACCTTGCCGTTCTGGAAGACCGGCGTGATGACGGCGATGTCGAAGAGATGGCCGGCACAGAGCCACGGATCGTTCGAGACCAGCACGTCGCCCGGTTCCAGCGTTTCCACGGGATAGCGCGCGAGTGCGGCCTTCACCACCATCGGCAGCGTCAGGTTGAACACCGGCATGACGCGGCTCGAATGGGCGAGCGTCTCGCCCCTGGCGTCAAGGATGGAGCAACCGAAATCCTGCGATTCCGAGATGATCAGCGAATAGGCGGTGCGGCAGACCGTGTGCCACATCTCTTCCGAGACCGTGACCAGGCGGCTCCACATGATTTCGAGCGAGATCGGATCGGACTCGATCTTCTCGATCGCCTGTTCCTTCGTCATGTCCGGGGTGACGAGGTCCATGCCCTTGCCTGCAACGGCAATCGTGATGCGAAGGTTGCCGGCCTCGTCCACCGTCAGCGTGTCGCCGGGCGGAACCACCGTCGTGGACTCCCGCTCCTCGATGATCGCGGGTCCCTTCACCTCGACACCAGGCGTCAGCCGGTAGCGGTCGTAGATCGCCGCATCGACGAAGCCTTCGCCGAAATAGGTCTTGCGGTGTCCCTTGAGCGCGCTGTCATCGCCTTGCGGAAGCCCGTCCTGCTTGATGGAAAGCGTCGGCGTCGCGCCGCTGGCCCGGATGCGGAAGGACAGGATTTCCAGCTCCGCGCCCGCCGGGACGATGGTGTAACGCGCCGCATAGACGTCCTCGAACGCCTTACGGATCGAACCGTATGCGGAGGCGTCGAGCCTGCCTGCCGGGATCGGAACGTTGATCTCGTGAAGCTGGCCGACCAGTCGCATGTCGGCCGTACGCGTCAAGACGACGTCGGCAACATCCGCGCCCGCGGCCACCAGCTTGGCGACGCCTTCGTCGGCTAGCGAGCCGAAGGCTGCATTCAGCGCGTCCGCATCGAGATCGGGCGACAGTTCCATCGGATGGGACCGGACCAGATCGAAGGAGAGCGGCGCGGTCAGGAAGCCGAACGCGGACGCCGCGCCGCTTGCTTGCGGAATGATGACTTCGGATACGCCGAGAATGCGCGCAACGCGTGCTGCGAAAGCAGGACCTGCGCCGCCGAAGCCGATCATCGAATAGCCGCGCGGGTCCTTGCCCTTTTCCACGAGATGAATGCGTGCAGCACTCGCCATGTTCTCGCCGACCACCTGGTGGATGCCCCAGGCAGCCTCGACCGTGGAAATGTCGAGCGGTTCGGCAATCGTCTTCAACGCCGTTTCGGCCGCGTCGAGATCGAGCGTCATGCGTCCGCCCAGGAAGAAGGACGGGTCGTAATAGCCGAGCGCGACGCTCGCATCCGTCACGGTCGGCTTGTCACCGCCCGCGCCGTAACAGGCGGGGCCGGGCGCGGCCCCTGCCGAATGCGGGCCGACCTGAAGCAGGCCGACCTCATCGATCGACGCGATCGAGCCGCCGCCGGCCCCAATCTCGATCATGTCGACCACCGGCGACTTGATCGGCAGGCCGGACCCGTTCTTGAAGCGACGAACGCGGCCGGCTTCCAGATAGGAGGCGATGTGCGCCATCCCGTTTTCGATCATGCAGGCCTTCGCCGTCGTGCCGCCCATGTCGAAGGCGATGACGTTGTCCTTCCCTGCCGCCTTGCCGAACCATGCGGTGGCAAGCGCACCGCCGGCAGGGCCGGATTCCAGGAGGCGGATGGGGAAGTCGCGCGCCTCGTCGAGCGACACCAGGCCGCCCGCCGAATGCATCAGACGCAACGCGCCCCGGAAACCGCGCGCATGCAGCTCGCGCTCGAACCTGCTGAGGTAACGATCCATCAGCGGCTGGACATAGGCGTTCGCGCAGGTGGTGACGAAGCGCTGATATTCGGAGATTTCGGCCACGACTTCCGAGGAGATCGACACGGAAATCTCGGGGTGGTGCTGCTTGATCAGTTCCCGAACCCGGCGTTCGTGGTCCGGGTTGCGGTAGGAATGCATCAGACAGACCGCGATCGCCTCGACCTTGTCGGCGACCAGCCGCTTCACGGCGCGCAGAACCGACGCCTCGTCCAGAGGCTTGATCACACCGCCATCCGCGCCCACGCGCTCGGAAATTTCAAGCCGGCGGGAACGGCTCACCAGAGGCTCCGGGAACGTCAGGAACAGATCGTAGATGTCGTAGCGCTGCTCGAAGCCGATTTCGAGAATATCGCGAAAGCCTTCCGTGGTGATCAGGCCGACCGGAGCACCTTTCCGCTCGATCACCGCATTCGTGACCAGCGTCGTGCCATGCACGATCTCGTCGATGTCGGCCACGCTGAGACTTGCCGCCTCGACCACCTCGCCAAGGCCGCCCAGCGCACCCTTCGACGGATCTGCCGGCGTCGTCAGGCACTTATGCAGCCGGATCGCGCCTGCGCTCTCGTCGAACAGGATGAAGTCGGTAAAGGTGCCGCCAATATCGATACCGGCGCGGAAACCCTTGGCGTTAGCTTGCATTCGGAAAATCCCCATTCGTCGAGGCAAGCCGCAGGCAAGCCTCCGTCCTTACCGCCATCGCTGGCGGTCAAAGTGTTTGCATGAATTCTTCCGCGGCATTGGCGAAGCGGCTGGCCCGTCGAAAGGCGCGCGAGGCCTGCATCGTCACGCCCATTTTTTGTGCATGAAGAATGTTGCTGAGTTTATAGGCCGGCACGAAAGATGAGTCCAGCATAAGTTTCATATTTGACATTATGTTCCAATAGTGGAACAAATGGCATGTCAAACTCGCGGGAGGATTGAATTTGAGCGCCCTTGAAGATGCCATTGCAATTCTCGGTTGCTTCTCTTTCGAGGAGACTGCTCTGACTCAGGCCGAGCTGACGCGTCGCGTCGGCCGGCCGAAAGCAACGGTATCGCGGGTGATGAAGACGCTGCGGGATACCGGGATGCTGGAATATGATTCCGCAAGCCGGCTTTACCGCCCCGGCATCCGCCTGTTCGAACTGGGGCAGATTTCCCGCGCGCATCAAACCTTCCTGGATCTCGTCCAGAAGCGGCTCCAGCATGTCTGCGCCGTGGGTGGCCACACCGGATACATCACGATGTTCGATGGCCCGCAGATGGCGGTACTACGCATGGTGCGCGGTTCCAGCCCGATCGCGATCGCTGCGACGCCCGGCTACCGGGCCTGGCCCCATGCCACCTCCAACGGACGCGCCATGCTGTCGCTCCTGACCGACGAAGAGTGGCGCCAGCGTGTTCCGGCCGAGCTTCCCCTGCTCTCGAAAAACACCCCGCGAACGCATGAAGAGCTTCTGGAGCGCATTCGCCAGATACGCGAAACCGGACGCTCCTATTCGTCGGACGATTCCTACGAAGGCGTGTCGTCGCAAGGCATCGCATTTCGCGACCCCGACAGCCAGGAGGTCATCGGAGTGGCGATATCCTATGCGACGACGCTCGACACGCCCGAGCTGAAGGAAAAGATCGGCAGGCTTCTCGACGAGATGAAGCGGGACCTCGACCGTCAGTTCGCTTGATCAGGCCCCGGGTTCGAACCCTGTTAAGCGAAAAGTGCGTCACACGTGCTCGGCGATCACCAGCAAAAAGGCGGGGCCGTAACGATCGAGCTTGGCTTCGCCCACGCCCGGCACGTTCGCCATCTCGTCGCGTGAGGACGGCCTGACGGCAGCCAGCTCGATCAGCGTCTTGTCGTGGAAGATCACGTAGGGCGGAATGTTCTGTGCCCGCGCGATCTCCATGCGCTTCTGGCGCAACGCCTGGAACAGGTCGCGGTCTCCCTCGGCCATCGTCGACTGCGCTGCGCTGCGGGCGACCTTGTCGCGTCTTGCGCGTGGGGCCGGCGGCACCCGCAGCATCAGCGTCGGCTTGTCGCGCAGGAAATCGCGGCCCGTCTCCGAAATCGACAGTCCGCCATGACCGGCGAAGTCGACATCCACGAGACGCAGCGCGATCATCTGGCGCAGGATCGCCCGCCACGTCCGGTTGTCGTGCTCCGTGCCGATGCCGAAGGTGGAAATGCGGTCGTGGCCGAACTGGGCGATGCGGTCGTTTTCGACGCCGAGCAGCACGTCGGCGATATAGGCCTGCCCGAAGCGTTCGCCGGTGCGGTAGATGCACGACAGCGCCTTCTGCGCGGCGACGGTGCCGTCGAACAGCTTCGGCGGCTCGGCGCAGGTGTCGCAATTGCCGCATGGCTGGCTACGGTCGCCGAAATAGGACAACAGCACCTGTCGGCGGCAGCCCGCCGTCTCGGCCAGGCCCAAAAGCGCGTCTAGCTTCTGCCGCTCCATGCGCTTGCGCTGGTCGCCCGCATCGGATTCCTCGATGAAGCGGCTGCGCAGCGCGATGTCGTCGTGGCCGTAAAGCATCAGCGTGTCGGAGGGCAGCCCGTCGCGCCCGGCGCGTCCAGTCTCCTGATAGTAGGCCTCGATGCTGCCCGGCAGGTCGATATGCGCGACGAAGCGCACGTCCGGCTTGTCGATGCCCATGCCGAAGGCGATGGTGGCCACCATGATGACCGCTTCGCCGTGCTGAAAGCGCATCTGGTTGGCCTCGCGCACCGCCTTGTCCATGCCCGCGTGATAGGCGAGCGCATCGTAGCCCTGATCGCGCAGCCAGGCGGCGGTTTCCTCGGTCTTGCGCTTCGACAGGCAGTAGACGATGCCGCTTTCGTCCTTGTGGCGCTTCAGGAACTCCTTCAACTGGGCGCGCGGGTTGTCCTTTTCCTCGATGGCGTAGCGGATGTTGGGTCGGTCGAAGCCGGCGACGAAGGCGTCGTTTCCCGCGATGGCGAGATGCGACAGGATTTCCGCGCGCGTCGGTTCGTCCGCCGTCGCCGTCAGCGCCATGCGCGGCGTACCGGCAAAGCGCGACACGATGGCGTCGAGCTGGCGGTAGGACGGACGGAAATCGTGCCCCCATTGCGACAGGCAATGCGCCTCGTCGATGGCGATCAGCGACAGCTTTACGCCGTCCAGCCGCTCCAGCACGTCCGGCCGCAGCAGCGTTTCGGGCGCGACATAGAGGATGTCGAGCGCGCCCGTCTCGACCGCGTTCCACAGCGCGCGCCGCTCGTCCGGCGCAAGGTCGGAGTTGAGCGCCGCGGCCCGCACGCCCGCCTGCCGAAGTGCTGCGACCTGATCGGCCATCAGCGCCAGGAGCGGCGAGACGACGAGGCCCATGCCGGGTCGGACGATGGCGGGGATCTGGTAGCAGACCGACTTGCCGCCGCCCGTGGGCATCAGCACGAAGGCGTTGTTGCCGGCGATCACATGCTCGACGATCCGCGCCTGCGGTCCCCGGAACGCGTCATAGCCGTAAACGGTCTTCAGGATGTCGAGGGCTGCGACGGTCATCTGCTCCGGATATCAGGAATCACGCGGAAGCCCCTTCATAAGCAGCTCCGGGATGATCGCAACCGTGGATGCGTGTCTTGTTTCCGGATCAGGTCAGTTCTTTCAAGCCGGCCGGTGTTTCTATGAGCGCCCAGCGATGCTCTAGAACCCGTCATTCCTCCGACCGGCCGTCGAGCGCGTCGATTATGGCTTGTCGCGCCCGATAGTGTACGCGCAGCCGATCCTCTTCGGCTTCCAGCTCTGCGCAACCCAATTCGTCCATGGCCTGTGTGATCGCGGCGGCACGGGCGGAATCATATGGGTCCTCGTCTGCCCAGTAGATGCACTGAGCGCGACGGTCGACAAAGTTTTGCGCATCTGCGGGCAATGCCCGCGCAGCCGGCGCAGCCGACAAGAACACAGCCATCGAGACAGTCGTGCGGCATAGACGCAACCACCGATGTTCGGGATTACGTTTGCGTTCCGCCACTGCGTCCTCCCGATGGATAACCTGTTCGACCTTAGCCCGCCCATGCGCCGACCGCCAAGACTCAAGGCCTCTGCGCCCCGGTGGCGGCGACGTAGAGCAGATAGACCGACGTCGTGGCGGTGATGAACAGCCGGTTGCGGCGCGGTCCGCCGAAGGTCAGGTTGGAGACGCGCTGCGGCACGTGGATCTTGCCGAGACAATGCCCGTCAGGCGAGAAGACGTGTACGCCGTCCTCCGCGCTCGACCACAGATTGCCGTTCATGTCGCAGCGAATGCCGTCCGGCAGCCCATTGTCGATGGTGCAGAAAACGTCGCCGCCTGTGAGCCGGTCGCCCGCGACGTCGAAGACGCGGATGACGCTGGGAACGTTTTCGTCGTGGCTCGATCCACTCTCCGCGATGTAGAGCCGCTTTTCATCCGGCGAGAAGCAAAGGCCGTTGGGCTGCGTGAAGTCATCGACGACCGACGCCAGCGCGCCGGATGTCGAGTCGAGGCGGAAGACGTTGCGGGCAGCCTGCTCCGGCTCGGCACGATAGCCCTCGTAGTCGGAGAGGATTCCGTAGGTGGGATCGGTGAACCAGATCGAACCATCAGATTTGACGATCACGTCGTTAGGCGAGTTCAGGCGCTTGCCGCCGAAGCTGTCGGCCAGGACGGTCGTCGAGCCGTCGGCTTCGGTGCGTGTCACCCGGCGGCTGCCGTGTTCGCAGGATATGAGCCGGCCCTGACGATCGCGCGTGTGCCCGTTGGCGAAGTTCGACGCCTGGCGGAAGACGCTGGTTCCCTGTCCCGGCACCCATCGCATGATGCGGTCGTTGGGGATGTCGGAGAACAGGAGCAGGTCCTGATCCGCGAACCAGACCGGTCCTTCCGTCCAGCGGCAGCCGCTCGCGATCTCTTCCATGCCCGCGTAAATGACCACACAGTCGAGGAAGCGGGGGTCGCGAATGTCGTAGAGGTCCTGGGTCATGATAAAGCGCCCTAGCGTGCCTCCATGCGCCGCGCGCTCGCGGCCAGGATGACGGCGATGATGATGAGACCGGTGAGGATGAGCCGGGGCCCCGCGCCGAAGCCGTAGGTGTTGAGCATCGAGACGACGAGGAACAGGAAGAGCGCGGCACCCCAGATGCCGGGAACGTTGGAGTTGCCGCCGGCCACGGAAGAGCCCCCGATAACGACGACGGCGATCGATGCCAGCAGGTACTCAGCGCCCATGTTGAGCGCCGCGCCGCCCGAAAAGCAGGCCAGCACGAAACCGCCCAGCCCAGCGAGCGTCGCGCACAGGACATAGGTGAGAAGCCTGACGCCATCCACCGGCACGCCCGCCATGCGCGCGGCGGCCATGCTCTGGCCGATGGCGGTGACGCGCCGCCCGAAGGGCGTCCGCTCGAGCAGGAACCAGGCGGCGATGGTCAGAAGACCCGCCATGACGGCCACGTTGGGCACGCCCCACAGATTGCCGGTCGAGGCCGAGGCCAGCCATTCGGGCGGCTTCACGCGCAGCCCCCGGTTCGTCCAGATCGCCATCGACTGGATGAGAAA
Source organism: Mesorhizobium sp. CAU 1732 (assembly GCF_039888675.1). NCBI lineage: Bacteria > Pseudomonadati > Pseudomonadota > Alphaproteobacteria > Hyphomicrobiales > Phyllobacteriaceae > Mesorhizobium > Mesorhizobium sp. CAU 1732. Next base: position 343,940 of record NZ_JBDQQR010000002.1, read on the forward strand.
ACTCATCGCCAGCGTGGCGATGATCGGCGGTATGCGCAACGCCTTGATGAGCGTGTAGTTCGCGACGCCGACGCCCGCGCCGATGCCGAGCGAGATCGCCAGGCCGGGGATGATCAGACCGTTCTGCTCGGCCATGAACTTGAGCGATACCGTGCCGGCCAGCGTCATCGTCGCGGGGATCGAAAGGTCGATGTTCCCGGGACCGAGCGTGATGACGAACATCTGGCCGAGCCCGACGATGACGGAAAAGGCCGCGAAGGTGAAAGCGGCCTGTGTCAGGCCGCCGGCACTCGCACCTGCGGTGGCAGCGGTCGTCACGATCCACACGGCGATCGCGCCAGCCCAGGCCCATATCCATGGTCGCAGCAGAAGGGCTCTCATCGCGCCACGACTCCGCGCTTTTCGAGCGAGCGCAGGCCGAGCCGTAGCGCGAGCACGAGGATCAGGATGGCGCCCTGCGCTCCGATCTGCCAGTCCGGCGACAGGCGCAGGAACGACAGGAAGGAGCCGGCAAGAGCCAGCGTCAGCGCACCGACGACTGCGCCGACCGCCGAGACCCGGCCGCCGACGAACTCGCCGCCGCCGAGGATCACACCGGCGATGGACAGGAGCGTGTAGCGAAGCGCGATGTTGGCGTCCGCCGATGTGGTCAGCCCCACAAGGGCCATGCCCGCCATGACGGCGAAGGCTGCGGCAAGCGCATAGGCCGCGGCGCGCACCAGAAGCACGTTCCATCCGGCGCGCGACACAGAGCGCTCGTTGCCGCCGACGCCCCGTATCGCGACACCGAGCGACGAGCGCGCGATGATCAGGTGCGCCGCAACCGCGATCAGGACGCTCGCTGCGATTGCCATCGGGACGAGCGGCGGGCGCAGCGTCATCAGCGCCCGGATCCCGTCGGGCGGAGAGCCGCCCGGCACGGGCAGGATCATCACCGCGAGACCGGTCCACACGAAGCTCATGCCCAGCGTCACGACGATCGACGGCAGGCGTTGCAAATAGATGACGACGCCCAGCACGGCATAGACGCAGATGCAGCCAACGAGGATCGCCGTTCCCAGAAGCGGGGTCTGCTGCAGGACGGTGGCGGTCACGCAGGCGACGAAGCTGACGAACGCGCCCATCGACAGATCGAGGTCGTTGACCGCGATGATGAACATCTGCGCCAGCGTCGCCAGCGCGATCGGCACGGCGAGATTGAAGAGAAGGTTCAGTCCGGTGTAGCTCATCGCGCGCGGCTGCAACGCGAACACGCCGATCAGCAGCGCCGCAAGCGCCATGACGGGTACGGCAAGCCGAACATGATCTGCATTCAGCTTCATGAAGCCGCCCTGAACGAGGCTGCGAGCATGGCTTCCTCGGTGATGCCGTCTCCGGTCAGTTCGGCTTCAATGAAGCCCTCGCGGAACACGAAGACCCGGTCGCACTGCTCCATTTCCTCCATTTCGGTGGAGTACCAGACAAAGGCGCGGCCCTTGTCGGCCTCCGCCCGGACGATGTCGTAGACCTCCTGCTTGGTGCCGACATCGACGCCACGCATCGGGTCGTCCATCAGAACGAGCGGGGCGCTGGTCAGAAGCGCGCGGGCAAACAGCACCTTCTGCTGGTTGCCGCCAGACAACGACAGGATGGGCAGCGAGAGATCGGGCGAGCGGATGCCGATGCGCGTTTTCCACTCGTCCGCAGCCTGGCGTTCGGCGTCGCGATCGATCACGCCGCCCCGGACGAACCCTGACAGTGCGCTCATGACGAGGTTCATCCGGATCGACCATGCTTCGAACACGCCGTCGAGCCGCCGGTCTCCGGCGACGAACGCCACGGCGGGATCGCGGATGGTGCGCCATTCGGACGACAGGCGGGCGTGCAGCATGTGCAGCAATTCCGTCTGCCCGTGTCCGGCCAGACCAGCCAGCCCGACGACCTCGCCGGGATGAACGGAGAAGGGAAGGCCGCGCCGGGGTTCATGGACGATCAGGGGCGCTTCGTTCGCCGCCGTCACCCTGTGTTTCGCCGACCTGTCGCGCGCCGTCGAACCCATCGCGGTCACCAGCCCCTCCTGCGTGAACTCGCTCGCGGGACGGTCGGCGACGACCTGTCCGTCCTTCATCACGACGATCCGGTCGCAACTGGCCAGGATTTCCGAAAGGATGTGCGAGATCAGAACCACGCATCCGCCCGCTGCCACGAAGCGGCGCACGTGGGCGAGCAGTTGCGCCGCGGTTTCTCCGTCCAGCGACGAGGTCGGCTCATCCAGGATGACGATGCGTGGCGCGATGCCCGGATCTGCGAATGCCATCGCGATCTCGACCATCTGGCGCTGGGCGATCGCCAGGCCGGAGACCTGGCTGTGCGGGTCGATGCCGTGGCCGGGAAACACGCGGTTGAGGCTTTCGCGGATGATGGCTGCCGCCCGAGCGCGCCACGCTTTCCCCGGCGCGCCGAAATGCCCCTTGTGCATGAGGCGGGTGTTCTCGACGATCGTCAGATTGGGGCAAAGCGACAGCTCCTGGAAGACGCAGCGCAGACCTTGCGCCCGCGCCTCGCCAACGCCCCAGCCGCGCTGTTCGCCGTCCACGAGGACCGATCCGGCCTGCGGCGTCAGCCCCCCATTGAGCACGTTCACCAGCGTGGACTTGCCGGCTCCGTTGTGGCCGACCAGCCCCACGCACGCGCCGGCGCGCAACGCCAGGCTCACGCCGTCCAGCGCATTCACCACGCCGAACCGCATGCTCGCATCGGAAACCGCAACGAGGGGAGAGGCTTCGCTCATCATCGTTCCATGCAGCTAGACCGGCCGGAATCGGCCGGTCGTGGGCTGTGTCGGCTGAGCCGTTCGTGACGTCACGCTCAGTTGGCGCTTTCGATCACCGCGACGGCGTCTTCGAGCGAATACTCGACATTGGCCACCCCGCCCGCAGGCGTCGTCTCGAGGTTCTGTTCGAGATTGTCCTGCGAGATCGTCAGGAACGGAACGATCAGCTCCTTGGAGACTTCCTTGCCGTCGAGGATCTGCTGGGCCACCCAGAATGCAAGCGTCGAAACGCCCGGCGCGATCGACACCGACATAGTCTCATAGCCGTCCGCGTCCTTCCTCTCCTTCCACCAGGCAAGCTCGTCCTGCCGGTTGCCCATCACGATGATCGGCACATCGCGCCCGGCGGCCGCGATAGCCTGCGCCGCGCCATAGCCGTCGCCGCCCTGCGTCACCACGCCGACGATCTCGGGAAGCGAGGGGAGGATGCCCGCGACCGCGCGCTGCGCGACGTCCTGCGCCCAGTCGCCATGTACGGAGCCGACGATCTTGAACTGCGGGAACTGCTCGACGCCGGCATGGATGCCCGCGCTGATCTCGTCATCGACGAAGACGCCCGCCAGGCCGCGTATCTCGAGAAGATTGCCGCCATCCGGCAGCCTGCCCGCGAGATATTCGACCTGTCCGCGCCCCATCTCCTTGAAATCCACCGCAATGCGCCATGCGCACGGCTCGGTCACGACGCCGTCGAAGCTGACGACCACGATGCCGGCATCGCATGCTTCCTTGACCGCGCCGTTGAGCGCGGTTGGCGATGCGGCGTTGACGACGATCGCGTCATAGCCCTGAAGGATCATGTTCTGGATTTGCGACGCCTGTTCGGTCGCCGAATTCTCGCCGGTCGTGAACGGATCTGCGGCGGCTACCACGCCTTCGCTGACCGCCGGCCCCGTCACCGTCTCCCAACTCGTCAGCATGGCCTGACGCCATGAATTGCCGGCATAATTGTTGGACAGCGCAATACGTTTGTCGGCAGTGTCCGCTGTCGCCGGCACCGCCAGAAGCGCAAGCGCCGCAGTCAGCAGGATTGTCCTGTTCATGCTCGTCTCCTCCCTGAGATAGCCGCTCCGTTGATCGGGCGGCGTTTCGGCATAAGATCGGGCTCCTCCGCCCGTAACCCAAGAGTGGCGCAACGGCGCGGGTCTGCCTAGTGCCGGATCAGCAGGCCAGGTGCGCGTTTACGCGGGTAATTTGCGGGAACCCGCAACATCCCTGCTCGCAACCCCCTTGGCCGCGCCGCGCATCGCGTTCATGATCGCCGTCCCAGGGAGGCGACGATGAGCGGGCCACGGCCGGCTGCCAGATTGAACCAGTTTTTCCGCATGTCGCGGCTCCTCGCCGGACAGCTCGACTTCCTGTCGGCGATCCGCTCGGTGGCCGACGAGATCGCCGACGTCGTCGCGCACGATCATCTCGACGTCTGCATCATCCGGCCCGACGGCAAGGTGCACACCGCCTACGAGACGGGTATCGACACGGCATGGGGCAGCCAACCCAACTGCCCCGTCGCGTTCAGTCCCATCCGGGCGTTGCTGATGGGCGAGGTCGACCACATGATCTCCGCGGACGCCACGTCGGACCCGCAGTTCCACTTCGCGGGCGCCTTCGTGAAACCGATCCACGATCACCAGCTTCGCTCGCGCATTCATCTGCCGATGGTGGTGCATGGCGAGGTGATCGGCGCGCTGTCCTTTTCGCTGCACGAGGCGGGCCAGTATGGCGCGGCCGACATCCGCAACGGCGGCTATGTCGCGGAACTTCTCTCGCCGTATTTCTTCGCGCTTCGCGCGGCTGAGCAGGCGCGGCAATCGGCCATCGTGGAAGCGGCGGCACGGGCGCGCGAGGAAGGCCTGCGCCAGGGCGCGTTGCGCCTGACGGAAGCGCTCGAAACCGAACGCCAGCGCCTCGGAATGGACCTTCACGACCAGACGCTGGCCGATCTCACCCGCCTTGCGCGGCGGCTGGAGCGCCTGTCGCGGACCCAGGCCGCCGATCCGTCGGAGCTGGCCGCCGCATGCGAGGCGCTTCAGGCCAGCATGGCCGCCCTGCGCAGCATCATCGACGAGGCCAAGCCGACCGTTCTCCACCTGTTCGGCTTCGCCCAGGCGGTGGAGAACCATCTCGAACGCGCCATTCGAGACAGCGGACAGGCGATCGAGGCCGACCTTGTGGTCGACGGCGCGAGCGCTATCGATGCGATGCCGGCGAGTGTCTCGGTCGCGCTCCTGCGTATCGTCCAGGAGGCCGTCAACAACGCCGTCAGCCATGCCGCGGCCGGCCGTCTGGAAGTCCGGCTCGGCATGGTGGGCGGGCAGGTGGTCATCACCGTCACCGATGACGGACGAGGGCTGACGCAGGTCCATCGTCCCGGCGGCGCCGGTATCGACAACATGCGCACCCGCGCAAGGCTGATCGGCGCCCGGCTGAGCCTGGGGTCCGGGCGCGAGGGCAAGGGCACGGTCATGCGCGTCGCGCTGCCGCTGGCCGAGATGCATCCGAACGTCAGGAACGCTTCATGAAGGTGCTCATCGTCGAGGACGACCCGCTGCACAGGGCATATCTGCACGATTCGGTCTGCTCCGCCCTGCCGGAATGCGATGATGTGCTCGAGGCACGCGACGGCGACGAAGGCCAGACGCTGGCGCGCGAACAGCCGCAGGCACACATCGTGATGGACCTGCAGATGCAGCCCAGGACCGGTATCGACGCTGCCCGCACGATCTGGCGCGAGCGGCCGCAGACGCGGATCCTGTTCTGGTCGAACTATGCCGACGAGGCCTATGTGCGCGGCGTCAGCCGCATCGTGCCGGCAGGCGCAGCCTATGGCTATGTGCTGAAATCGGCCTCCGACGAGAGGTTGCGCCTGGCCCTGCGCAGCATCTTCGTCGAGAACCAGTGCGTCATCGACGGTGCGGTGCGCGGCACCCAGCAAAAGAGCCTGGCGCCCAGCGATGGCATCACGGAGACGGAGTACGAAATCCTGGTCGATATCGCGCTCGGCCTGACAGACAAGGCAATCGCCGAGCGCCGGGGCATATCGCTGCGTTCGGTGCAGAACCGGCTCCAGGCGATCTACGACAAGCTCGGCGTGCATGCGGGTGATGACGAAGCCGGCCAGTTCAACCTGCGGGGCAGAGCGGTCGCGAACGCGATGCTGCGCAAACTGCTCAACTCCGGCGCGCTCGAACGCGCCGAAACCGACCTGCGCGAATGGCTCGCCCGCCGCAAAGCGCACACGGACTGAAAACGCGGCCACCGACACCGAAAGATCGCAACCCGCCTAGCCGTCTACCAGCTTGCGACGCAGCTCCGTCTTCAGCACCTTGCCATAGCTGTTCTTGGGCAGTTCGGCGCAGAGTATATAGCGCTTCGGTTTCTTGAACGAGGCCATCTCGGCGCGGCACCACGCCTCGAGCGCGGCGGCGTCGCAATCGCCGTCCGGACGGCCGACGACGAAGGCGACGACGTCCTCGCCCCACTCGGCGCTCGGTGCGCCGATCACCGACACTTCCAGCACGCCGGGGTGGCGCGCCAGCACCTCCTCCACCTCGCGCGGATAGATGTTGGTGCCACCGGAGATGATCAGGTCCTTGGCGCGATCCGTGAGCGTCAGGAAGCCGTCCTCGTCCACCCTGCCGATATCGCCGGTATGGAGCCAGCCGTCACGTATCGCCTCGGCGGTCGCCTTCTCGTTGCGCCAGTAACCCTTCATCACGGTCGCGCCGCGCACCAGGATCTCGCCCGGCTCGCCCGCCGGTTTTTCGTCTCCGTCGGTGGCGATCCGCAATTCCACGCAAGCCATCGCCTGTCCCACGGACGCGCGACGCTCGCGCCAGGCCGGATGCGCCGCGTCGGCGACCAGTTCGCGCCGCAGCGAGGTGATCGTCATCGGTGTCTCGCCCTGGCCGTATATCTGGACGAACCGCGGACCGAACAGCGCCAGCGCCTCGTCTATGTCGGCGGCATACATCGGCCCGCCGCCATAGATGATCGTGCGGATACCCTCGCCGCGATAGCCGGAGCGTTTCGCCGCCTCGATCATGCGCTTGACCATCGTGGGCGCGGCGAACATCACCGTCGCGCCGAAATGGCGCGACAAGGCTTCGATCTCGTTCGGGTCGAAACCGCGCGAGGCCGGGAACACGTGCCGCCCACCCACCCGCACGAAGACGAAATTGTAGATGCCCGCGCCATGCGAGAAGGGGGCGGCATAGAGCGTCGCCTGCTCCTCGCCAGGCTGATCCACGTCCAGCGCATAGGCGAGCGTGGCGACCCGCATGTTCCAGTGAGTCAGCATCACGCCCTTGGGTCGCCCGGTCGTGCCGGAGGTGTAGAACAGCCAGGCGACGTCGTCGGATGCGACCTGCGCAGGAGTGTCGCCACCCTTGCCATGCGACGACAGCGCCCGCCATTGCGGCGAGCCGGTCGCGATCTCGACGCATCCCTGCGGCAGCTCGGCATTCGTCCCGACCTTGCCGTCATCGGACACCAGCAGTGCCGCGCCCGAATTCTCCACGATCCAGGCCGCCTCGCGCGGATGGAGCTTGTTGTTGATCGGCACGACGACGCCGCCGAACCACCAGATCGCGTAGAACAGCTCGATATAGGTGGGATCGTTCTTCATGAAGATGGCGACGCGGTCGCCTGCCTTCAGCCCATGCGCCGCCTGTAATCCCGCCGCCAGTTCCTTCGCGCGCGCGGCGAACTGCGCGTAGGTCGCGTAGAGCCGCGTCCCCTCGAAGATCGCCGGCGCATCGGGTTTCGCGCGCGCAGTCGCGTTCAGCCAGTCCGCAAGGTTCATGCCGTCTCTCCCGATCAGACTTCGCGACCTTCCATCAGCCGCAGCGGCGTGTAGGTGATGACGGTCTCTCCACGCTGATTGACCACGCTGTTGCGCGTGCGCACAAGACCTCGCCCGCCCTTGCTGGCGGGGCGAACCTCCATCACCTCGATCTCGACATGGATCGTGTCGCCCTGCAGCACCGGGCCTGACACGTTGAGTTCCATGTGCAGGAAGGCGAGGCCGGTGCCCTGCGCGGTCGCGTTCAGCGTCAGCCCCTCCGCCAGCGCGTAGACGAGGGCCGCAGGCGCGGGCCGACCCGGGATCGCCGAATGGCTGGCCCGGTATTCCGCGTCCACGAACAGCGATTCCAGCATTCCAGCACAGGAGATGAAGTTGACGATATCGGTATCGGTGATCGTCCTCCCGAATGTGCGGAACCGCTGCCCGACCTCGAGATCGTTCCAGCGAAATCCCTCTCCAAGTAACTTCATGTTCCTGCTCCTCGTGATGGCATGGTTGGCGGCGGCAGCGCCTGGGGGTTCTGAAGCCGGCCGGACATCCAGAACGGCGTGCAGGCGACCAGAATGCTGACGCCCGAAAAGATGAAAGCGGCGCGGTAATCTCCCGTCAGATCGTGCAGGAACCCCGACATCCACGAGCCGAAGGCCGAGCCGAACGACATGGTCATGAAGATCGCACCAAAGATCGAGGCGACGGCACCCTGGGCGAAGATGCGTGCCGTGAGTGTCGAGATGATGGGCCCCCGCGCGCCCTGGCTGACGCCGAAGGCGATGACGTAGATCAGGATCAGAAGCGAACTCGCGACGACCGAAAAAGCCAGGAGCGCCGCCACGCCGACGAAAGTCCCGACAAACGACAAGGTGGCGGCGAAGCGGTTGCCGTAGCGCGCGCACAGCCAGCCGGAAAACACCACACCGAAGATCGACAGCATTCCCGACGCACCGAAGGTGAGCGCCGCCTCGATCGGCGGATAGCCCTGATCGACCAGATAGGCCACGGTCTGCACCACGACGCTGTAGACGCCGCAGGCGGTGAAGAAGAAGACCTGCACCAGAAGCCAGAACTCGCGCGTCCGCAGCGCCGTGGCGATGCGCCAGCCATTGGTCCGCGACACCGCAACGGCCGGTTCCTCCGCCATGGGATCGACCGCCGGCTTCCTGCCTTGTCCCTCGGCGATGCGGCCCCATGGCAGCAGCAGGAGCGGCGTCATGCCGATCAGCACCAGCGCGATCAGGCGATAGGTGTCGCGCCAGCCATAGGCGTCGATGCCGGCCTGCGCGAGCGGCACGATGACGAGGATGCCCGAGCCGAAGCCCGCATAGGCGATGGCGATGGCGAGGCTCATGTTGCGATCGAACCAGCGGCCGATCAGGGCGGCTGCCGGCACCATCCCCAGCGCCGACGCGGCGACGCCGCAAAAGCCGCCGATGAACAGGTAGATATGCCAGAGCGCGGTCGTCGTCGATGCGGCCCACATCGCGCCGATCATCGTGGCGAGGCCGAGGCCGTAGGTCACGCGCGGACCCCAGCGGTCCAGCATCATGCCAGACAGCGGCGCCATCAGCCCGACGGTCAGGAGATAAACGGAGTAGACGCCTGTGAGGGTCGAGCGGCTCCAGCCGAATTCGGCCTCGAGCGGCAGCATGAACACCATGAAGGTGTCCACGACGCCGCGCGCGACGAAATTGAACAGGAAGCCCATGGTGACGACCAGTCCGGCCATCATCAGGTGGTTCCTGGAAACCTTGTCGTCGGGTGCGGTCTGCGATGTCATGCGCGCCATGCCGGAAAGCATCGCCCCGACCACCGGGACCAGGGCGATGCCATGGGTCTATTCCGCGGATCTGAGGGCTTCACGGAAAGCGTTGAGAATCTCCGTGCCCGGACGTCCGCGCCCGTCCAGTTCGGCGGCCCATTCCTCGCTGACCTCACCCATGAAGCCCATCAGCTTCTCCTCGTCCGCCGCCGGCAGGCTGACGAAGGTCACGCCGGAATCGGCGATCGTCTGCTTGTCCTTGAGATCGAGGCCGTCGGTCGCCTCGCATCCCTTGACGATCGCTTCCTCGCCGGCCTGCGTGAACGCCTGCTGGACGTTCTCCGGCAGCGCGTCCCAGCGTTCCTTCGAAATCACGTAGGTGACGACGAACGAGCCGAAATTGACGTTCTGCGTGCCGTATTTCAGCAGCGGATGGATGTCGTAGGGCAGCACGCTCGAATGGGGGAAGAGCACCCCGTCGATGGTGCCGCGTGATAGCGCATCGCGCGTTTCCGGCGCGGAGATCTGCACCGGCACGGCACCGACCTTCACGGTTGCGATCTCCTTGGCTCCGCCGGTCGTGCGAAGCTTCAGATTGCGCAGGCTGGCGAGGTCGGTGATCTCCTTGGACGAGGTGAGCACCTGATAGGGTGGCAGCACCAGCACCATCAGAACGCGCACGTCGTTGGGCGCGAATTCCGCCTGGTCGAGCGCGCCGCCCGGCTTGGCGATCTCCCAGAACGCCTTGGTGCCCTGGCACGAGGTGGTGAAATTCTCCGGCAGCTCGGCCACAGAGGACAGCGGCAGCTTGTCGCTGACATAGGACGCGCCGACATAGCCGACGTCGACCACCCCGGTCTGCGTCAAGGCCAGCAAATCCTTGGCCTTGCCGAGTTGCTCTGCCGGATAATAATCGAACCCGGCCTCTCCGCCGGTTAGCTCGGTGACCCGCTCCATCCAGAACTTGGTCATGTTCTCGGGGATGTAGTGGCCGACGGGGAAGCTGTCGCCCACCCGCAGCTTGACGTCCTGCGCCTGCGCGCCGGTCACTCCCAGTATTGCCACGCCCAGAGCGGACGCGGCCATCAGTGCATGTCTGTACCCGTATTTCATGACGTTCTCCTCCTTCTTCTTCAGGTTTTGCCGGCCGGTTACTGCATCGTGGACGGAAGCCACAGGATGATGGCCGGAAAGGCGGTGAGCAGGGCGATGACGATGAGGTGCGCCCAGACATGGGGCAGGACACCCCGGAAAAGCTCGCCCAACGGTCTTCGCGTGTATCGCGCCACCACGAAGACGTTCATGCCCAGTGGCGGCGTCACCATGCCGACCTCTGCCGTCACCACGATGATGACGCCGAACCAGATCGGGTCGAAGCCGAGCGACATCACCAGCGGCAGCACCACCGGCACGGTCAGGATCAGGATAGCGATCTGGTCCATGAAGAAGCCGAGCACGATGTAGCCGAGCAGGATGAAGACCATGATCGTCATCGGCGAGAACGGCAGGCCGCCGACCCAGTCGGTCAGGTCGTTGGTCACGCGTGCGAGCGTGAAATAGTAGCCGAAAATGTGCGCGCCCAGGATGATGAACAGGATCATGCAGGTGGTCTGTGCGGCGCGGCGCAATGCGCCCGACAGCGCCGGGAACGTCAGCTTGCGTTCCTTGATCGCCAGAAGCATTGCCACGAATGCGCCGATGCCCGATGCCTCCGTCGGCGTCGCGATGCCGCTGTAGATTGTGCCGGTCACGGACATGAACAGCAGGATCATCGGGCCGATCCGCGTCAGCGAGGCGAACTTCTCACGCATCGTGTAGGCACGGCCCTTCGGCGCGGACTCAGGCCACAGCCAGACCAGCACCGCGATGGTCGCGATGATGGCGAAGGTGACGATGATGCCGGGTATGATGCCCGCGATCAGCAGCGACGAGATCGAGATGTCGGCGATAATGCCGTAGAGGATCAGCGCGATGGAGGGCGGGATCAGCATGGCGAGCGTGCCGGAGATCGCCACCACGCCGCCGGCCAGCTTGGGTTCGTAGCCCTGCTTCATCATCTCGGGGATCGAGGTGGAGGCGAGCGTCGCGGCCGCCGCCGTGCTCGACCCGGAGATGGCTCCGAAGCCGGCGCCCGCCAAGGCGGTTGCCATGGCGACGCCGCCGCGCAGCCTGCCGACCCAGATCGTCGCGGCGCGGAAGAGGTCGTTGGCGATGCCCGAGATGATGACGAATTCCGCCATCAGGATGAACATCGGGATGGTGATGATCTCGTACGAATTGGCGGTGGAAATCGGCGAGGTGCGCAGAATGCCCGAAAGCACCGGCATCCCACCAAACATATAGAGCCCGATGGCGCCCGAAATCGCCATCGCCAGGGCGACGGGAAGGCCGATGACGAGCAGGACGACAAGTGCGAGGACGACGAGTGTGATGGTCATTCCGCCAGCTCCCGGGCCGGAATTTCGGTAACGGGTGGCGGCGGTGTTTCCACCAGGTCGTGGCCGGTGACACCGGAGGCCGCATGGCCGACCACGCGGTAGAGGCAGCGCAACGTGATGACGAAGCACCCGACCATGACGATGAAATAGGCGATCCAGGTGGGCCAGGGGATGATCGCGGCAATGCGGTCATCATTGACGTAGGCCGACTTGAAGCGCAGCCACGCCTGCCAGCCGATCAGCGCCATGACGATGGTCGAGAGCAGATATCCGAGCGACAGCGACAAATGGCGGGCGCGATGCGGTATCCGGTGCTGGAAGATGTCGATGGCGATGTGGCCATGGTTCTGCAGCGTGTCCGACAAAGCCAGGAAAAACACCGCCACCATCAGATACAGGCCGATGAGGTTGTAGGACCACGACAGCGGCGTGCCGAAGATGTAGCGCATCAACACGTCGGCGACGACGATCAGCATGATCGCCCCCATGGCGACGCTGGACAACACCACCAGCAGCCGTTCGACAACGGCCAGGGCCGCTGACGGCCGGTTTTCCGGCCTTTGGTTCTCGATCATTTCCTTACTCCTCCCAGAGTGCGGTTCAGGCCGCGGCCGCCCGGTTCACCATCGCCATGATCTTGCGCGCGGCGCGCTCGTGCGGCTTGTCGATCATCTTTCCGTCGATCTTGACGACACCGGCTTGCGGGTCGTCGGCGAACGCCGCGATCACCCTTTGCGCCCAGGCGACTTCATCCGGCTTCGGTGTGAAGGCAGCGTTGACCGGATCGACATGGCTTGGATGGATGACCGCCTTGGCGGCGAAACCGTCGCGCCGCGCGGCGTTGGCTTCCGCCTCGACATAAGCGAGATCGCCGATCGTGGTGCAGACCGTGTCGATCGCCACGACTCCGGCCGCCGCCGCGCCCATCAGGCACAGATTGCGCGCCAGCCGGAACGGCTCGGAATAGACGCCGTCGGTGCTGTTTTCGGTCGCGCCGAGCGAGGCGGCGAGGTCTTCCGCTCCCCACATCAGACCCCACAGGCGCGGGCTGGCGTTTTTGTAGCCCGAAAGGCCGAAGATCGACTCCGCCGTCTCGGTCGCAACGGCGACGATGCGTGTCGAACCGTGCTCCAGCCCGGATGCCGCCTCGAAGGCATCGAGATAGGAGGCGAGCTTTTCAACGTCCGCCGCGCCAGCGCATTTCGGCAGCACGATCCCGTCCGGCCGCAGCGGCATCACCGCCGCGAGATCGGACAGCGTCATGCCTGTGTCCAGCGCGTTGACGCGGACGAACCATTTTTGCGCCGTGCGCGCGGTTTCAAGCATCGTGCGCGTGGCGATGCGCGCCGTCTCCTTCGCCTCCACCGAAACCGAATCCTCGAGATCGATGATCAGCGCATCGGCATTGCCGCCGCGCGCCTTTTCGAATTTGCGGGCGCTGTCGCCCGGCACGAACAGGAACGACCGCATCAGGCGACTTCCCGCTTGCGCATCATGCCGGCACGGCGGCAGGTCGCGACGACCTCGCCATTCTGGTTTGTGCAGGTGTGCTCGAACTCGACGATGCCGACGTCGCCGCGCGATTTGCTCTCGCGTTTCGACACGATCCTGGTGTGGCTGCGTAGCGTGTCGCCATGGAAGACGGGCTTGGGAAAGCGCACGTCGGACATGCCGAGATTGCCGACCGTGGTTCCCAGCGTCGTGTCCTGCACGCTCATGCCGATCATGATGCCGAGCGTGTAGAGGCTGTTGAACAGCGGCTTGCCCCACTCCGTCTGCGCCGAGAAATGCGCATCGACATGCAGCGGCTGCGGGTTCATCGTCATCAGGCTGAACGAGATGTTGTCGTATTCGGTCACCGTGCGCGTCAGCGCGTGGCTGAATTCCTGACCGACCTCGAACTCCTCGTAATAAAGACCTGCCATCTATTTCCTCCCTTTCGCGGCAGTCAGGCCGCGTTCTCGTCTCTGCGTCCAAGGACGCCGGTTTTTGCCAGTTCGGCGATGCGGTCGTCCGCAATCCCCCAATCGCGCAACACGGCTTCGCCGCTCTCCCCCGGCGCCTCAGGCGGCGTCGGCGTGGCTGCGGGCGTGCGGCTGAAACGCGGCGCGGGCGCTGGTTGCACCAGCCCGTCGATCGTCGAGAAGGTGTCGCGTTCGGCGTTGTGGGGGTGGGCAGGCGCCTCGGCGAGCGACAGCACCGGCGCGAAGCAGGCATCCGTGCCCTCCAGCAACGCACACCACTCCTCGCGCGTCTTCTGCGCGAAGCGCTGCGCGAGAAGCCGCCTTGCCTCTTCCCAATTGTCCCGCTCGTTCATGTCCGGGAACGTGGCCGGGTCGAACCCCATGCGGGTCAGCAGCAGCGCCTGGAACTTGCCCTCGATCGGCGCGGCCGAAACGTACTTTCCGTCGGCGCAGCAATAGACGTCGTAGTGCGGCGCGCCGCTGTCGAGGATGTTTTCGCCGCGCCCACCCGGCCAGAGACCCGCCGCCTGCAATCCCATCAGGGGCGCTGCGAGCAGCGACACTCCGTCCACGATCGCGGCGTCCACCACCTGCCCCTGGCCCCCGCGCAACGCATTGACGATGCCGCAGACGATACCGAACGCCATCAGGAAACTGCCGCCGGCGAAATCACCCAGCAGGTTGAGCGGCGGTGTGGGCGGTTGTCCGCGCCGGCCGATGGCGTCGAGCGCGCCGGTCAGCGCGATGTAGTTGAGATCGTGGCCCGCCGCCTGCGCAAGCGGCCCTTGTTGGCCCCAGCCGGTCAGCCGACCGAAAACGAGGCGCGGATTGCGTGCGAGGCACGGTTCCGGGCCGAGGCCCAGCCGCTCCATCACGCCGGGCCGGAAACCTTCGACCAGCGCATCCGCGCGGCCGATCAGGTCGAGCGCGCATTCCACGCCCTCCGGCCGCTTCAGGTCCAGCGCGACCGAGCGCCGGCCGCGTGCGGAAAAATTGAAACGGTCGGGCCGCTGGACGCCCAGCCCCGACGATGCCGGGCGGTCGATACGGATCACGTCCGCGCCCATGTCGGACAGAAGCATAGCCGCCAGCGGAGCGGGACCGATGCCCACCATCTCGACCACGCGCAATCCGGCGAGCGGGCCGCTTTTCGCGTCAGCCATGCGCCGCCCTCCCCTTGTCGTGCCAGTCACGGGCGAGGTCCTCGCGGAACTGCGGCGCGGCAATCGCGATCATGCGCTCGGCACGTTGGGACAGCGTGCAGCCACGGAGTTCCGCCACGCCCCACTCGGTCACGACGGCATCGACGTCGCTGCGCGGGCAGGTCACCGTCGTCACCTGCGGCACGATCCGCGAGACCGTCCCGCCTCGCGCGGTCGATGGCAGCGCGATGATCGCGCGTCCGCCCGGCGAAGCGTTGGCCCCGCGCACGAAATCGAGCTGGCCGCCCACCGCGCCGACATAGCGATGTCCAACCGTCTCGGCATTCACCTGCCCGGTGAGGTCAACCTCGACGGCTGAGTTGATGGCGCAGAAGAGCGACAGCGACGCCATGATTTCGACGGCATGGGTGTAGGATGGCGGACACAGCCGGAATGCCGCATTGTCGTTGGCGTAGGCATAGAGCCTGCGCGTGCCGATCAGCAGGCCGGCGATGCTGACGCCGGCGTCCCGTTCCTTGGCCGCGTTGGTGACAACACCGCTCTCGATCAGGTCGACGACACCGTCGAACAGCGCACCCGAATGAATCCCGAGGTCGCGATGACCGGTCAGCTTTGCCACCACCGCCTGGGGTATCGCGCCGACACCGAGTTGCAGCACGGCCCTGTCCGGCACGAGCGACGCGACGTTTTCGGCGATCGCCAGTTCGGTCTCGCCCAGTTCGCCGGCGACAAGCTCCAGCGGCGGGTGCTGTGCTTCCACGGCAAGATCGATGCGTATGTCGGACGGCCATTCGCCGCCCCGGCACAGCGGCGCGTGCCGATTGATTTCCGCGATCACCACGCGCGCGTTCCGCGCCGCCTCGACCACATAGTCGCTCGCGATGCCGAGGTTGAATCCCCCGTCCGGCGAGGCTGCGAGCTGCACCATCACACAGTCTGCCCGCAACGATCCGTCGCCATAGGCGCGCGCGAGCTGCGAATAGTGCCAGGGCAGGATATCCAGCCGGTCCGCCGCAGCCAGCTTCGCCGCCTGTCCGATCGCGCCATAGCCCTCGAAAGCGAGGCCGTTCGGCTCGCCCGCCCAGGTGTCGGAATAGACCGAGCCCAGAAACACCGTGCAGCCGTGCGGCAAGCCGCGTGCATGCGCCAGCCGCCGCGTCAGCGTCAGCGGCTCCGCCGTCGCCTGGCCGACAACGATGCGGTCGCCCGGCCGCAGCATTGCGGCGAAGTCCGGATCGTCGGGGCCTGTCGGCTGCATTGGTCCTCCTTCTGCCGCGCCGTCAGTACGATTTCGGCAGGCCGAGCACGCGCTCGGCGATGTAGGACAGGCAGAGTTGCGGGCTGATCGGCGCGATGCGCGGGATCATCACTTCGCGCAGATAGCGCTCGACGTGGTACTCCTTCGCATAGCCGAAGCCGCCATGCGTCATCACCGCCGTCTCGCAGGCGTGGAACCCGGCCTCGCCGGCAAGGTATTTCGCGGCGTTTGCCGCAGCGCCAGCCGGTTTGCCGGTGTCGTATTGCCAGGCCGCCGAAAGGACCATCATCCACGCCGCTTGCAGCTCCGCCCAGCACTTGGCCAACGGATGCTGGATGCCCTGGTTCTGGCCGATCGGGCGGTTGAAGACGACGCGCTCCTGCGCATAGCGCGCGGCGCGGTTGATCGCGGCCATGCCAAGCCCGACAGCCTCGGCGGCGATCAGGATGCGCTCGGGGTTCATGCCGTGCAGGATGTATTCGAAGCCGCGCCCTTCCTCGCCGATCAGATCGGCCTCCGGGATCTCGAAATTCTCGAAGAACAGCTCGTTGGAATCGACCGCCTTACGGCCCATCTTCTCGATCTCGGCGACCTTGATGCGCTCGCGGTCGAACTTCGTATAGAACAGGCTCAGGCCGTGGGTGGACTTCTTCACCTCGTCCAGCGGCGTGGTACGGGCGAGCAGCAGGATGTTGTCGGCGACCTGTGCCGTCGAAATCCAGATCTTCTGGCCGTTGACGACATAGCGGTCGCCCTTCTTCTCGGCCTTCAGCTTGAGTTGGGTGGTGTTGAGGCCGGTATTCGGCTCGGTCACCGCGAAGCATGCCTTTTCGCGTCCCTCGGCCATCGGCCTGATCATGCGCTGCTTCTGCTCCTCCGTGCCGAAGACGGCGACGGGGTTGAGACCGAAGATGTTGATGTGAACAGCCGACGCCCCCGACAGGCCGGCGCCCGATTCGGCGATGGTGCGCATCACGATCGCCGCCTCGGTGATGCCGAGTCCCGCGCCGCCATAGGATTCGGCGGTGCAGATGCCCAACCACCCCTCGCGCGCCAGCGCATCGTAGAAGTCGAACGGGAAGCCGCCTTCCCTGTCGCGCTTCAGCCAGTAGGCATCGTCGAAGCCGGCGCATATCCGCGCAACGGACTCGCGGATTGCTTCCTGTTCTTCGCTCAGACCGAAATCCATTCTCTTTTCCTCTTCAGGCCAGCGCGGCGTTGCCGCCGGTACTCTTGCGCACGATCCCGCGTTCCAGCATGTCGTCGATCTCCGCGTCGCTAAAACCCGCCTCGCGCAGCACCTCCTCGCTGTGCTCGCCCTGGCGCGGCGCATGGCGTGACGGGCTTGCAGGGCTGCGCGACCACTTCGCCGGCACCGCCATCGTGCGGATCGTGCCTTCGCTCGGGTGTTCCTCCAGCTTGAAGAAACCGGTCGCGGCAAGATGCGGATCCTTCAGCACGCCCTCGAAATCGTGCATCGGCATGGCCGGAACGTCTGCCTTCTCCAGCAGGTCCAGCCACTCCGCGCTGGTGCGGGTGAGAAAGATGTCCGAGAGCGCGCCATAGACCTCGTCGACATTGGCCATGCGCGCCACGAAGGAGCGGAAGCGCGGGTCCGCAGCCGGTATGTCCGTCCGCCCGATCGCGGCGAAGAAGCGATCCCAATGGCCGTCCGTGTAGATCAGCGCGCAGACATAGCCGTCCTTGGTCTGGTACGGCCGGCGCTCGGTGGACAACTGGCGCGGATAGCCGCCCGCATCCAGCGGCGGATCGAAGGTCAGCCCGCCCATGTGGTCGCCCATCACGAACCCCACCATCGTCTCGAACATCGGGATATCGACGCGCTGGCCGACGCCGGTGCGGTCGCGCTCCACCAGCGAGGCGAGAATGGCACCCACCGCCACCAGTCCGACGACGCGGTCGGCCATCGCCGACGGTACGTAGCGCGGCTTGCCCTCGTTCACGCGCGAGAAGAGGTAAGGGATCGTCGCGCCGCCCTGGATCAGATCATCATAGGCGGGACGCGCCGCATAGGGACCGTCCTGGCCGTAGCCGAACATGCCGGCATAGACGAGGCGCGGGTTCACTGCCGCGACGTCCTCATAGGACAGGCCCAGCCGCGTCATCGCCTTGGCGCGCACGTTGTAGACCAGCACGTCGGCGTCGGAGCAGAGCCGCAGCAGCGCCGCGCGCCCTTCCGGCTGCTTCAGATCGAGCGTGATCGAGCGCTTGGAGCGGTTGGCGTTGAGATAGATGGGCCCCATGCCCTCATTGCGGGCCGGGCCGATCTTGCGCACGAGGTCGCCTTCCGGCGCTTCCACCTTGATCACGTCTGCGCCGAAGTCGCCCAGCATCTGGGTCGCGTACGGCCCCATCAGCACGGTCGTCATGTCGATTATGCGGATTCCGGCCAACGGCCCCATGCGTCTCCTCCGCAGCCACCCGTTGCCGGATGCTCCTCGCTGCTTTGTTCATATATATGGACAAATATTATCCATACATGGACAGTAAGGCGATAAGTCGGACTCGAGTCAAGCGGCAAAAGTCGCCGGCAAAAAAATCAACATGCGAAGCAGGGGTATGGGAGGGGTGTAAAGTGGGGCGTGAACGGTTGCGCCACCCGCCAGACGGCGCGCCTCCCCCGAACGGTCGGAAGGTGTTTTCGAGCGCCGTTTCTATCTCATCGGGAACCGTTCAGGCGTCGGGATCCGACGTCCGCATGCCGGGATACAGGCTCTTGAGCCCCTTGACGTTCTTTGCCAGGTAATCCTGGCCGAGATGCAGCGCCACGCCCTCGTGCATGAGATGCGCGAATTCCTCCAGCCGCTTGCCGACCCGGAACCACGGACCAGCAACAGTCATCGCAAACGCGCGATCGCCGAACACGATCGGCACCGCGATGCCGCCCAGATCGGGCGTAAAGGCCGATGAACTCACGAACCAGCCGCGATTGAGCGACACGCGGATGCTGTCCTCGACCGCTTCGATGCTCATCGGGCTGCCCTCGCCATAGCGTTTGAAGACAGCCTTGCGCAGCAGCGAGGTCTGCTGCGCCGGCGGCAACTGGCTCATGATCGCCTGCCCCGTCGCCGTGCCGTGCAAGGGAACGCGGGTCCCGACCTTGGCCGTATAGCGTACCGAGGCCTTGGACTCGATCACCTCCAGAAACACAGCGTGCTGGCCACTTTGCGCCGCGATCCAGACCGTCTCACCACTCTTCTGGGCAATGTCCTTGAGCAAGCTCAGGAGCGCTTCCGGCAGCGGTTCGGCGGCTGCCACTTCCTGCGCCAGCGTCAGCCAGCGCGGTGTCGGATAAAACCGCCCGCGCGCTTCCGGCTCGTAGAGAAAGCCGCGCGACACCAGCGTCGACAGGAGGTTGAACGTGCTGGAACGCGGCCAGCCGAAATGCTGCGACACCTCCGCAAGGCTCGCCGCCTTCTTCCGTTCGGCGAAGAACTCCAACAGTTCCAGAACGTTAACGACTTGCTTCACCAACACGTCTCAAACCTTCCAGCGCTGTTTCCGAAGTGGGAGAAACGATATCTCTCGAGCCCGTTTCTCCTAGTTCTTTCCACAAATCCGCGCTTATTGTCCACCTGAGTGGACAATATTGTTCCGACGCGCGTTGTGCAAGGCTTTGTACCGCCACAAACGCCGACGGTCGAAGTCCATCCCTTCATCCCGCCGGCAGGATCAATTCCCTTCCGCCATCACGAGCACGCGGAGGCTTGCGCGGCGCTATCCCGACGCGGAGAAGATTGATCAGCCTGCGCTCGTCACCGATGCGGAAATGCGCCGCGCAGGCTGCGGCGGTTTCCGGATCGTCGGCCAGTGCCGCCATCGGCCAGGCCGCATAACCCAGATGGGCAAGCTCAAGCCACATGCGGTAGAATTCGCGGCCGGTCGCGATCGCAGGTTCGTCGTGGGGCCGGTGGAACAGCACGACCGCTGTCGATGACAGGGTCTTGCCGCGCTCGCCCAGCATCAATCCGGCGATGCGGGTTGCGTCAAGGATGCGGAAGAGCGGACCCGCCCCGAGCGCCAGCCGGGCCGCATGGCCCTCAAACGTACTCAGACCCAGGGCCTCCAGATTGAGGCCGTCGCGGTCATAGTCAGGGTGAGATCGGATAAGCCGCATCCAGCCGACGAGCTCGGCGCGATAGTCGTCGTTGCGATAGAAGCGCAGGCTTGCTTCGTCATTGAGCCCGGCCAGCATCTCCAGATCGGCGCGTTCCGTGGCGAGCGCGACGTCGTCGCGGGCGGCCGCCCACGCCGCAAGCCCTTTCTTGGCGCTATCGCCTGCAGCTTCAAAACCAGCGCGCCATGTGAACCGGGCATCGACGGCCCACGAGAGCGAAGATGGCTCACCGCCGTCGCGCGGGACGATGCTGGCGGCGGGTCGGAGGCCTTTCGCCGATGCCGATTGCCAGAGGTCTTCCACATGGATCGCGGAGACGCCGAGCTCAGCCAGCGCGATGATCGTGCCTTCGACCGCCGCGCCACAGGACACACCCGCGTCACGCCCGTGCGGATCGCCCACTTTCAGGAAGCGGCTTTCATCCGCAAGCACGGTGATCGTTCCGTCAGCCTCGAAACGCCAGCGCGCCGGCTGGGTGTTGTGCACCGAGGGCGCCAGATTGGCACGGCTGACGATGCGCTCCCGCGTCGCCTCATCCAGCATGGCGGAGGTCCTTGCGATAGAGATGGAGGCGATGCAGCGGACGCGCGCCGGCTTTCTCCGCCTGCCTGAGGCTCGCCTTGTTCACATCCGCGATCCATGTGCCGCCGACGGTCCTGTAGCCGGCTTTCTTCATCGCAGAGGCGACGTGCCAGAGCATCAGCGGATTGACGCCTTCGCCCTGATGCTCGGGCAGGACGCCCTGGAAGATGATCACCGCGCGGCGACGCGTCAGCCGGTATTTCAGATAGTGCCACGGGGTCGAAAGCCGCAGCCGCGCCCCGGTCGCCCGCACCAGCGGGTTCAGATCGGGTATGGCGATGATCGCGCCGATCGCCTCGCCCTTCCTTTCGAGGACCACCGAAATGCGCGGATCGATGATCGTCTTCATCTCGTTCGCCTGGAAGTCGAATTCCTCCTTCGTGACCGGCACGAACATCGGATTGTCGATGAAGGAGGCGTTGAGGATCGTCCGGGCATCCTCCATGCGCCGTTCCAGCGAACGGCGGTTGACGGGTGCAAAGGCATAGTCGCCGCTGGCGAGCAACGCCCGCTGCCTCGGGCCGAGAAGCATCTCGGGATCGGTCGTCGTCAGGTCGATCTCGATCGTGGTCATGGGAAATTCCGCGGTGTAGCCGGCTGTCTCGAGCAGCCGCTTCAGGTGCGGCGGGCTGTAGATCTGGTCGGTATAGGGAGGATGCTCGTAGCCGTCGGTCAGCACACCCGCCTGCTGCATCGCCGTGAGGTTGAAATTGCCGGCGATCTCGCTGAAGCCGCGACTGCGCGCCCAATCTTCAGCGCTGGAAAGCAAGGCATTGGCCGCTTCCTGGTCGTCGGCACAGTCGAAATAGCCGAAGCAGGCGCGGCTCGTCCCATGAAGCTTGTTCGAGGCCGCATGGACATGGGCGGTTATTCTCCCGACCGGTCGGCCGTCGCGATGCGCCGTGAAGACGCTGATCTCGTCCCTGCTCGAAAACAGCGGGTTGGCGTCTGCCGAGAGGAAGCGTTGCAGATCGTTGCGCATCGGCGAGACGTAGAGCGTATCGGGACCATAAGCGACGAAGGGTGCCTCGAAGAACGCATCGAAATCGCCTTTCCTAATGTCGATCATGGCCTCTCTCCGAGATCAGCAGCGCCACGCGCTGGACCGCGCGCAGCTCGGTTTCCGCGCCGGGCGTGGCGGCGAGCGCGGGCATGTTCAGCGCCACCAGCGTCAAGGGTTCGCGCGAGACCAGCATCAGATGCGTTACCTCGTAACGCTCGAAGATCGCCTGAAGCTGCTCGATCCCCGGCTGTTTCGGCGTCTGCTTGCGTATCTCCCCGACATGGCGCACCGGATCGGCGGCGAAGACGGTTTCGAGTTCCGCCGTGTCGAATTCTGAGAGGTCGGAGGGCTCCAGCATCAGCGCGCCTTCCACCAGCATATGCTCGCGCAGACCGCTCAGGAACGCGGCGGCGTCGGTCTCGCTGCCATAGGCGATGTGGGTGAGCAGGCTGTCGCGACGCTCTTCCGCGCCGAGATTCATGGCGTCGATGAAGATCGCCGCGACCAGCGCGGCGCACAGGGCGAGCGCGACCGATTGCACCATGCCGGCGAAATCCAGCCCCGCAATCGCGCCGATGCCGATGCCGCCGATGACGGCCGAAACGACCAGCACCGCGAACGCCTTCACCGTATCGCGGTGGCCGAGGCTGCTGCGGCCCGCGCCCACCACGAGCCAGCAGATGAAGAGGATGGCGATGCCCGCCATGCGAACCGGCAATTGCGATCCGTCGAAGCGGAAATCGGTGACGAGAAACGGCAGGATCAGAAGCAGCGACAGCGCGATCCGATCGGTCAGCCAGTTCTCGCGCGGGGACAGCGAGGCACGGTCGCGCGTCACCACCATCCAGCCAGCGGCAAGGAAACCGGCAAACTGGAAGGCGAGCAGCCCATAGGAGCGAAATGGCTCCACCAGCGCGATCGGCAGGAAGGCCAGCACGGTAAACAGTGCGGTTCCGGCCAGGAGCCCGTATTTGACGAGAGGCGGCGCGTGGCGGCGCAAAAGCCCCTCCGCGAGCACGACGGCCGCGAGCGGGATCAGCCCTGCCGAGATGTACATCACCGGCAGGAAGAGGGAGTTCTCCGTGATCCACCACAGGAGCCGCCCAGTCAGAAGCACGATCAGCACGATGAGGCCGAGCTGGAAGCGTCCCGTCAGAGCGTCAGCGGGGCCGGAACGGCGCAGCACGCCGAACAGAACCAGCAGCCCGACGATCGCCGCCAGCGTCACGAGGCTGTCCGCGATGAGATGAGCCTGCGTCATCGCTCAGGCCGTCAGCTTCGTAAGGAAGCGCCGCACGACCGGGCGCAGCAGAGCGGCTGTCAGGACATTGCGGGGTCGCTCCACGCGGCCGCGATACGGGTTGAAGAACCAGCCCCGTTCGTCCGTATCGGTTTTCTCGCCAAGCAACAGCGCGATCGTCTCATAGGCCATCAGCATGCCGGTCGTGATGACCATCGGCGCGAACGACATGCGGCTGCGCTTGCCAGCCGCGACCTCACCCGCGAGTTCGAGGTTCACATGATGACGCGAAGAGGAATGAAGGACCACATGCTCGGCCTCGCGGAGGAAAGCTTCCTTCCGCTGTGCGTCCGAAACGGCGTTCCACGCAGTGCCGATCGTGGGGTAGCCGAGGCGCTCCTCCGGCATCGGCCGGCCGGGCCGTGTGACATAGACCGACGGCAGCGGCGAAGCGTAGGCGTCGATCACCGGTTTTCCGAGCCGGCGCGCGGTGCGGTAGAGCAACAGCGAGGCCGCGAGGTCGTCGGTGCCGTTCACCACCACGTCGCATTGCCCGACGATTACGTCGACATGGTCCGCCCACTGGTCCTTGTGGACCGTGATATCCAGCTCCGGATTGATGGTGAGGCACTGGTCGCGCGTCGCCTCGGCCTTGTGCTGCCCTACCGTATCCAGATTGGCGAAGACCTGCCGGTTGAGATTGGAGATCTCGAACGCGTCGAGATCGGCCAGCACCAGATGCCCGACGCCAGCGCGTGCAAGCGCCAGCACGCAGGCCCCGCCCATTCCGCCCGTGCCACAGACGAAGACGCGCGCACCGCGCAGCCTCTCCTGCTGCTCGGCGGTGATGAAGCCGATGTTGCGCGTCGTGAACTCGGCATAGCTGAACGCCTGCTTCACCGCCCCCATGGTCGCAGCCCTCCCCATTGCCGGCTGGAATCCAGCCAGTAGATCAGCGGCAGAATCAGGCCCTGAAGACCGATCAGCCCCGCCGACAAAAGCAGATGGCGCAGGGATTCGCGCGGTACCGATTCCGTCAGATATTTGCGCGCCGCGTTGAGATCCATCTGCCCAAGCTGGAGCAGGTCGTCGCCCCGCTCGTAATCGAGCATGTCGCGGCAGAACGCGTTGTAGCTTTCGTCGCGATGCCCGGCCGCTTCCTCGAAACTCTTCTTCAGCCCGTCCGAGCCGCCCGTATAGGCGTTGGTGATGACGAAGCGATCTTCCTCGAAGCCGGCATCCTCTCCGACGCCGAAGACGTGGCGGTGGCCGCGCATGATCTGCCGCGCCAGCAGCACATGGGCGAAGCTGCGCCGATCCTGCGCCTGCGGCGCGGGATAGACGTTGGAGAAATTCTGCGTGACGAGGCCGATGACGGCCGGCACTTGCGTGACGTTCGATATCCAGAAAGGCCGAAGCTGGTTGCGGATGAAGATGAGTAAGCAGGTCAGGCCGTAGAGAACCCAGGAAAGCCCCTGGCTGCGCTGTCCCGGATCGACCATGACCAGCCCAAGATGCACCACCTCCTGCGGCCTGCCGTTAAGCGAGAGGTTCATCACCGCGAGCGCGTTGAACGCGATCGGAACCTGCTCCTTGCGGCTGTAGACGATCGTGACGATGCTGTCCTTCAGCCGCGAGCGGTCGGCCGAGAAGATGCCGTAGGTCAGGTCCTCGCCCGACAGGCTGGCCGAGGCGACGCGCTTCAGGTCCTCCCTCAGCGCCTCGATGTCGCGATCCTCCATCCATATGCCCGGCCGCTCGACGATGCGCGTCTCGATACCCTTGCCGACGCGCATCCTGACGTCGAGATGGTCCTGGGTCAGCGATTTCAGCCAGACGCCGAGCATGTGCTCACCTCCGTGCCGGCTCGACGAAGAGCGGCATGCCGCCTTTCGGCCGCAGCGTGATGGAGAATTGCGGATAGATACGGTGCGCGGGATCGGGCGTGAAGCGCACGCGCCGTATCAGCGTCGCCAGCAGGATCGCCGCCTCCATCTGCGCCAGCTTCATGCCGATGCAGATGCGCCCGCCGCCGCCGAACGGCATATAGGCGAACCGGTGCCGCCCTTTCGCATTTTCTTCACGGAAGCGATCAGGATCGAAAAGGCCAGGGTCGGACCAGTGCTTGCGATGCCGGTGCAACACATAGACCGCCACCGTCACGTGATCGTCCTCGTCGATATCCATGTCACCCAGCCTCGTATCCACGACTGCCGTCCGGCCCACTGCAGCCGCCGGGGGATAGAGCCGCATCGTTTCCTGCACGACGCGGTTGGTGAGATCGAGCTTCTCGGCATGCACCGCCGTCACGGGGCCCTCGCCGCAGATGTCGTGTGCCTCGCGGGCGAGCGCTTCCTGGAGGTCGGGCCGGTGCGCCAGGATCGACAGCGCCCAGGTGACGGCCAGAGCCGTCGTCTCGTGGCCGGCGCCGATGAAGGTGAGGATGTTGTCGATCACCTCCTCCGTCGATAGCGCTTCGCCGGTTTCGGGATCGCGCGCGAGCGTCAGCAGGGCAGCAAGGTCGGGCCGGTCCTCGCCCAGTTCGCGCGGCGCGTCGATGACGTCGCGCGCGGCCTGCCGAAGCCTGCCGATCGCGGTGCGGCCGCGATGGCGGGTCCGCGGAAACCATTCGGGAAACCCGAAATAGTCGAAGAGATCGAGATTGCCGTGCGTCTCGAAATAGGTGGTGATGTCGCGCGAGATCGCATCGCGGTCGTAGATGTCGCCCGGATCGCCGAACAGCGCCTCCACGATGATGTCGAGCGTGCCGGCCACCAGCTCGTGCAGGATGTCGATGCGCGAACCCGGTTCGAGCGCTGCGAGCCTTGCGGCCGTCTCCTCGCCGATCGCCGCCATCGAGGGGGCGAGCGCGGCGATCTTCTCGTGGCGGAAGACCGGCGCGGCGGCCCGGCGCTGCGCGCGCCAGCTCTCGCCTTCGGCCGTCAGCAGCCCGTTGCCCATGGCGGGCTTCAAAAGCCGATTCACGAAGCGTGACTTGATGTAGGAGCCGGCATCGTCGAGCAGCACCGTCTTGGCCAATTCCGGGTCGGTGACGGTGATGAATTTCTGTCCCGGCAGCCGCATGACGCTGAGCTGGCTGTCGAACATGTCGTCCGACCAGAGCTCGAGCGGATTGCGCACCACGGCCGCAAGCCCGCGAAGCGTACCGAGCGGTCGTGAGGGCGGTGGAACGGTTGGGGGATAAAGAGCGATCAAGCTGCCTTGCGCGTTATGGTGTTCGGTGCCGAACAATGGACCTACACTATCCCGGCTTCGTCTGCACGGTGCAACCTTACGTCGCAATCTCAAAAGGCCGGCCGTTCCATGGGGAGCGTCATCGCGCATCTGCCGCCTGCATGAGTTGCGCGTGGACGAGAAAGCGCAATGGGCCGGGCTGCATCGCGCCGAACGGCCAGCACGTGGCAAGCACGAGGGAACGGCCGGACGCGTAGGGATCGATCCCCGATACGTCCCAGCGCACCACCGACGTGCTGGAAACACGATAGGAAAAGACCCGTCCGTCATCGCGCGTCACACGGATTTCGTCGCCCTCCACCACGTTGGCGAGGAATGCGAAATGGGTATCGCGGTGCGCGGCATAGACCGCCGTTCCCGCCTCTCCCGCCGCCGGCGTGCCATCGAGGTGGCCGGGGCCGAACGCCAGCGCCTCGCCGCTCGCGCCCTTCAGAACGATCGCGCTCTCGCCAAGACGCACGGCTTCGATGCGCGCCACGGGCCAGGTGTCGGCCCATGACCATGGCTTCACCGGCTCACCCGTGGCGAGAGTGCTTGCGAAGGCCTGCTCCAGAAGATGCTGCGCGAGGAGCGCCTTCGCGTGGATCCATCCACCCTGGCCGAGGAGGACGAGCCCCACGGCCAGGAGAAGCGAAGCTGACAGCATGGCCAGCCTGCTTCGCGCGGCCGGGCTGCGCGACGGGCTTGCGGAAATGTCCGCTTCCCGCGCGCAGGCACATGGAGCCCCGAGAACCGCCATCAGCGCCGCGCCCCAAGCCTGCCGCGCGACGACAGGACGATCATGCCCGCGAAGAGGATCGTTATCCCGAGCAGCATCTTCAACTGCGCGGCGGTGGCCGTCTGCGGCAGGGACACGCCGGGCTGCGGCACTCTTGCCGCGTCGGAAGCGAGCATCCGGGTGTCGCCTTCGTCCGTCCTATCGCGCAGGTGGGCACGGTGCTTCGCGGCTTCGCCGAAGACCTTGTCGAAGTCCCAGCCCGCAGGCAGGTTCAACGGCAGGTCCGACCTCTTGAGGGACACGCCTTGCGGACGGCTGGGCGTCGCGTCCACCGCGACGAGGCTGGTCAGGCGGGTGACAAGGCCATGCTCCAGCGCCAGGTCGAGGATGCGCCCGTCCGCCTCCGATGACGTGATCTCGCCAACCGCGCTTGCCACTTCCGCGTCGGTGATCCTGCGGTTTGCCCAAGACTTCGAGATGCCTTCGCCTTTCGCCGCATTTTCGAGAGGCAACGTCACTGTCCAGGGCCGGTCGCCTATCATGCCGTCGAGCGTCAGCATGCCGGAAAGCGAGCCAAGCCTCGCTGCCAGAACGACGGGCTCGCCCCGATAGAGATCCGGCAGCATAGAGGGCGTGACGTCGGCCTGGGTGTCGGAGAAGGATGCGCGCAGATTCGTGACGACGGGGCTTTCCAGTCTGTCGAAGAGGATGCGCATGCGCGCCTCGACCTGCTCCTCCGAGCCGATATGGGTGACGGTGCCGCGCCCCAGTTCCGCCGCGCGGCTCATGAGGTGGCTGTTCGGCGCGGAGCCGATGCCGACCATGAAGATGCGCGAGCGTCCGAGCCGTGCTCCGATCGTGTCGAACAACTGCCGCTCATTGCCGATCGCGCCATCGGTCAGGAATACGATTTGGCGGACATGGCCGGTCTCGTCGGCCCGGGGATCGGCAAGCGCCGCCTCCAGCGGAGCCAGCATCTCGGTTCCGCCATCGGCGTCGAGCCAGCGCACGAAGCGTCGCGCCGCCGCTACATTTTGCTGGTCGGCATCCACCGTGGCAGGGTGGAGCATCTCCATCGAATGGTCGAAGCGGATGATGTTGAAGCGGTCGGCCGGCTTCAATCGCCCGAGAGCGTAGTCGAGGCTCGCCTTGGCCTGCTCAATCGACGTGCCGGCCATCGAGCCTGACGTGTCGATAACGAAGACGATCTCGCGCGGCCGCTCAAGGACCGTCTCGTCGAGCAAGGGCGGAGTGACGTGGGCGAGAACGTAGTCGTGCCCGCCGACCGTCTCGCGGAAGAGGCCGACATCCGGCGCGTCGCCTTTCGCGGCCTGCCATGTCAGTTCGAAATCGCGGTCGGCCGGAACCGGTCCATCGAGCCTGATCGTGCGCGCCGCTTCGTCGAGTTCGTCGATCGTGACCGCGTGATGCGCGCTTTCCACCGTGCCGAGCGGGAAACCCGCCTGAAGATGGACGGCGATCGTTACCGGATTGACGGGGTCCGCCGCGCGTGGATCGAGTACAGGCGGGCTGATGCGGTCGCGATCGGGCACTGGATCGGTCACGGCGTTGCCCCAACCGGCCCCGGCCTCGAAATCGGCCGTCTGGGTCACCGGGGCAGGATTGTAGCGCGGCGCGACGACGAGCGGGATGCGCAGCGAGAACGCGTCGTTTGAGCGATGCACCGGCTGCTGATACTCGATCTGCACGATCACGCTTTCACCCGGACCGATATTCGCGACAGCGTTGGTGAAGATGTTCGGCCGCTCCTGCTCGGTCAGGGCTGCCTTTTGGCCTCGCGCCCTGGCTTCCTCGTAGATCGCGCGTGCCTCCTGCCGTTCCTTGATCTCGCCGACGATGACGCGATCGCCGACGATCATCTTCAACCCGTACACCGCGCCGTCTTCCGGCAACGGGTAGACGTAGATGGCCTCGACCCAGCCATCGGTCGGGTTGTGGAACATCTGGGTGACGCGGGCGCGGGCGGTCGGCCCGCTGACGATGACGTCGATATCCGTTCCAAGGCGTGGTGCCTCGACATGGCGCCCGGCTTCCCCGGTGCGCAGGAGGAGCGCCCCCGACCTCATCTCGCCGGGCGTGACGAACCCCGCCTGCTGGCCTTGTGCCTGCGCTGCCTGGCGCGGCAGCATCAGCGTCATGCAAGCCGCGAGCACCAGAACCGTGACATGAAGCAGAATGCCGATACGCCGGCGCAAATCCGGCGAAGCCGCTACGAAACGGGCAAGGGTGGTCGGTGGAATTGGGTACATCGAGAGTTCGCTCCTAATGATCGAGAAACTGCTTTTCTGATCGGCCGGCCGGAGCGCGCGGGCCAGCGTAAGGTTCCGCAATGTTCCGGTGCGGATGTCATCGCGCGTCTTGTCGAATGCAGGGGTGTGTGGATATGTGAAGGAATGTACGCACTTCCGGCATGTCATCAGTCCGGGAACGGGGGACATACGCATGCCAGAACAGGACGGCGATCTCTCCGAGAGCCAGAACCGGGCCATCTCCATTCTCATTCGCGAGGAGATCGCCAGACGCCGCATCTCGCGTCAGCATCTTGCCGATCTGGCGCGCATAAGCCTCTCGACGCTCGAAAAGGCGCTGTCGGGTCATCGCCCGTTTACGTTCGCGACCACGATCCGCCTCGAGGAAGCGCTTGGAATGCGATTGCGCGAAAATCGAGCGGCGGCGCCATCTCCGGGCGAGAACGCCCCGGACGAGCAGGGCGCGTATTCGCGCGCATCGGTGTCGTGGATCGAGGGTGACTATGTGACCCTGCGCCCCTCCTTCGGCGAGAGCGGGACGATCTTCGCCTATCTCACGCGGATCGCCTGGGACGAGGCAAGCTCATACCTCGCATTCCGCGAAGGTGAGCGGCTGGACGCAGCCTTCACCCAGGCCGGCGCGGTATCGATCCCGAACATGTCGGGGCATGTCTATCTCACGACGAACAAATCCGGCCAGCATCGGCTGATCGTCGTGTCGCGCCCGACCATAAGCGGCGAGATGTACGGCATCATCACGACCCTGCTCGCCGGGCGCGGCGCACTGTTAACGCCGGTATCGGCCCCGATCGCCCTGGTGCCCGTCTCAAAACTCGAACGGATCGAGTTCGGTCGGATAAGCCCGGACACCCCTTGCCACGAAGCCTACGCGGCGCATCTGCGGCGCACCGTTGAAGAGCCGTTCGCAATCCTGCTGAAAGACGGGTGAGGAGCGTGTCCGCCAGAAGCGCCGCACCGCCGGTCCATCCTAAGCGGCGAAGGTTATCTGCTCCTGGGAGGAATTGATGACCTCGAGATTGTCGATGAGACGGGTATCGCCGAGCCAGGCCGCGACGAGCAGGCGCGCGGGCCGATCCAGCCCGCCGAGTGGCGCGAGGTCGTCCGCAGCCCGCAATTCCAGATACTCGACGCTGTCGAAGCCCGCCGCCAGGATGGCGGCCTTCGCTTCGTCGAGCGTAGCCGTCACGGGCGCGTGGTTCGCGAGACGGCGCGCCGTCGCAACCAGCACGTCCGCGAGCCTCGGCGCGATGACGCGCTCTGAGGGCGACAGCCGCACATTGCGCGACGAAAGCGCCAGCCCGTCCGCCTCGCGCACGGTCGGGCAGGCGACGATCTCGACGGACAAGTCGAGATCGCACGCCATGCGCCGGACCACCTGGAGCTGCTGGAAATCCTTCTCGCCGAAGAAGGCCATGTCCGCGCCTGTCTGGAGGAACAGCTTGGCGACGACGGTCGAGACCCCGTCGAAGTGACCCGGCCGGAACGCGCCGCATAGCCCATCGCTGACTCCGGTCACGGATACGGTCGTGGCGAAGCCCTGCGGGTAGATCTGCTCCGCGTCCGGCACGTAGAGCATATGCGCACCGAGCGGAGCGAGCTTCGCCGCATCGTCGTCCTCGGTGCGGGGATAAGCGGCGAGGTCCGCCGCGCTGTTGAACTGTTTTGGGTTGACGAACAAGGTGACGATGACCCGGTCGGCGCGGCCAAGTGCTGTACGCACGAGGCTCAGATGGCCCTCATGCAGAGCGCCCATGGTCGGCACCACTGCTATGGTGGCGCCTTCGCGCCGCCAGCCGGCGACCGTGGAGCGAAGCCCGGCCAGGGTGCGGACGATAGGAACGCTCATGCCGCGCCTCCCCTGGCGACCGCCTTGGGCATATCGCCGAACACATGCTCGGCAGCGGGAAACCGACGAGCGCGCACATCGGCCGCATAGGCAGCGATCGCCTTGGCCGCCTCCGCGCCCAGTTCCGCGTAGCGCCGGACGAACTTGGGGCGGAAATCGGTGAAAGCGCCGAGCATATCGTCCACGACGAGGATCTGGCCGTCACACGCCTGCGACGCACCGATGCCGATCGTCGGCGCTGCAATCTCGCCGGTAATCCGGCGGGCCAGCGGCTCCGGCACCTTTTCCAGCACCACGGCGAAAGCGCCGGCCTCCGCTACGGCAGCCGCATCGCGCGCAACGCGCTCGCTGTCCTCGCCGCGTCCTTGCACGGCATAGCCGCCGAAGGCGTTGACGGCCTGCGGGGTGAGGCCGACATGCCCCATGACCGGCACGCCACGCGTCGCGAGGAAACGAATAGTCCCGGCCATCGGCTCGCCGCCTTCGAGCTTGACCGCAGCGCAGCCGGTCTCTGCCATGAGGCGGGCGGCGTTGCGGAACGCCTGTTCCCGGCTTTCCTCGTAGGAGCCGAACGGCATGTCGACGACCATGAGCGCGCGCTCGAGCCCGCGCCTCACCGCCTGGCCGTGCATGATCATCATGTCGAGCGTGACGCCGAGCGTGGATGGCAGGCCGTGCAGAACCATGCCGACGCTGTCGCCGACAAGCACCACGTCGCAATGCGCATCGACCAGCTTCGCCATCGGTGTCGTGTAGGCGGTCAGGCAGACCAGCGGCGTTCCGCCCTTGGACTTAGCCACCTGCGGCGGTGTCAACGCCGGATTCTTCCCGGTTACGCTCACCTGCGATCCTCCCTCAAGCGCGCCTGCTGCATCTTTATGTGGCATACTTTCTTCGCAAATGCGAACCGCAAGTGTGCATCTGCGAACAAGCCACGCCTCCGGCGGCGTCGCGCGCTTTCATCGGTCATCGGGATCACTTCTCGTGCCATCGCCGCCACCGCAGGGGGAGACAGCAAGGCCAGGCCTATCCCGGCCCAGGCATCAGTCCCGCAGCAGGCGGACCTTGTGGTTCGGCCCGATATCCACGAGCTCCGACGCCTCAGGCGGCGAGAACACGTTCGGCGCCATGCTGCCATCGGAGCCGAAACGCCAGCCCGGCGGGGCGGCCGGCCGGGTCACCTCGGTCGCCTTGCGGGCGAGTCCAAGAGCGGCATCCGGATCGGGAATCGCGTCGATCAGGCGCCTTGTATAGGGGTGTTGCGGATTCTCGAATATCTCCTTCCAGCCGCCCTGTTCGACGATCTGGCTGAAGAACATCACCAACACCCGGTCGCTCATGTGCTCGACCACCGACAGATCGTGCGAGATCATCACATAGGACAGGCCGAACTCGTCCTGCAAATCCAGGAGCAGGTTGATGATCTGCGCCCGGATCGACACGTCCAGCGCGGAAACGGGCTCGTCCAGCACCACGATCTCTGGTTCGAGGATCAGCGCCCGGGCAATGCCGATCCGCTGCCGCTGCCCCCCTGAAAATTCATGCGGATACCGCCCGCCCTGCTCGGCGGTCAGGCCAACGCTCCTGAGCATGGCGGCGATGCGGTCGGCGGCTTCGGAACCGGTTATCCCGTGCAGTTTGAGGGGCTGGGTCAGCGACGCGTTCACCGTCTGACGCGGGTTGAGGCTGGCATAGGGGTCCTGGAAGACCATTTGCGCGGCTTTGGCGCGGGCCATGCGGCTCGGCGCGCCCGGACCCGCGATCGGCCTGCCCTTGAAGCGGATCGCGCCTTCGGTGGGCTCCTGAAGACCCATGATGGACAGCGCCGTGGTGGACTTGCCGCAGCCGGATTCACCCACGATGGACAGGCACTCGCCCTTGGCGAGCGAGAAGCTTACGTCGGTCACCGCATAAAGCGTCCGCTTTCCCGAGCCCAATATGCCGCCTCCCGAGATCGGAAAGCGGACGTGGAGGTTGTCGACCTCGAGGATTGGCGCGCTCACACCGGCGCTCCTTCCCCGCGCGGGCTGATGAAGCGCGTCTGTGTCAGCGTCGACCGGTCGGCGACGATGCTGTCGATATCCACCAGCCGATGCCTTCCATGGGTCGAGCGGCTGCCGAGGCGCGGCAGCGCTCCCAAGAGTCCGCGCGTGTATTCGTGCTGCGGATTGGAGAACAGCGCCTCGGTCCAGTTCTCCTCGACCAGCGCCCCGGAATACATCACGCCCACGCGCTGGCAGGTCGATGCGATGACGCCGAGATCGTGGCTGATGAACAGCACCGCAGTGCCGCGTTCGGTACAAAGCTCCTTGATCAACCGCAGCACCTCGGCCTGAACCGTCACGTCGAGCGCGGTGGTCGGCTCGTCCGCGATCAGCAGGTCAGGATCGCAGGCCATTGCCATGGCGATCATCACGCGCTGGCGCAGCCCGCCCGACATCTGGTGCGGATAGTTTTTAGCCCGCCGGTCGGGATTGGGCACGCGCACATTCGCCAGCGCCTCGATCGCCAGTTTCTCGCCTTCCGCCCACGACTTGCCCTGATGCAGGTAGAACATCTCGGCGATCTGCCGTCCTACAGTCACCAGTGGGTTGAGCGCCGTCATCGGCTCCTGGAAGATCATCGCGATGCGGTCGCCGCGCAGCTTGCGCATGTGCCGCTTCGAAAGCTTCAGCAAATCGTTTCCCTGGAACAGGATTTCCCCCGCGGTCGCGCGCAAGGGCTTTTTCAGCAGGCCCATGGTGGCCAGCGAAGTCACAGACTTGCCCGAGCCCGACTCGCCCACGAGCCCGAACGCCTCGCCGGGCATGATCTGGAACGAAACCCCTTGCAGGATCGGGAATGACTTGCCGCCTCCCAGGGGCAGGCCGACGTGAAGGTCTTTCACCTCGAGAAGCGGAGCACTCATACCTTGCGCGTCCTCATATGGGGGTCGAGACTGTCCCGCAGGCCGTCGCCCAGAAGGTTGAACCCCAGCACGGACAGGAAGATGGCCAGGCCGGGGAAGATGGCGACCCAGGGAGCGAGCTGGATCATTTCGCGCGCATCGGTCAGCATCGAACCCCAGGACGGGAACGGCGGCTGGATGCCGAGGCCGAGAAAGCTGAGCGCCGCCTCCGACAGCACCGCCCCGCCCATGCCGAGCGTCGCCATGACGAGGATCGGGCCCATCATGTTGGGCAATATCTGGGTGAACATGATGCGCAAATCGGAATAGCCGAGCGACTGCGCGGCCAGCACATAGCCCTGAGACTTGAGCGAGAGCGTGGATGACCGGGCGATGCGGCAGGTCCAGCTCCAGTTGGTCAGGCCGAGCGCGATCAGCAGCGACACGAGGCCGGGACCGAGAACGGCCATCACCGCCAGTGCGAAGATCAGCGAGGGGATGGCAAGCATGACGTTGGTCAGGCCGTTCACGAGGTCGTCCCACCAGCCGCCCCAATAGCCGGCCGTCATGCCGAGCGTCACGCCGATGAGCGAATTGATGACCTGCGAGACGATCCCGACAGTCAGCGAGATTTGGGCGCCGTAGAGAATGCGGGAATAGACGTCCCTGCCCTGGCTGTCGGTGCCGAACCAGAACTCGCCATCCGGCGGCAGTTCCGCGTTCATCAGGTTCGCGCCCAGGACCGGGTCGAAGGGGGCCAGCCAAGGGGCAAGGATACCGGCAAGGACGACCAGAACGGTCAGAAAGCCGCCGAAAACGAGGTTGAAGCCAAGACGCATCGCCGCTCACTCCTGCTTGATGCGCGGATCGATGGCTGCATAGAGCAGATCGACGACGGTGTTGATGACGAGGAACCACAAAACGATGACGAGGATCGTGCCCTGGACCACGGGTATGTCGCGGATCGCCACGCTGTCGACCAGCAGCGATCCGATGCCGGGCCAGGCGAACAGCTTTTCGATGACCACGGCCTGACCGATCAGCGAACCGAATTGCAGGCCGACGGTGGTCACGATCAGCACCAGCGCGTTGCGGGCGACATGACGGCGCACGACGGCCCCCTCGCTCATGCCCTTGGAATGGGCGGTGCGGATGAAGTCCGAATTCATCACGTCCAGAACGCCGGCGCGGGTGGTGCGCGCCAAAAGAGCCAGCGGCGTCACGCCGAGAGTCACGGCGGGCAGGATCAGGTTGCGGAACGACCCGCCGCCGTAACCGAAGCTCGGCAGCCAGTTCAGGTGCAGCGCAAACAACAGCATCATCAGCAGGCCCAGCCAGAACTGCGGCAGGGACAGGCCCGAGACGGCGCCGATCATCGTGACGGTGTCGAGGATCGAGCCGGGACGCAGGGCGGCCATGAAGCCGAGCGGCACGCCGATCGCGATGGCGAAGACCATGGCGGCGGCGGCCAGTTCCAATGACGCCCAGATGCGCTCGTTGATCATCTGGATCACCGGCAGACGGGTGCGGAAGGATGTGCCGAGATCGAACCGCGCAAGGTCCCACAGATAGGTGAAGAACCGCTCGTGCAACGGCTTGTCGAGGCCGAATTCGGCTGTCAGCCGGGCGATGAGTTGCGGATCGGCACTGGTGCGGCCGTCCGAGAAGAGGCTGGCGGCGAAGCTGCCGGGAACGACACTGAAGATCACGAAGATCAGCAGGGCGACGACGATCACTGTCGGGATGATCTGGAGAATGCGTCGAAGCGCAAAACGTAGCATGGACGGGTCCCGGTTCAGGCCGCTTGGGGTGTTGGAGGCGGCGACTATCCCGCGAACGGATCCGAGGGCAGTCCACGAGGGGAACGTCCCCTCGTGGATGGTGGCGTCAGCCTACTTGCGGTTGGCCGGGGCCGTGTCGTCGATCCAGATATCGTCATAGGGCTGGAGCGCGAGTTCGGTCGCGTTCGGAACCAGCCCGTGAACCCAGGGCTGATAGGCCATGACCGCCTTGTTGTAGTTGAAGAACCAGACAGGGGCCTCTTCCTGGATGAAGTTGTTGGCCTGCTTCAGCAGTTCCAGTTGCTTCGCCGGATCGCGCTCGGCGCGGGCCGCCTCGTAGATCTTGTCGTATTCAGGATTCGAGTAGGCGGTATAGTTGCAGGCCGATTGCGGGGTCTGCGACCAGAAGCAGCGCATCACCGTCAGCGGATCCGGCCCGGTCAGGTTCGACCAGATATAGGCCTGGAAGTTGTCCGCGGAGACGGTCGAGGCGAGTGCCGCCGATTCGACAGGACGCGGCCTCACGGTGATGCCGACCTGTGCCAGCATCGGCAGGATGGCCTCGACGATCGGCACGCCCCAGCTTTCGTTCGGCGTTGCGGTCACTTCGAACTCGAAGCCGTCCTCGTAGCCGGCTTCCTTCAGCAATTCCTTCGCCTTTTCGGGATCGTAGGGATAGGGCTCGGCATCGGCGTCGAAGGCGGGCAACCCGACCGGCAGCCAGCTTACGGCGCGCACGGCCTTGCCCTTGACCAGCCGTTCGATGATCAGGTCCGTGTTGATCGCGTAGTTGATGGCCTGGCGGACGCGCTTGTCCTTGAACGCCTCGACCTGGGTCTGGCTGAAACCGATGTTGCGGGTAAAGGTTTCCGCCACCTCGAGCAGGTTGTCCTTGAGCGCGGGATCGGCCTGATAGGCGGAATACTGCACCGGTCCCAGGATCGAGACATCGACCTCCTGGTTGCGGAAGGCCACGTCGCGCGCCGAGCCTTCGGACATGACGATGATGTTGACCCTGTCGAGATAGGGCCTGCCTTCCTCGTAATAATCGTCGAAGCGCTCGACCACGATCTGCGAGCCGGGAATATGCTCCTTGAAGACGAAGGCGCCCAGACCGACCGGGTTGATCGCCTGCTGTTCCAGCGGCACGTCCGCCGGATAGATCGCCGTGGTCGGCTCCATGAGGTTGAAGCCCGGATTTCCGGCGGTGGTCAGGGTGATTTCCAGCGTGTGATCGTCGATCTTCTTCAGGCCTTCGATCTCGGTGGCCGCGCCCGAGCCGAATTCCGGCACGCCCTTGATGATGTTGATGTAGCTGGCACCCGACAGCGCGTTCGCGGCGGTCGCCAGGCGCTCGAAGCTGAAGATGAAGTCATCCGCGGTCAGCGGCGTGCCGTTGTGGAAGACCGCGTTCTTCTTCAGGTGGTAGGTATAGGTGGTGCCGTCGTCGGACGTGTCGACCGAATCCGCCAACTCCAGCACCGGGGTGTTGGCGTGAGAATCCCACGAATACAGGCTGCGATGGATCGCGAAGGCGAGGAACTGCTCCTGGATGCTCGGGCTGGCCTGAGTGTCCAGCGTCGCGAAGGCCGAGCCATAGGGCGCCGTGAAGTTGAAAGTGCCACCATAGCGCGGCTCTTGCGCAAAAGTCATCGTCGCCATGCCGACGCTCAGCAACGCAGCGAGTGAAAGTCTCTTCAGCATTTCGTCTCTCCTCTGGTGGCGCGCTGGTTCTTTATGCTCCGGCGCAATTATTGTTGTTGGTCGTTGTCTCCTCCGGGAACGGCCATTGCATTCAGGCCGTCCTGTTGTTCATCGTGCATCATGGACGACGCGACCCGCAAGCAGGGTCAGCATGCAGCGCGTCTCGTCCCGAAGGGTTTCGGGGGTGGCTTCCAGCAGGTTCTCGCTGAAAACCGCGATATCGGCCCATTGTCCCGGCACCAGCCGGCCTTTGACGTCTTCGGCCTTTTGCGAATAGGCCCCGTGCTCGGTGAAGGCCTGCAAGGCCTCCTCACGGCTCAGACACTCGGATTCGAGCAGGACGGTGCCCTTGCCGCTTCGCCGCGTGATCATCGTATAGAGGTTGGGGAAAGGGTTGGGCGAGCAGACCGGTGAATCGGAACCGGTCGAGGGCCGCAGGCCCATGCGCATCCAGGTGCCGATCGGATAGGACCCCGCACCCCGCTCCTCGCCAAGGACCGAGACGTAGCTGTCGCCGAAATCATACAGGAAGGCCTGTTGCGGCGCCGGCACTATGCCTGCGGCCTTCATCCGCCGGTTCTGCGCATCGCTTGGATAGCCGCAATGCTCGACACGATGCCTGCGCTCCGGGTCGGGCGAGGCCGCAAGCGTCTTCTCGTAGGCGGTGATGATCTGCTCGATGGCCCCGTCGCCGATGGCGTGGCAGGCCAGCGCATAACCTTTGTCGTGATAGTCCTGCACCAGGGCGAAGACCTGCTCGTCAGGCAGCATCTGGACGCCGAAATTCTCCGGCTCATCCCTGTAGGGCTTGGTCATCCAGGCGGTGCGGCCTCCAGCCGAACCATCGAGGAAGATTTTGACCGCGCCGACGCGCAGCATGTCGTCCCCCGCGCCTGAGACCAGACCCATCTTCCAGCAGTCCTCGACGATCGACTTGCCCGGATCGCCAAGCAGCGTCAGCCAGACGCGCACCGGCAGACGCCCCGCCAGCTTCGCGAGCTCATAGGCGCGGATCTCCGACAGGCCGGAGACCTGCCCGACAGCCGCATCCATCGTGCTGGTGATGCCGAAGGAGAGCAAGCGCCGACCGCCGAGTTCGATCGCGTCGATCAGCCGTTCTTCCGACACCTCCGGGATGGCTGCGCTGACGAGGCCGATGGCGTTCTCGGCCAAGAGGCCGTTCAGCCGGTTTCCCGACATGCCGAGGACGCCGCCATCGGGTGTAGGCGTGGATTCCGACACGCCGGCGAGGTCCAGCGCCTTCGAATTCGCGATCGCGATATGGCCGCAGGCACGAGTCACCAGAACGGGATGATCGGGAGCGGCGCGGTCCAAATCCTCGCGGGTCGGGTGCACGCCGGTGTCCAGCTTGACCTGATCGTAACCCCGCGCCAGCACCCAACCGCCCTTCGCGGTCTGGGCAGCGCGCGCGGCAATCGCCTCGCCCATCGAAGCCAGCGTCGGCACGGCGGCCGGGGTGACGTCCACCATCCCCATCACCAGTCCGGTCGAGATCAGGTGCAGGTGGTTATCGATCAGGCCGGGACACGCAAAGCGGCCCTGCAAGTCGATCATTTCGGTCTCCGGCCCCTTGAGAGCCAGGATGTCGGCATCCGAACCCGTGGCCAGAACCTTGCCCTGCCAGACCGCGACGGCCTGACATCGGCCGTCATCGCGGCCGCGCCAGATTTGGCCGTTGTGAAGGATCAGATCAGCAAGGATACGATTGGACAAGGAAACCCCCGGAACTGGACGCTTGCAGCGTCGGACCACAGTCGGGGATTGCGGTGACGGACTCCCGATGCATGGCGGACCGGCTTGCGAAACTGCAAGCCCAGACGGCCAGTTGGGCCGCTGCGTGGTCGATGGCTCCGCAGCACGGTATCGCTCGACACCGGCTGGATTTCCCCGCACCCTGGGCAATCCGCCCCATGCATTCCCCTTTTCACGTTCTCGCAGGGCGTCTTCCTGCGCCCTTTCGTTGCGTCAACAGTGGAACCCCGGACTGGCGCTTGGCAAATTCGCTTTTGGCAAATGGTTATGCAAAA
This sequence comes from Mesorhizobium sp. CAU 1732, assembly GCF_039888675.1. Taxonomy (NCBI): domain Bacteria; kingdom Pseudomonadati; phylum Pseudomonadota; class Alphaproteobacteria; order Hyphomicrobiales; family Phyllobacteriaceae; genus Mesorhizobium; species Mesorhizobium sp. CAU 1732. The sequence continues at coordinate 383,628 of NZ_JBDQQR010000002.1, forward strand.
TATGCATAATCGGGAACGTGCAGCCTTGCCGTTCCCAGCAAGCAGAATTGTTCGTCCGATCAGAACGGAGCGTTGCTTTGGAGATCAAGTGGCTCGAAGATTTTGTGGCCCTTGCCGAGGCCTCGAGTTTTTCCCGCGCTGCGGAATTGCGCAACGTCACCCAGTCGGCCTTCAGCCGGCGGATCAAACAGCTTGAAACCTGGCTGGGTGCCACCTTGATCAGCCGGGCCACCATGCCCGCCGAATTGACCGCGGCGGGGCGCAACTTCCTGCCCGTGGCGCAGGAAACCATCCGCACCTTCCACACCATACGCGAAACGCTCCACCCCGGCACGGAGACGCGCCTCGTCCGCATCGCCGCCCTGCACACGCTTACATTGACCTTCTTTCCCGAATGGCTCCGACGGCTGGAAGCGGTGGCAGGCCCTTTCGGCACGGCGTTCATTCCAGACCGCGGCGGCATCGAAGCCAATGTCGAGGCGATGGTCATGGACGAGGCGGATCTGTTCCTGACCTACGCCCATCCCGAGGTGCCCTTTCACCTCGACCACGACAGGTTCGAATATTTGATCATCGGCACCGACCGCCTGATCCCGGTAGCCGCACCACAAGTGCGCATCTCAGGCGCGCTTCATCCCGGCGCGGGCATCCTGGACCGGGCGGTCTCCGGCGATTTGGTCGTGCCCTGCCTCTCCTACGGCCCTTCGTCCTTCTTCGGGGTGGCGCTGGGGCAGCTTCTGGCCAAACGCCCATCATTTGGCCGACGGACGGTGCACGAGAACACCATCAGCGCCGGCCTGAAGACCGTCGCCGTCACCGGATCCGGCCTGTGCTGGCTGCCCGAAAGCCTCGTCGCCGACGAATTGGCCGATGGCAGGCTGGTCATCGCCAGCGCCTCGCGGAACTGGCTGATGGACCTGGAAATCCGGCTCTACCGTCACGCGGCCAACCGGGTGAAGCCGGTCGAAACGATGTGGGATGCCGCCGCGCAGATCCGGGCGTGCCTCACCCCTTGATGAACCGCAGGGCACGCAGGATTTCGAAGAACTCCGCCGCCTCGAAGGCCACCGCCCGCGGGCCATGCGCGCTGGCCCCCGGATACCAGCGCGATTGATAGGCGTTGACCGGATTCACGAACTCGACCACCACCTCCCAGGGGCCATCGGTGGCGGGAATGCCGCCCGCGTCGGTCTTCAGCGCGGCCTCGACCCCTTCGCGGATCAGGCGGCAGGATCGTGTCGGCGCGATCGAATTCGAAGCGGGACCGGCGCCGAACAGCGTTTCCACCGTTCCCATGCCGGGGATCATCGTCCGCGCGTCGCCGCAGATGCCGGCATCTCCCGCCAGAAACACCGAGGGCACACCGTAAAGTGCGGCGCAGAGCGCATTGACCGTGAACTCGGACGCCACCTCGCCATTCAGCAGCAGGCGCGAGATCTTGAGGTTCGAGGTATGGGCGAGAGGATTGTCCTCGGTCCCGGCCTTGGAATGGTAGCCGGTGTAGATGGCGGCGGCGAAGCTGTCGTCCAGCCCGAACATCATTGCGTCCGGATGCCCCGACCAGTTGCGCACGATCCGGACATAGTCCGGCAGCCGTTCGACGAGCAGGTTGCGGCCGCTGTCATGCGCGTCCTTGACGACGACCTCGGTCGCGCCGGCAGCACGCGCGCCTTCGCAGGCGGCAAGCACCTCGGCGGTCATCAGGGCGCGGTATTCCGTCCAGTCGGCATGGCCGTGGATCGTCTCGTCCCAATGGTTGATGCCGGCGGTGCCTTCGATGTCGGCGGAAATGAAGATCTTCATCGTAGGGGGTTCTCCTTGAGCCAATCGGCCAGCGCCGGATAGAGCCGGCCAGTGCGACTTCGGGTAGCGGGCGCCTCGCATAGCGCGTTCAGGACAGCCTCCTGCGTGGCCTCGGCAACCGCACGAAACGCCAGATCGATCTTGCCGTCATCCAGCCGCCGCAGCGGCGCGAAGGCTGATTTCGGGTCATGCTCGACCGGATCGGCGGTGGTGAAGCAGATCGCCAGATCGCCGCTGCCATTACCCCAGAACGCGCCAAGCCGCGCCAGCCCGGCCCCGGCCCGACGCGCCACGCGCTGCAATTGCCGGTCACCGAGCGGCAGGTCCGTGGCCAGAACGACGATCACCGAGCCTTTTTCCGCCTCGGCATCCGCACCGGGAACGGGGCGGCGGCCATCCGGCAGGACCAGTTGCCCCGCCGACCCGAAATTCGCCAGAACCAGCGCCCCAAGCGTGAAGTCCTCGGCCCCGATGCGCATCAGCCGCGACGACGTGCCGATCCCGGCCTTGAAACCGAATGCGGTCATGCCCGTTCCCGCGCCGACCGCACCTTGCGCGAAGCGGCCGGGCCTCGCGGCATCCAGCGCAGCACCCGCATCCTCGGGTGTGACGGCCATGGCCTGAATGTCGTTGATTCCGCCGTCATTGCATTCGCAGACCAGGGCGTTGACGGTCGCCGTCCTGCGCCCGATCGCGGGATTGGCCGCAATCGCTCTGCGGATCAGCTCCTGCGTGCAGGAGGCGACGCCGAAGGTATTCGTCAGCAGGATCGGCGTTTCGAGCGTACCGAGCTCGGCAACCTGCATCAGCCCTGCCGACTTGCCGAAACCGTTGATGACGTCGACAGCCGCCCGCGGCTTGAGCCGAAACGGATCGCCCCCATGCGGCAGGATCGCGGTAACCCCCGTCGCCAATCCGTCACCCGACAGAGTGCGATGGCCGACCGACACGCCGGCAACATCGGTGATCGCGTTGAGTGGGCCGACGGCCAAGCCTCCGATCATCAGTCCCAGCTCGCGTGCGGTCGCCATCCCGTCCCGTTCCTTGTCCCTGCGGGCGCATCATGCCAGCCTGAAATTACAGCCGCTACCGGCAATGCGTCATCGGTCCAGACAACACCCGTCGCCGGATCGCGCCGTCTGGGTCTCTGGAGCAATCATATCTGAAGCGTGAAGAGTGCTTTTGACTATGCTGATGCCGACGACGCCTGAAACGATCCTGTGAAGAGGCCCTCAACATATGGCTGCACGCGTATTGATTGCCGAGTTCATGCACGAAACGAATACGTTCAGCGTTCAGAAGACGGACCGAACCAGTTTTGAGACGTGCTCTCTTTGTCTTGAGAATGAAATCAACGCCGCCTTCCAGGGCACCCATACTTTCATGGGCGCCGGCTACGAGGCAGCCGAACGGTTCGGCTGGACGATCGCTGCGCCTCTCGTCGCCGGAGCCAATCCGGCGGGGCGGGTCACGGACGCATGCTTCGAGGAGTTCGCGGCGATCCTTCTTGCGGCGGCCGGTGAGGTGGACGGCATCCTGCTGCATCTTCATGGTGCCATGTCCACGCAGAGCCATGACGATGGCGAGGGCGAACTGCTCGCGCGCATCCGGGCGGCTGTCGGGTCGGCGATTCCCGTTGTCGTGGTGCTCGATCTCCACGCCACCGTGACGCAGCGCATGGCCGACAATTCCAGCGCCCTGATCTCCTATCGCACCTACCCGCATATCGACCAGTATGAGCGCGGGCATCAGGCGGCGGCGCTGCTGGACCGCACTTTGCGGGGCGCGGTCCGACCCAAGGTCGCCATAGCCCGTCGCCCCATCCTCTACGCCATGGATGGCGGACGCACGACGTCGAAGCCGATGGTGGAGCTGCTGAAACGAGCAGACGCGCTTGAGGCGTCCGGCGAGGCGCTCGTCGTCAGTATCCAGGCCGGCTTCTCGTCGGCCGACATCCATGACATCGGCCCTTCCATCGCCGTCACCGCCGAAGATGAAACCAGGGCGCAGGCGATCGCGGAAGAGCTGATGGACTATGTCTGGCAGGAACGCCATTGGTCCACGATCTCCTTCACGCCGCTGGACGAGGCGATCGCCGAGGCGGTCTTGCCGTCACCCGACGGCAGGCCGCTCGTCATTTCGGACTATTCCGACAATCCCGGCTCAGGCGCCTATGGCGACGCAACGACCCTGCTCCGCGCGATCCTTGCAGCCAAGCTCACCAATGTCGGCTTCTACGCCATCTGCGATCCCGAAGCGGCCTTGCAGGCGCAGGAAGCCGGGGTGGGCAACATGGTGCGCCTGAAACTGGGCGGCAAGGTCGATCCCACCATCGGCGGTGCACCTCTGGAGGTCACGGCGGAAGTCGTCACCCTCTCAAACGGCCGTTTCATCGCCTACGGCCCCATGGGCGGCGGGGCATGGCGCAACCACGGCCTCTCCGCGCTCCTGCGGGTCGACGGTGTCGAGATCGTGGTGATCACGAACAACGGCCAGGCAACGGATCTGGCGCAATTCACGTCCCTCGGCGTGGATCCGCAGCGCAAATCCACGCTGGTCGTCAAGTCGATGCAGCATTTCCGAGCCGCCTTCGAACCGATCGCCCGCAAGGTGATCGAGGTCGATACGGGCGCGCTTTCGACCAAGAACTTCCTTGTCCGGCCCTACAAAAACATACGTCGGCCAATCTGGCCGCTGGATGACATTTGATCGAAGCGCCGTCCGCGTTCGGGACGAAAGGACGTCAGCCTTCGCCGACCACTGCCTCGGCTTCGATCTCGACCTTGTAGTCGCCGATGAGCGCGTCGACGGCCAGCAGCGTATTGGCGGGACGGACATCGCCGAAGAAGCGGCCATGGGCGCGGGAGACGGCCTCCCAGTCCTGCACGTCGGCAAGATAGACGCGCGTGCGCACGACATCGTCCATCGTGCCGCCGAGCGCGCGGATCGATGCCGCGATCTTGTCGAGGCAATAGGTTGCCTGCGCGCCCGCATCGCCCGGCGCCACCACCCGGTCGGCGCCATGGGTCGCGGTCGTTCCCGACACCAGAATGCGATCGCCGGTCCTCACCGCGCGCGAATAGCCGGCAAGCGGCTCCCAGACACTGCCTGAGGACACACGCATACGGCCGGGCTTGCCCGCGAGGGGTTCGGCCGCATAGACGCTCGGAATGCTGTCGAGGTGATGCGACAGGTCGCCCGATGCGGTGAGAAACGGCGCCCGGCGATACTCGTCGCCGCAATCGCCGGAGATCGGGCGAGTGCCCGCAAATGCACCCTCTAGCAGCGCGTGGTCCTGCGCATCGAGCGCGAAGGAAAACAGCCGCGCATTGTCGGCGCGATGCTCGTTCTCGCCCAGCCGCGCCCCGATGATCACGCCTGCGACGCTGGCATGATCCAGCACCCAGCGCGTGGCGACGTTGGATACCGAGACGCCGTGCCTGTCGGCGATCGCGGACGCGGCGCGCAAAATGGCCTGATACGCGTCCCACCCGCCGGCCGCCTCGATGAAGCGACGATATTTCATCCCGGACCAGTCGCCGATTTCGGCCGGTTCAGGCTGGCCGAGCCAGCGTGACGACAGGAAGCCGCCGCACAGGGTACCGTAGGCGAAGAGCCTGACGCCGGTGCGCGCGCACAAATCCGACAGCGCGCCGGCCGCGCGCCGGTCGATCAGCGAGAACGACACCTGGTTGGAGACGATCGGAATGCCCTCGGCAAGCGCGACAGCGAGATGGGCGGCATCGAAATTCGTGAGCCCGATCTCGCCGATCAGCCCTTCCGCGCGCAGCTTCGTCATCTCGTGCAGCGCGTCGAGCCAGGCGGGATGCTCGAACGTCCACCAGTGGAACTGAAGGAGGTCGATCTTCGCCACGCCAAGCCGGTCGAGCCTGTCCTGCACGCCGCGGCGCACGACGTCCGGTGTCATGGGACCCGGCTCGGGGCACCATTTGGTAAAGGCGAGTGGACGCTGCGAACCGGTATGCCGCTTCAGAACCGCGCCGGCGATCAGCTCCGCGCTGCCATAATGATCGGCCATGTCGAAGGTCGTGAAGCCGTCGGTGACATAGGCTTCGAGATGGTCCGCCGCCCGTTCGACATCCAGCGGACCACCGTCCTTCTCGATGTCGGCAACCTGCCACAGCCCGGTGAGGACGCGCGAGATTTCAAGGCCTGGCGCGAGGCGAAGACGGTCGGGAATCATGGCGAAGCCTCGGTTCGTTTGCGGCCCAGCGCATGGCGGGACAAGGTCCTCACCTCGCGCAGGATGCCTTGCGGACGCAGAAGAAGGATGGCGCAGAGGGCCACGCCGATCACGACGAGGCGCAGCGATGCGGCGCGCGCCTGCGACCCGGCCGGGAACGTCGCCTCGATGAGCTGGCCGGACAGCGCCCACAGCGCCCAGACGAGCACCGCGCCAAGGATCGCGCCGCGATTGTTGCCCGAGCCGCCGACGATCAGCATCGCCCAGACCTGGAAGGTGATCATCGGCAGGTAGTTTTCAGGCGCGATGAAGCCGATGAAATGGGCCTGCACCGCGCCGGCCAGCCCCATGATGGCACCGCCCAGCGTGAAGGCCTGTATTCGCAGCCATTTCGGGCTCTTGCCGAGCGCCTGCGCGGCGATCTCGTCCTCACGCACGGCACGCAGGACGCGGCCCCACGGGCTGCGGACCAGACGTTCCAGCACCAGATAGGTGACGAGCACGACGAGCGCCACGATCGCCAGGTTGGCGAGCCCGAAGGCCAGCGCATTGCCCGCCAATCCCGCAAAGGGACGCGGTATGAAGGTGATGCCGAATGGTCCGCCGGTCAGCCCGACCAAATTGAGCGCGGCAAGCTGCACCGTCACCGAAACACCGAAGGTCGTGATGGCCAGATAATCGGCGCGCAGGCGAATCGTCAGCCAGCCGATGAAGAAGGCGAGCAATGCAGCCACCGCCATCCCGCCGGCCCAGCCGACGACGATGGGCAGGCCGAAGCCGCCGATGCGGTCGGCAGTGTCGGGCGTCGTCAGGATCGCGGATGCGTAGGCGCCCACGGCGACGAAGGCGGCGATGCCGACATTAAACAGCCCGGTCTGGCCCCACTGGACGTTCAGGCCCAGGCAGATGATGGCGTAGGTGAGCGCGATCGTCAGGAAAAATGCGCCGTAGGCCAGAAGCTCCGGGCTCATGCCTGCCTCCCGAACAGGCCGGTCGGACGGACCAGCAGGATAGCGACGAGGATGACGAAGGCGACGCCGGCCCGCCATTGCGCGCCCACGAACTGCACTGCAAGCGCCTCGCCGAAGCCGACGATCAACCCACCGACGATCGCGCCGGGCACCGAACCGATGCCGCCGAGAATCGCAGCCGCGAAGAGCGGGAGCAGGATGTCGAAGCCCATATAGGGGCGGATCTGGACGAGCAGCCCGGCAATGACACCGGCCGCGCAGGCAAGCGACGCACCGAGGATCCAGACGGTTCGGATCACACGGTCGACATCGACGCCGAACAGCCCCGACAGGCTCGGGTTCTCGCTGACGGCGCGCATCGCGCGGCCGGTCGGCGTCCGCGTCAGCAGCACATGCACTGCGACCACGAGCACGCATGTCAGGCCGAGCGCGAAAAGCTGGTCCGGCGTCGCGCGGATACCACCGCCCAGCGGCATGGCGATCTGAAGCTCGCGCGTGAAGTAGCCCGGACGCGACGTGTAGATGAATTCAAGCAGGCTGCGCAGCGCCATCGATGCGCCGAAGCTTGCCATCACGACGATGATCATCGCCGACTGGCGCTTGCGGAATATGCGAAACAGCACCGCGTCGGCGAGAAGCGCGAGCAGGGCCGTCAGCCCCATGGCGAGCACGGTCGCGATCACGAGGCCCCAACCGAACGAGAACGGACCGAGCGGCGAGCCTGCACCAGCCACCACCGCGCCGATCAGAGCCGAGAGCGACATGGCGAAATAGGCGCCCCATGCGATCAGTTCGCCATGGGCGAAATTGGGAAAGCGCAGGATCGAATAGACCAATGTCAGTCCGATCGCGCCGAGCCCGATCATCGAACCGGCGATCAGCCCGTCCATCAGGATTTGCAGGTTCATGACGCGGCCCTTTCCCTGGCGTGATCGAGTCCCAGGAAAAGGGCGCCTAGATCGGGATGGTCAGATAGGGCCTGCGCCGGAGCATCGAAACGAAGCCGGCCGTCGACCAGCACCACGCCGCGCTCGACGATCCTCAGGGCGGCGCGTACATTCTGTTCGACAAGGAGAATGGTCACGCCGCTCTCGCTGATCCGCTTCAGCGTCTCGAAGACGTCTGACACGAGTTTGGGCGAAAGACCGGCGGAGGGCTCGTCGAGCACCAGAACCGACGGTTCGAGCAGGAGCGCGCGCGCGACCGCCAGCATCTGGCGCTGCCCGCCCGACAGACTGCCGGCGCTGCGGCCCGTCTCCCGCGCGAGATCGGGAAACATGTCGAACATGCGCGCGATGGCGGCTGCCTGGCCGCCCTTGGCGAGCGGCGCCGCGGCAAGCTGCAGATTCTCGCGGATCGACAGCGTGGTGAAGATGTTCTCCGTCTGCGGGACGAATGCCATACCGCGCTTCAGGATCGCGTGCGGCTTCAGCCCGACGATCGATGCACCGTCGAGTTCCGCCGTGCCGCCGAAGATCGGCACCACACCGGCCAGCGCCTTGACGAACGTCGATTTGCCGGCGCCGTTCGGCCCGAAGATCGCAACGAACTCGCCCTTCGTCAGCGAGAAATCGATGCCCTTGACGATCGGTAGGTCGCGCTCGTAGCCGGCGACGAGACCGGTCGTGGCAATGACCGCGCTCATGCCGGTTCGCCCAGATAGGCGCCGGCCACCTCTTCGTCGCGGGCGATGTCGGCCGGCGTTCCCTCGGCGAGTCGCCTTCCCTGCGCCATCACGACCACCCGACCGCACAATCGCTGGATCATTTCCATGTTGTGCTCGATCAGCAGGATCGTCATGCCTGCCGCGTTGATTTCTGCGATGCGGTCGATGATCAGATCGAGCAAGGCGGGATTGACGCCGGCGGCGGGCTCGTCGAGCAGGATGACCTTCGGGTCCGTGATCATCACGCGGGCGAGTTCGAGCAGCTTGCGCTGGCCGCCCGACAGGATGCGCGCCGGCTCGTTCTCCAGATCGGACAACGACAAAAAGTCGAGGATCGAGCGCGCCTTGTCGACAGAACGGCGCTCTTCCTCCGCCACCTTGCGGAAGGCGAAGATGTTCGCCAGCATGCTCTCGCCGGTCTGGTTCTGGACGGCTGTCAGGACGTTTTCCAGCACCGTCATTTCGCCGAAAGGCCGTGGAATCTGGAACGTCCGGCCCAGCCCGACGCGCAGGCGCTTTTCGGGGCCGAGATGGGTGAGATCGGCGGCGCCAAGCCTGATCGTGCCCGCATCGGGCCTGACCGACCCAGTGATCAAACCGAAAAGCGTCGTCTTTCCAGCGCCGTTTGGACCGATCAGGCCGACGAGCTCACCGGGACGAAGCGCGATCGACATGTCGACGACGGCGCGCAGGCCGGCGAAACTTTTTGAAAGCCCCTGCGCCTCGAGAAGTGTCGCCTGTCCGGCGGTATCTTCGCTCATTGTCGATCCGGCCCGCGCCCCATGCCTTGCATCACCTGGTCACCATTTGATTTGTGATCACACTTTACATGATCACACAAGAGGCCTAGCGTAAACCGTCTTCAAGGAGCCGGATGTGCGCACAGCAAAGGATGGCACGGGATTGCAGAGCACGCTCGGCGTGCTTGGTCCGGTCGCGCGCCATACCGTGCAGGACCAGGTCTATGGCGAACTGCGCCGCTCTCTCATCCAGGGCCTGTTCGATGCCGGCGAAGTCCTGCGCATCCGCGATCTCGCGCAACGGATGTCGATCAGCACCATGCCCGTTCGCGAGGCGCTGGCGCGGTTAATCTCCGAAAAGGCGCTTGAGCCTCTCCCCAATCGTTCCGTGCGGGTGCCGCTGATCCGGCGCGAGACGCTGGAGGATTTGGCCCGCGCCCGCGCGCTCATCGAAGGGCGCCTCACCGAAATGGCCCTGCCCCGGCTTGGCGCCGAGGATCGCGACGCGCTGTGGCGCGACACCGACGCCTATGACAATTTGACCGGCGGACGCATCGAGACCGCCCACGAAGCGGCCGATCTCAACCACGCCTTTCATTTCCGTATCTATCGCGCTGCCGGTTCGGCAGTGCTGATCCCGATCGTCGAGAGCCTGTGGATGCAGTCCGGGCCCTACATCCGCAAGGCAGCCGAGCTGTTCGATCATGGCAGCGACGCGCCGGCGACCAATCACCATCACCGGCTGCTTGAAGCGATCGAGGCCGGCGACGTTGCCGCCGGGCGCGCGGCGCTCGTTGCCGATATCGACCGGGCCTTCGATCTTCTGCGCCGCCGCCACACATTCGACAGGGAAGCCGCATGAGCGCCGACGACCACTTCGAGTTGCACGATCTGCGCGTCGAGATCGTCGCTCCGGAAGGCGCGAAGATTTACTGCGGCAAGCCCGGCGATCATTTCGAATTGCGCGGCGAGATGCTGCATCTGCCGGAAGGCCAGGGCTTCTCGATCTACTCGCTCGCAGCCGTGCTGCCGCTCCTGCCCGCCAAGCAGCGCGTCACGCATCAGAACGACTGGATGAGCACCGACGCCGAAGTCGCCTGCCCCGACCCGAACTGCCCGTCGCGGCTGCGGATCACGCGACTCGGGAAGCGCTCGTTCAGCCACGCCGACACGACGGCCGTGCCGCTGCCGCCAAAATCCAGGGACTGACATGGAACGCACAGAACTTGCACCAGGCTACGAAATCTCGCGGGTCATTCGCGGCGGGTGGCAGCTCGCCGGCGGTCACGGTGCGATCGCGCGCGATGCCGCGATCGAAGACCTGATCGCAACGGCGCAGGCCGGCATCACGACCTTCGACTGTGCCGACATCTACACCGGCGTCGAAGAGATCATCGGCGATTTTCGCGTCGAGTACGCCAGGCGGCACGGCACGGCGGCGCTCGATGCGATCCGTGTCCACACGAAGTTCGTGCCCGATCTCGCAATCCTGCCCACGATCTCGAAAGCCTATGTCGAGAAGGTCATCGACACGTCGCGGGCGCGGCTGAAGCTCGACCGGCTGGACCTCGTGCAGTTTCACTGGTGGGACTACGCCGCGCCGGGCTGCCTCGACACGGCGCTATGGCTCAACGAGTTGCGCCAAGCCGGCAAGATCGCGCGCGTCAGCGGCACCAATTTCGATGCCGCTCATGTCGAGGCGATGGTCGATGCAGGCGTGCCGATCACCAGCGTGCAGGTGCAGTATTCGCTGATCGACGACCGTCCCGCCCGCCGCATGAGCGAAGCCGCCGTCGCGCATGGCTTCAAGCTCCTGTGCTACGGAACCGTGGCCGGCGGCTTTCTCTCCGACCGCTGGCTTGGCCGCAAGGAACCGGTCGAGCCGCAGGAAAACCGCTCGCTCACCAAGTACAAGCTCATCATCGACGATGCCGGCGGATGGGACTGGTTCCAGTCGCTTCTCGAAGCGCTGCGCATGATCGCCGACCGCCACGCGACAGACATCGCGACGGTCGCCAGCCGCGCCATGCTCGACACGCCGCACGTCGCCGGCGTCATCGTCGGGGCGCGCAACCGCTCTCATCTGGACGCCAATCTGGCGATCGGCAATCTGCCGCTCGACGCTGAAGACCGCGCCGTGCTTGCCGCGGCCCTTTCCGGCCGTCGGCCGATCGAGGGCGAGGTCTACGCGCTCGAACGCGACCGGACCGGCCGGCATGGCGCCATCATGAAATACAATCTCAACGCGGAACCGGCCTGACCGGCACGCTGACGACGAAAAAGGCACCCGGCGCCTTCGATAGCGATGCCGGCAACACAGGGGAAAAAGGCAAATGAGGAACATCGTGAAGGTTTCGGCGCTGGCGCTCCTTGGGAGCGTGATTGCGCTTCCGGCGTTCGCGCAGGACAAGGACTGCAAGATCAAGATCGGCGTCGTCATGGAACTGACGGGGCCGGCGGGCCAGTACGGGCAGGCTGGCGCGAAGTCCGTCGAGATGGCGTTCCGCGACATCAACGAGGCGGGCGGCGCTGCAGGCTGCGACCTGACGATGGACGTGCGCGACTCGCAATCGCAGGGCAATGTGGCCGTCGACCAGGCGACCCAGCTCGTCAACGTCGAGAACGTGCCGGTGATCATCGGCGGCATCATCTCGTCGGTATCGATCCCGATCCTGACGTCAGTCACCGCATCGGCCGGCGTCGTGCAGGTATCGCCCGCATCCTCGTCGCCGACGCTGACCACGATGGCCGTCGACGGTAAGACCAATGGCTATTTCTTCCGCACCATCACGTCGGATGCGCTGCAAGGCACGGCTGCGGCGAAGTACGCGATCGACCAGGGCCTGAAGAAGCTCGCTATCGTTCACGTCAACAACGATTTCGGCGTCAACATGATCAACGAGTTCCGGTCCTCCTTCGAGGCACTGGGCGGCGAAATCACGTCGGTCACGCCCTACAACGAGCGCCAGCCGAGCTACAGCGCCGAGGTCACCGTCGGCATGGCGGGCGAACCCGAGGCGCTTTATCTGGTCTCCTACCCGACCGACGGCGCCACGATCGCACGTGCCTGGATTTCGCAAGGCGGGCCTGCGAAGTTCCTGCTCAATGACGGCATGAACTCCGCCGAGTTCATCGAAGCAGTCGGCGCGCAATATCTCAACGACGCCTACGGCACCTCATCGGGAACCGTCGAGACGGCATCGACGAAGTATTTCTACGACAATTATACTGCGATATCCGGCGGCATCGCGCCTGACGCGCCGGCTGCCGACCGCTCTTACGACGCCGGCGCCATCGTCGGGCTGGCGATCGCCAAGGCGGGCTCGGCCAAGGCCGAAGCCATACGCGACGCGATCCGCGAGGTCGTGGACCCGGAAGGAGAGCCGATTTATGCCGGACCCGAGGAATTCACCAAGGCGCTTGGCCTTATCGCCGAAGGCAAACCCATCAAATATGAAGGCGTGATCGGCCCGGTTTCCTTCGACGAGAATGGCGATATCAGCGGTCCGTTCCGCCTCTGGCGCATCCAGGACGGCGAGATCACCACGACCGGCGAAATCAGCGCCAAGGAAGTCGCCGACCTGAAGGAAGACGGCTGAGCCGGTCAGGGCGTAAGCACCCCACCGCGCTCACGGCCAAGCCGCGAACGAGCTTTGCTCGCGCACGTTCCTGCCAAATGCCAGCCGCCGGAATCGTCCCGGCGGCTGGCCCTCCAAAGCCCGGGATCAACCACCTAGGCAGCCTGTATCTGGGAAGGAGGAGCCACTGCCCGAGGAAACCGAACTCAAACGCTACCGAACGCGAGCGGCTTCCATCACGTCGACGCGCCGTTCGAGATTGGCCTGGCGGACCATCGACGGCAGCAGGAAGAGATCGATGATCTGGCCGATGCCGAGCAGGCCGAATGTGAACAGCCACAACAGCCCCGTCCAGAAACGGCCGACATAGATGCGGTGTATGCCGCACAAGCCTACGAGGCACAGGAGCCAGAGTATGAATGTTGCGGGGCCGGACTTCATCACCTTCACCATCGAACCGATATGTTGATCGACAGATAGGAACGCGCCGGCGCAATGTCGAGGAAACGTGCCCTCGCGCAGCCGCGCCTCAGTGCTGTTCGCGCACTTCCAGCGTGCGATAGAAGTCCTGTAGCTGCTTGCCGCGCTCCGGGCGGAACGATCGCTCGCGGTGCGCGATGAGCTTGATCCGGTCGATGCGGAAAGCACGAAAATCGTTGCGCAACTCGCACCATGCGACCAGCGTCCAGACCTTGCCCCAGAACCAGAGACCAAGCGGGCGGATGTCGCGCTGCGATGTATTTCCGGCCTCGTCCGAATAGTCGATGCCGAGAACGGCACGTGCCTCGACTGCCCGCTCCAGGACGTCGATCGACTTGCGCTCTGTATCGCTCACCACCCAGTTGGGCATGTGGATTTCGGTGCGTGCGATGCGGGCTTTTTCGGAGTCCGGAAGCACCGCGCCGATCTTGACCAGCGCCTCGTCGGCAGCCCGCGCCATCTCGGCGCCACCGAAGGCACGCACCATGCGTGCGCCTGCCACCAGGGCTACGATCTCGTCACGCGTGAACATCAGCGGCGGAAGGTCGAAACCTTCCCTCATGAGATAGCCGACACCGGCTTCCCCGTCGATCGGCACGCCGGTCGACTGCAAATCCGCGATATCGCGATAGATGGTCCGCTCGGATACTTCGAGACGCTCGCCCAGCATGCGCGCGGTGACGAGCCTGCCACCCCGCAGATGCTGGACGATCTGGAACAAACGATCTGCACGGCGCATGGATCTGGTCCCTCTCGCGATCCGGTATGACATCGCGATAATGCCAGTACCCTCCTGACAACATTGTGTCAGGAGGACGGCAGGATGAACCCATTTCCGCGGCGCGGATCATAACCACCAGTTCGCGCGGCTTGGCATCCGGTCAGGCGCAGTGTCGCGCCAGCCGATATCCTTGCGGATATGCTCCGGAAGACTGGAAACGATGCGGCGTGTACGGACCGCCTCCCGCATCCCGCGCCACCGGGACAGCGCACTCTCGAACACGACAAGAACGGCATTTGTATCGGACATGGTCGTCTCCTCTCATCTTGGGAGACGACAATGACACAACCCTCCGGACAGCCTGACGTCAGCAGCCTTCGCTATGCCTCTGCGACGGGAACGGTGTAGTTCAACGGCAGGCGGCCGCCATCGGCATAGATGGTCTGGCCGGTGACATAGCTTGCATCGTCGGAGGCCAGGAACGACGCGATCGATGCGATCTCTTCCGGCTGTCCAATGCGCCCCAGCGGCGTGCGCGACAGGATACGCGCCTTGGCTTCCGGGTCGTGGTTCACGTTTGCAAGCATGTCCGTGTCGATCGAACCGGGGCCGATCGCGTTGACGCGGATGCCGTAGGGCGCGAGCGCCAACGCCATCACGCGCGTCAACTGGTTCACGCCACCTTTGGATACCGAGTAGGGCACCTGATTGCCTATCGCGACGAGCGCGTTGATCGACGACATGTTGACGATCGACCCGGCAGCACCGCCGGCCTTGACCTTGTCGACCATGAAGCGCGCCGCCGCCTGTCCGGTCAGGAACGAGCCCTTGAGATTGACGTTCAGCACCCGGTCGAAATCCTCCTCTTTCAGATCGAGGAAGTCGGCGGCGTGCACGATTCCGGCATTGTTGACCAGAATGTCGATGTCACCATAGGCGTCGATCGTCGCCGCAACCAGATTGTGGACGTCGAGTTTCCTGGCGACGTCGGCGCGAATGAAGCGCGCCTCGCCGAGCTTGAGGAGATCGGCCTCGGCCGCCTCGCCGCGTTCCGTGTCATTGTCGGCAATGACCACGCGCGCGCCGTCGCGCAGGAAGCGCCGCGCAATGGCAAACCCGATGCCGCCCGCGCCACCTGTCACGATCGCCGTTTTCCCGTCGAGTGCCATTCAGGTCTCCTGATCGCAAGATTTTTATGCCACCCCGACAGTGGGCGGTCGGGGAGTTCAGGTCAACGCGCAGCGCCGAACTTGCGCGCGGCATCGACCGCGAGCCCCAGCCCCACCGACCCGAACTGGTCGGACTGTGCGATGCGCGCATCGGGAAACTTAGCCGTTGCCGCGGACAGCACGGCCGGCACCTGCGCGCCGCCTCCGGTCAGAATCACCGTGTCGATCGCGTCGGCACGCACGCCTGCCTTGTTGAGTGCTTCCTCGATAGCGGCGCCGATGCGCAAGACCAGTTCCGCGGCCGCGATTTCGAATTCATCGCGCGTCACCGGTATCTTCAGCGACAGGCCGGTCTCTTTCAGCCTGATCTCGGTGGCGCTGAGCTCCGTGAGCTCGATCTTCGCCTTCTCGACCTGTGCCGCCAGCCTGTGCCCCGAACGGTTGCGCAGCAGATGCTCGTAGCGTCCCAGCTTTTCAGGCTCCGCAGCCTCGCGAGCCAGCGCCTGGATGTCGCGCAGCGTCTTCGCCGTGTAGAGCTGGTTGATCTTGTGCCAGGTCGCCATGTCGTTGAAATACCAGACCGGCAGATGGCGCTTGCCGTCGGTCGTGCGCGACCCGAGCCCCATATTCGGCATCACCTTCGCGATATTGAGCTGACGGTCGAAATCCGTGCCGCCGACATGCACGCCGGACGTGCTGAGGATATCGTCGCGCCGATCGTTCGCTCGGGCGCGGTCCGGCGAAAGGCGGAGCACGGAGAAATCCGACGTGCCGCCGCCGATATCGACCACCAGCGCAAGCTCCTCGCCATTGATGCTGCGCTCATAGTGCATTGCCGCTGCAACGGGCTCGAACTGGAACTCGATGTGCCGGAAGCCTTCGGCGCGCGCGGCCGCCTCGAGTTGATCCTGTGCTGTGCGGTCCGCCGTTTCGTCCTCGTCGACGAAATGCACCGGACGCCCGAGCACGACGGATTCCGGAATGCCCCCCGTCTCCGCCTCCAGCCGCGTGCGCAGATGGCGCAGGAAGCGACCTATGAGGCCCTGGAATGTCATCCGGTCGCGGCCGACCTGCGTCGTCTCCTTCATCAGGCTCGTGCCGAGGATCGACTTCAGCGCCCGCATGAAGCGGCCTTCCGCGCCGTCCATATATTCGAAGACGGCGGCACGGCCGAAATATGTGTTGCCGTCCTCGATGCTGAAGAACAGGGCCGACGGGATCGTCACCTGCTCGCCCTCCAGCGCGATCAGGCTGGGCATGCCGCCCGGTTCACAAAGACCAACGGTGGAATTGGTGGTGCCGAAATCGACGCCACAATACAGAGGGGGCATGGGAAAGGCTCGCAATGCGTAGCCCATTGCGAACACGAGCGTCGCGGCCGGGCGGTTATGGGACGGAAGGGTCGTCCGTCTAACCGATCGGCGATGCGAAGGAAAGGGCGAATGTCGCGCCCGTTACACTCCGAGACCCTTGCCTTGCAGCGCTGTCGTGATCTCGTCGAGGATCGCCGGATCGTCGATCGTCGCCGGCATGGTCCAGTCTTCCTTGTCGGCGATTTTCTGCATCGTGCCGCGCAGGATCTTGCCCGACCGCGTCTTGGGCAGCCGCTTGACGGTGACGACAGACTTGAAAGCCGCGACCGGGCCGATGCGGTCGCGCACCAGCGCCACGACCTCGCGTTCGATCTCGCCAGGCTCGCGCGATACGCCTGCGTTGAGCACGACGAATCCGCACGGGATCTGCCCCTTCATCGCATCGGCGATGCCCACGACCGCGCATTCAGCGACGTCGGGATGTTCGGCGACCACCTCCTCCATCGCGCCGGTCGAGAGCCGGTGGCCGGCGACGTTGATGATGTCGTCGGTGCGCGCCATGATGAAGAGGTAGCCTTCGTCATCGATATAGCCTGCGTCCGCGGTCTTGTAGTAGCCGGGGAACTCGTTGAGATAAGCTTGCCGGAAGCGCTCGTCGGCATTCCACAGCGTCGGCAGGCATCCGGGTGGCAGCGGCAGCTTGATCACCACGTTGCCGAGCGTCCCGCGCGATACCGCATGGCCGGCATCGTCGAGGATTTGCACGTCGTAACCCGGCATGGACACGCCAGGCGAGCCGTATTTCACCGGCAGTTGTCCGAGCCCGACCGGATTATGACTGATCGGTGACCCCGTCTCGGTCTGCCACCAATGGTCGATCACCGGAATCTTAAGCTGGACTTCCGCCCATTTGATCGTCTCGGGATCCGCCCGCTCGCCCGCCAGGAAAAGCGTGCGGAACTTCGAGAGATCGTATTTGCCGACGAATTCGCCCTTCGGGTCCTGCCCTTTGATCGCTCGGAAGGCGGTCGGCGCCGTGAAGAGCGCGGCGACGCCGTGCTCGGCGATCACGCGCCAGAACGTGCCGGCGTCGGGCGTGCCGACCGGCTTGCCTTCGAACAGGATCGTCGTGCACCCATGCAGAAGCGGCGCATAGACGATGTAGGAATGCCCCACCACCCAACCGACATCCGACGCCGCCCAGAACACCTCGCCCGGCTTGATGCCGAACTCGTTCCACATCGACCATTTGAGCGCGACCATGTGGCCGCCATTGTCGCGCACGACGCCCTTGGGCTGTCCGGTCGTGCCGGACGTGTAGAGCACATAAAGCGGGTCGGTGGCGGCGACGGTCACGCATTCGATAGCGCGGCCCGCAGCCTTTGCAGCCGCGACAGCTTGCGCCATGTCGACGTCACGGCCCTCGATCAGGTCGCAGGGCTGCTGTTCACGCTGCAGGATCACGCAATGCTGGACCTTGTGCCTCGCCATGGCAATTGCGCCGTCGAGCAGCGGCTTGTAGGCAACGACGCGGCCCGGTTCCAATCCGCACGACGCCGACACGATGACGTTCGGCTTGGAATCGTCGATGCGGGTCGCAAGTTCCTTGGCGGCGAATCCGCCGAAGACGACGGAATGGACAGCACCCAGCCGCGCGCAGGCGAGCATGGCGATGACCGCTTCGGGAACCATCGGCATATAGATGATGACCCGGTCGCCCGCCTCGACGCTTCGGTCACGCAACACGGCGGCAAGCGCGACGACCTCGGCGAGAAGTTCGGCATAGGTGAATGTGCGCTGCGTGCCGGTGATCGCACTGTCATGGATCAGCGCCAACTGGTCGGCGCGGCCGGCTTCGACATGGCGGTCGAGACAGTTGAAGCACGTGTTGCAGGTCGCGTCCGTGAACCAGCGTCCATAAACGCCGTCGCCTTCGGAGTAGATGGTTGTTGGCGGCGAAACCCAGTCGATGTCGCGCGCTGCCTCCACCCAGAACGCCTCCGGGTCGGACTGCCAGCCCGCATAGGTCTCATGGTAACGCGATGCCAAGTTCGTCTTCCTCCCTAATTGCGTCCTCGCGGGCGTTCTATCCGCCTTCGTCCGGCCGCGTCCATCCGACTATCCGCCGATGGTGATTCTTTGACAGAGGCCAAGGATGCTGATCAAACGGGCGGGCGCAACATCGGCGCGTTCGGAGTCCCATGTCCAAGGTCATTTCCCTGCTGATCCTCGGCCTGATGGTCATCCAGATCATCAAGCCGCTCGGCCTGCCGGGCCTGCGCCAGCGCCGCGACGCCTGGAAGCTCGCGGTCCTCGCCCTTGCGGCAATCTCGCTCACGGCTCTTCTGAGCCACGATATCTAGCTCGGCGACACGCCGTGCTCGGCCGGTTCGCCGGCGATCAGCAACTCCGCGACATGTTCCGCCCATGCCTGGTATCCCGCGGCAGAGGCATGAAAGCCATCGGTCGAAAACCCCGCCTTCGCATCGATGATCGGCAGGCGCGATGCCGCGACGACGCCACGCTCCCGGCAAAGCCGCTCGCCCATGGCGTTGATCAGCGAGGCGCGGATTTCCAGCACCTTGCCAAGCGCGCGCGGCAGGGCCGGCACCAGCGTCATCTCCACGACCGGCGACCAGACGATGCGCGCCTCAGGCCATTTGGCGCGCAGTGCGTAGAGAAGCTGGCCGAACTCTCGGTCGAAGCGGTGCACGGTATGAAAGTTCTTGGCGTCGTTGGTGCCGACGGTGAGCACGATGTGATCCCACGCCTCATGCGCGAGATTGGGTACCACATGGTCACGAAGCTGGCCGGCAGTCGCCGAATTGAAGCCTGCGCTGCGCCACACGACGCGGCGACCGGTCTTCTCGGCCGCCAGCCGTGCCAGCCGCGCCGCGAGACCGTCGTCGGTGCGATCGATCCCGACGCCAGCCGCCGACGAGTCGCCCAGCACCAGCAGGTTGATCGACGGCTCCGCGCCCTCGATCAGATGCCGGACCGGCCCCGGCGGCGGCACCATGCGCGGTGTGCGCATGCGCACGGCGACGCCCTGCCAGACATAGACGGGAAAGGCGAGCCAGGACAGGAGAGCACGGAGGACCATGCTGCTGCGTTTACAGCCCTTGCCCGCAAAGGTGAAGCATCGACGTCAAATGCATCACCCGGCGCTGACGGTCGGCGACCGTCAATTGCTGCGGGATGCCTCGAAGATGCTGTCGATCGCCGACCCCAGCGCCGCATCGAACTCGGCATCGCTCTGGCCCGCGGAAAGCCCCTCGGTCAGTGCGCGCGAGAAGCTGGCGATCATGCCCGCATTCTGTGCCAGCTTTGCATTCGCATCGTCACGCGAATATCCGCCGGACAGCGCGACCACGCGCATGACGCGCGGATCGTCGATCAGCGGCTTGTAGAGGTTTGCCTTCTCCGGCAGCGTCAGCTTCAGCATGACCTGCTTGCCGGCCGGCACGTCGTCGAGGTGCTTCTGGATTTCCGCCAGAAGAATGTCCTCTGCTTCCGCCTTGTCAGAGATCGAGATCGTGACCTCCGGCTCGATGATCGGAACGAGGCCGTGGCCGAGAATCTGGTTGCCGACTTCGAACTGCTGCGCAACGACTGCCGCGATACCCTTTGGGTTCGCAGCATCGATCACCGAACGCATCTTGGTGCCGAAGACGCCCTTGGCAACGGCGCGTTCCAGAAGAGCGTCGAGATCCGGCATCGGCTTCATCAGCTTGACGCCGTCCTTATCGTCCGCCAGCCCCTTGTCGACCTTCAGGAACGGCACGACGCCGCGCTCTTCCCAGAGATACTGGGCCGTGGGCGTGCCGTCGATCTCGCGGTCCATCGTCTGCTCGAACAGGATGGCACCCATCACCTTGTCGCCTGTGAATGCGGGCGACTTGATGATCCTGGCGCGCATCTGATGGATGAGGTCGAACATTTCCGTGTCATTCGACCAGGCACCCTCATCGACACCGTAGAGCTTGAGCGCCTTGGGCGTGGAGCCGCCCGACTGATCGAGCGCGGCAATGAAGCCGTCCTTGTTTCCGGCCTGCGCCGTCATAGCCTGCACGATGTCGAGACGTTCGCTCATAGTGTCACTCCGATTGCTCTTGCTGGCCGCTTACCAGATGCGGCCCGAGAACGGAATGCAGAGGGCTTTTTCGAATCGATTGAAAGCAATTTCAATTGTTTAAGAAGCGCGCTCAGCCTGCCGATTACACCGACAGCGCGGTCACGCCGGGCAAATCCTTGCCTTCCATCCATTCGAGGAAGGCGCCGCCGGCGGTCGAGACATAGGTGAAATCGTCCGCTACGCCGGCATGGTTGAGCGCGGCAACCGTATCGCCGCCGCCCGCCACTGAGACGAGTTTGCCGTCCTTCGTGCGCTGCGCCGCGAATTTGGCGGCAGCCACGGTTGCCTTATCGAAGGGCTCGATCTCGAATGCGCCCAGCGGGCCGTTCCAGACCACAGTCGCGGCCCGCTCGATCCACTGGTTGATCGTCTCGATCGTCTTCGGCCCGACATCGAGGATCATGCCGTCCGCCGGCACCTTTTCGATGTCGACCGCCTCGTTCGACGCACCGGCTTTGAACTCCTTCGCCACCACACCATCCACAGGCAGGATGATGGCGCAGCCGGCCGTCGCCGCCTCGATCATGATCTGCTTGGCCGTGGGTGCCAGGTCGTGCTCGCAGAGCGACTTGCCGACGGCAGTGCCGCGCGCGGCGAGGAACGTGTTCGCCATACCGCCGCCGATCACCAGCGCATCGACACGCTTCACGAGGTTCATGAGCAGATCGATCTTGGTCGAGACCTTGGCGCCGCCGACAATCGCGACGACCGGCTTGACCGGCGTTCCGAGGCCCTTTTCGAGCGCTTCCAGCTCCGCCTGCATGGTACGGCCCGCATAGGCCGGAAGCACGCGCGCGAGCCCTTCGGTGGAGGCATGGGCGCGGTGCGCGGCGGAAAACGCGTCATTGACGTAGATATCGCCATTGGCGGCCAGCGCCTTGACGAAGTCCGGATCGTTCTTCTCCTCGCCCGCGTGGAAGCGCGTGTTTTCAAGGAGCAGGATGTCGCCATCCTTCATTGCAGAAACGGCCTTGGCGGCGACATCGCCGATGCAGTCGGATGCGAAGGCGACCGGACGGCCGATGACCGAGGCCGTTTCCTTGGCAATCGGTTCAAGCGACATCGACGCATCCGGTGCGCCCTTGGGACGGCCGAAATGCGCCAGCAGGATCACCTTCGCGCCCTTCTCGGAGAGCTCGGTGATCGTCGGCGCGACACGCTCGATGCGCGTCGCGTCCGTGATGGCACCATCCTTGACGGGAACGTTGAGGTCCACGCGCACCAGCACGCGTTTGCCGGCGACATCGGCCTGGTCGAGTGTGCGGAACCCTGTCACGGCGCGTCTCCCTCTGTCCGTGCTCAGATGGTCTTGCCGAATGCGACGGCCGTGTCGGCCATGCGGTTCGAGAAGCCCCATTCATTGTCGTACCACGACATCACGCGGACGAGATCGCCGTCGACGACCTTGGTCTGGTCGAGCGCGAATGTCGACGAGGCCGGGTTGTGGTTGAGGTCGATCGAGACGAGCGGCTCGTTCGTGTAGGCGAGGATGTTCTTCAGCTTGCCATCGGCGGCGGCAACCAGCGCTGCGTTCACCTCTTCGACGGTGACCTTGCGCTTCGGCACGAACTTGAAGTCGATGACCGAGACGTTCGGGGTCGGCACGCGAATCGAGACGCCGTCGAGCTTGCCCTTAAGCTCCGGCAGAACGAGGCCAACGGCCTTCGCGGCGCCCGTCGAGGTCGGGATCATCGACATCGCCGCCGCGCGGCCGCGGTAGAGGTCCTTGTGCATCGTGTCGAGCGTCGGCTGGTCGCCCGTATAGGCGTGAACCGTCGTCATGAAGCCCTTCTCGATGCCGAACGAATCGTTCAGCACCATCGCGACGGGCGCGAGGCAGTTGGTCGTGCACGACGCATTCGAGATCACGATGTGATCCTTGGTCAGCTTGTCGTGATTGACGCCATAGACGACCGTGAGGTCGGCATTGTCGGCGGGCGCCGAGACGATGACGCGCTTGGCGCCGGCGGTCAGGTGAGCCGATGCCTTTTCTTTGGACGTGAAGATACCGGTGCATTCCAGCACGATGTCGACGCCGAGATCGCCCCAGGGGAGCTTGGACGGATCACGCTCGGCAAAGACCTTGAATGAGTCGGAGCCCACCTCGATCGTGTCGCCGACAACCTTGACTTCGCTGGGGAAGCGGCCGTGGACGCTGTCGTAGCGAAGCAGGTGCGCATTCGTCTCGACCGGACCGAGATCGTTGATCGCAACGACGTCGATGTCCTTGCGGCCGCTCTCATAGATAGCGCGGACGATGTTTCGGCCGATGCGGCCAAATCCGTTGATGGCGACTTTGACGGTCATGTGGCGGTCTCCCGAGGGGGCTAGAAAAGACTCGTCGGCAGCGCACCACTAGGGCTCACCGCCAAGGCAGCGTCTCCTTAGCGGCGCACTGGCCAAGAATCCAGTCAGCCTCCGGGATAAAACCGATTAGCACAGAGGCGGCCTTCGCCGCCTCCCTGGATCAGCGCTTTGCGGACAGGCGCTTTTCAGCGGCTTCGGCCGCCTTTTCCGCCGTGATGCCGAAATGCGGATAAAGGTCTTCGATCTTGCCGCTGGCGCCGAAGCCGGTCATGCCGACGAAGATGCCATCGGACCCGATGATCGCGTCCCATCCCTGCCGGATGCCGGCTTCGATGGCGATTTTGACGGAAGCCTTGCCCACGATCGCGGCGCGATAGTCGTCGGACTGCTTTTCGAAAAGTTCGAAGCAGGGCACGGAAACGACGCGGGTCGGATGGCCGTTCTTTTGCAGGATCGCGCGTGCAGCAACCGCGATCTCGACTTCCGAACCCGTCGCAAAGATCGTCACTTCGGCATCCCCGTCGGCGGTCTCAAGCTCGTAGGCACCGTGGGCGCTGAGGTTTTCCTCGATATGGTCGGTGCGCAGCGTCGGCAGGTTCTGGCGGGTCAGAGCGAGCGTCGACGGCGTCTTGGTCGATTCAAGCGCCACCTGCCAGCATTCCGCCGCCTCGACCGCGTCGGCGGGCCGCATCACATAGTGGTTGGGAATCGCACGCAGGGCCGCAAGATGCTCGACCGGCTGATGCGTCGGGCCGTCCTCGCCAAGACCGATCGAATCGTGCGTCATGACGAAAACGGTGCGGATGCCCATCAGCGAAGCGAGGCGCATCGCCGGACGCGCATAGTCCGAAAAAGTCAGGAAGGTGCCGCCATAGGGAATGACGCCGCCATGCAGTGTCATGCCGTTCATGGCAGAGGCCATGCCGTGCTCGCGGATGCCGTAATAGATGTAGCGGCCGGAATAATCGTCCGGCTTGATCGGGTTCGTCTGGCTGGTCTTGGTGTTGTTCGAGCCCGTCAGATCGGCCGAACCGCCGATCGTTTCCGGCACGATCGCGTTGATGACCTCCAGTGCCATCTCGGACGATTTGCGCGTCGCGACCTTCGGCTTGTCGGACGACAGCTTCTTCTTGTAGTCGACGATGGCTGCATCGAAGCCTGCCGGCAGATCGCCCCGAATGCGGCGTTCGAACTCGGCGCGCGTTTCCGCGTCGGCTGCTGCGAGACGCTTCTCCCACGCCTTGCGCTCTTTGGCAGACCGCAGGCCGGCAAGGCGCCAGGCGTCGAGAATGTCGGACGGCACAACGAACGGCTCGGAAGTCCAGCCCAGTGCCTTGCGCGCACCGGCGATCTCTTCGGCACCCAGCGGCGAGCCGTGGGCCTTGTTGGTGCCGGCGCGGGTCGGCGCGCCGAAACCGATCGTGGTCTTGGCTGCGATCAATGTCGGCTTGTCGGAGGCCTGTGCTGCCTCGATGGCGGCGGCAATCGCGTCCGGATCGTGCCCGTCGATGCGCAGCGTGTTCCAGCCGGACGCTTCGAAGCGCTTGCACTGGTCGGTCGAGTCGGACAGCGAGATCGCGCCATCGATCGAGATGTTGTTGTCGTCCCAGAAGACGATCAGCTTGTTGAGCTTCAGATGGCCTGCAAGCGACAGCGCTTCCTGGCTGATGCCTTCCATAAGGCAACCGTCGCCGGCCAGCACATAGGTGTAGTGATCGACGAGATCATTGCCGAAGCGTGCGTTGAGAATACGCTCCGACAGCGCCATGCCGACGGAATTGGCAAGACCCTGGCCGAGCGGGCCGGTCGTCGTCTCGATACCGGCCGCGTGGCCGTATTCGGGGTGACCGGCCGTCTTCCAGCCGAGCTGGCGGAAATGCTTGATCTGTTCGATGTCGATGTCCTCATACCCGGTCAGGTAGAGGAGCGAATAGAGCAGCATCGAGCCGTGGCCCGCCGAAAGCACGAAACGGTCGCGGTCGGCCCAGTGCGGCTGCTGCGGATCGTAAGACAGGAAGCGCGTGAACAAGACGGTCGCGATATCGGCCGCGCCCATCGGCAGGCCGGGGTGGCCCGAATTCGCCTGCTCGACCGCATCCATGGAAAGGAAGCGGATCGCATTGGCCATACGGTCGTGCATTTCGCGTGAGGTCATGATCGCTCGCTTGTCGTTCTGACGGCAGAAAAGCCCGCAAAAAGGGGGCAAAAGGCGAGGGACACATAGCAGGCGCGGGGCATGAGTCAACGCTGCCCTTTGCGCTCTCCGCAGCCTTGTCGCGACTTTCGGAGCGTCGCAAACGCGTTAGAAGGGGATAGAGCGTCGAGCCTCGTTGACGCCTGCTTCACCCGGCGCCTAATGTTCCCACTATAACGCGTTAGGAACGTACGCGATTCGCCGCCGACCGGAGCCAGGCGCGGCTGGGACGGAAACCATGACCGGGGAAGCGACGCTCAAGGAAGTTATCCATCGCCTCGGAAAGGCGATCGAAACGCTCGAAGACGCAGCGGCGGCGCGGCTCGAACGCGAGCAGGATTATGGTGAGGCCGAAGCCGAGGTCCAGCGCATGAACGCGGACCGTGCGCGCCTCGCGCAGGAACTCGACAGCTCCGAAGCACGCGCCGACCGGCTCGAGGAAGCCAACAAGGAAGTCTCGCGCAGGCTGGTCGCGGCGATGGAGACGATCCGCGCCGTGCTCGACAGATAGGACGCCCTCAATGGCTCAGGTTACCGTAACGATCGACGGCAAGGCCTATCGGATGGCTTGCGACGAGGGTCAGCAGGAGCACCTGATCGACCTTGCAGGGCGTTTCGACCGCTATGTCTCGCACCTCAAGGGCTCGTTCGGCGAGATCGGCGACCAGCGTATCACCGTCATGGCCGGCATCATGGTGATAGACGAGCTGGCCGAACTGCAAAAGCGCATGAAAGGCATGGAGAGCGAGATCGCCACCCTGCGCAAGACGCGCGACGACGCACTCACCAAGGCCGACAAGAACGATGCCGCGCTGACGGGCGCGCTCGCCAGCCTTGCCGAGCGCATGGAAGGCCTCGCGGGCCGGCTCAACGCCGACCGGGTTCCTGGCTGAGGGCCAGCATTCAGAAACCGTGAAACAGCATGTCGAGCGCAACCGTGATCTCGTCGCGGTGCGCGGAGAGGCTGCCTCGCCTGCCGACGAGAATTTCACCTGGAACGGTGGCGATCAGGTGGGTCGCCAACACATGGTCGCGTCCCTCTATCGAGAAGACGGGATGCAGGCGGCCGATCGCCCGCGGCGTGATCGAGCTTGGAAGCAATGGAATGACCACCCGAGTCTTGGCGACATCGATAAGATCGGACTGAACATCGACGAGCATTCCACTGCCGTCAGGCGCTTCAAACAGATCAAATCGCGCCATCAGAACTGACGGTATTTGGCCAGAGGAAGCCCGTGTTCGTCGACATAGGCGTTCCAGCTCTCCAACGCTTCGCGATTCTCGATCTTCCAGAGGCGCTCCTTCTCGGCGCGCACCGCGCTGGCGATACCTTCCTCGGCCGCCCGTGAAATGTTTACCGACAGCGTCTTCGCCTCGGCAAGCAGCGTGGCGTCGATCGATAGATTCGCGGCTTTGCGGATGGAAGGGGCTTCGTTGCGCATGGCATGCTCCTGTTAATGCGCAAATATTATGCGCATGACGATGCGCAGGCAAGCAGGTTCCAGTCGAACCACCGTGTCCCGCTGCACGCAACAGTAACAACTTCGTCCGTTCCGCATTAGTGTCATGACGGGCCGAACGAAACGAGGTGGCGACGATGGCAAAGCGCGGTACGAATGACGCAGAAGGTCCCTCTCCTTCTCACCTGATCGACGAGCGGATCAAGGAGCTGAACGACTGGCGTGGCGAGACACTCGCCCGCATCAGAGCCCTGATCAAGGCGGCCGACCCGGACATCATCGAGGAATGGAAATGGCGCGGCGTTCCGGTGTGGTCGCATGCGGGCATCATTTGCACGGGCGAAACATACAAGGCTGCCGTGAAGATGACCTTTGCCAAGGGTGCGTCGCTGGAGGACCCGTCCAATCTCTTCAACGCAAGCCTTGAAGGCAATACGAGGCGCGCCATCGACTTCCATGAAGGCGACGAAATCGAAGAAGAGGCGCTGAAGACGCTGATCCGCGCTGCAGTAGCGCTGAACGTGGCGCGGTAGTCCTAGCCTTCGATTTCTTCGCGCAGCATTTCCAGTTCCAGCCATTCTTCTTCCATGCCCGCGAGCTTTGCCCGCAGCGCATCGAGTTCGTCGGCCACTTTCTGGAAACCTGCCGGGTCGCGGTTGTAGAAAGCCGGATCGGCCATTCTGGTTTCGAGCGTGGCCATCTTGGCCTCTGTCTCGGCCATCTGCTTTGGCAGGTTTTCCAATGCGAACTTCTGCTTGAAGGACAGTTTTTTGGACGCAGACTTCGACTCCGCCGCCTTGATACCTGACGCCCCGGAGCCGCCATTCTGTTTTTCTGCCTGCCTGGCGCGCGGCGCACGGTCGTCGAGTTTCGCCCCACCACGCTGCGCGAGCATGTCGGAGTAGCCACCGGCATATTCCACCCAACGCCCCTCGCCTTCCGGCGCGACGACGCTGGTCACGGTGCGATCGAGAAAATCGCGATCATGGCTGACGAGGATGACAGTGCCCGCATAGCCGGACACGAGTTCCTGCAGGAGATCGAGCGTCTCCATGTCGAGATCGTTTGTCGGCTCGTCGAGCACCAAAAGGTTGGCGGGGCGCGACAGAATGCGTGCCAGCACGAGGCGTGCGCGTTCGCCGCCCGACAGTTCCCGAACCGGAGTGCGCGCCTGTTCGGGCTTGAACAGGAAGTCCTTCATGTAGGACACGACATGCTTCTGCTCACCATTGACGACGAGGCTATCACCGCGCCCGTCCGTCAGATAATGCGCGAGCGTCTCGGTCGGGTCGAGTTCGCGCTTCTGGTCGAGTGCCGCGATGTCGAGGTTCGCGCCGAGCCGAACGCTGCCCGTATCGGGCGCAAGCTGGCCGATCAGCATCTTCAGAAGCGTCGTCTTGCCCGCACCATTGGGCCCTACCAGACCGACGCGGTCGCCGCGCTGGATACGGGTCGAGAAGTCGCTCACCACGGTGAGATCGCCGTAGCTCTTCGCGATCTTTTTCGCCTCGATGACGAGCTTGCCGGATTCCTGGCTGTCGGCCGCGGTCAGGGTCGCAAGCCCCTCGGGGCCTCGCCGCGTACGGAATTGCTGGCGCATGGAGTGGAGATCGCCCAGCCGGCGCATGTTGCGCTTGCGGCGCGCAGTCACGCCGTAGCGCAGCCAGTGCTCCTCGCGCACGATCTGCCGACCGAGCTTGTGCTGATCTCGTTCTTCCTCTTCGAGGATCTGGTCGCGCCATTCTTCGAAATGCGAAAAGCCCTTGTCCAGCCGCCGCGTTACGCCGCGATCGAGCCAGACTGTTGCCCGGCTGATGCGCTCGAGAAAGCGCCGGTCGTGCGAGATCATGATCAGCGCCGACTTGGTGCGCATCAACTCACCTTCCAGCCATTCGATGGTGGAAAGGTCGAGGTGGTTTGTCGGCTCGTCGAGCAGAAGGATGTCGGGTTCCGGCGCCATGACGCGAGCCAGTGCCGCGCGTCGCGCCTCGCCGCCCGACAGGGTCGTCGGCTCTTCATCGCCGGTGAGCCCAAGGCTCTCGATCAGATAGGCGGCGCGGTAAGGATCGTCCGCTGGTCCCAGCCCGGCCTCGACATAAGCGCGCACGGTCTGCGCGCCATACCAGTCCGGCTCCTGCGGAAGATAGCGGATGGTGGCGGTCGGCTGGCGGAATATCTCGCCATCCTGCGCCTCGACCATGCCGGCAGCGATCTTCAGAAGTGTCGATTTGCCCGACCCGTTGCGCCCGACAAGCGCGATCTTGTCACCGGCGGACGCCATCAGCGATGCACCGTCGAGAAGCGGGGTGCCGCCGAATGTCAGCCTGATGCCGTCGAGAATGAGAAGCGGTGGTGCCATGAATCACATGCGGGTTAGGAAACGGGATGGGCGACGAGCATGGCGCGACCGCTCAAGAGGCCGACCGTCAATCGGCCGGCAACTGCGTTGGAAAGCGTCAACGAAGAACCGAACACGACGTCACGATCAGCCAGCGGCCATTTGGCGCCAGATAGCGTCAGGCCTGCGAGATCGGAGAAGGCGAGAATGCTGAAGAGCGTTCCCTCATCATAGTCATAGCTGGTCTTGCCGGGAAGAACCGGAGAGCCTTCCTGATGACCGCTCGAAAGCATGCAGGCAACGCCGCTCTCGGCAAGCCGAAGCGCGGCCGTCAGATGCAGGAACGCGTGGTCGGCCCGGGCGCCACCGAAAGCACCGACGAGAAGAAGGTCGGTCGCGCCACGCTTCAACGCTGCATCTATGGCGATCTCGCCGTCGGTCATGTCCTTTTCAGGCGGGAATGCCTCCACCGGAACATCGGGATTGGCCTCCCGCATGCTGTCTTCGACGGAATCAAAATCGCCCGTCCACAGTTCGGGCTTCAGCCCGAGCGTCGCCGCATGCCGCATGCCGGAATCGGCCGCGATGACGCGCGTGCCGTCGAGCTGTGCCGACAGGCGGGGCGTCGCGACAACGTCGCCGCCGAGCAGGATAGCGAAGCGGCTCATCGGGGCTGAGGGTTTATGGAAATCGTCATGCGCGTCGCCTCTATCATGGCGAGACACAAAAGCGAAAGCGCAATGCAAGACCAACTGCCGCCTCGTCTTGCGAGATGGTCTTGCCCTCGGCCTCGCTCGGCTTTATGTCTGGTCCCGCTCTAACGGGGTGCCGGTCGCAATTGCGGTCCGGCTGAGAGGCATGAAGGGGAAACCCTGCCAACCCGCTGAACCTGATCCGGCTTATACCGGCGGAGGGATTAGACGCTCCTGAGAAGGCGCCTGATTTCCCTTGAACACGAACCAAGGAGGCGCCGATGCGCAATTCTCTTCTCACCCTGTCCGCACTCTCGCTCATGGCCGCACCTGCGTTCGCGCAGGAAAAGCTCACCGTCTACACCTATGACAGCTTCACGGCGGATTGGGGGCCAGGCCCCGCGGTCGAGAAGGCCTTCGAGGCGGAATGTTCCTGCGATCTCGAATTCGTGGCCGTCGCCGATGGCGTGGCGCTTCTCAATAGGCTGAAGCTGGAAGGCGCAGGCAGCGCCGCCGACATCGTGCTCGGGCTGGACACGAACCTGACGTTCGAGGCCAGGGAAACCGGGCTCTTCGCCGAGCATGGCATCGCGCTCGACGCGGTCGATGTTCCCGGCGGCTGGAACGACGATATTTTCGTTCCCTTCGACTACGGCTACTTCGCCTTCGTCTACGACACAGAAGCGCTCGACACGCCGCCCGCGAGCCTGAAAGAGCTCGTCGATGGCGATCCGGAGGACAAGATCGTCATCCAGGATCCGCGCACCTCGACGCCGGGTCTCGGGCTGCTGCTTTGGGTCAAGGCGGTCTATGGCGACGATGCGGTCGAGGCGTGGACGAAACTTCAGAAGCGCGTCCTGACGGTCACGCCCGGCTGGAGCGAGGCCTACGGCCTGTTCACCAGCGGCGAGGCGCCGATGGTGCTCTCCTACACCACGTCGCCAGCCTACCACGAGATCGCCGAGGATTCGCAGCGCTACAAGGCTGCCGCCTTCGCGGAGGGGCACTACCTCCAGGTCGAGGTGGCCGGCGCGACGAGGAAGGGCGCGGAGAACCCGCTTGCGAAACAGTTCCTCGAATTCATGACGGGCCCCGGCTTCCAGGATGCGATCCCGGAAACCAACTGGATGTTCCCCGCGGGCGCGATGTCGAAGCCGCTCAATCCGGTCTTCGACGCACTGGTCAAGCCCGCCGAGACACTTGAGTTCACACCGGAGGAAGTGGCTGAAAACCGCCAGAACTGGGTGAACGAATGGCTCGGCGTGATGAGCCGGTAACGACATGACGGCGGATGGGGCGGCAAGCTGATGGACCGCATGCCTTCACGCCCCCCTCCGGCCTGCCATGGATAGGATCGACCGCCGCGTCCTCGCGGGCATCATAGGCCTCGCCGCGATCGCGATCCTGATCGGCGGGGCCTTCTCAGGCCTCGCAGTCGAGGCGTTGAACGACTGGTCGGGCGCTGTCTCGGCGCTCGACGCCTACCTTTTCCGTGTTGCCCGTTTCACCGTCTGGCAGGCGGCATTGTCGACGATCCTGTCGGTGCTTCCGGCCCTGTTCGTGGCGCGCGCGCTCGCGCGCCACCCGCATTTCCCGGGGCGTGCATTCATCTTGCGCCTTTTCGCCCTGCCGCTGGCACTGCCGGCGATCGTGGCAGCCCTCGGCATCCTTGCTCTGCTTGGGCGAGCAGGCATTCTCGCACAGCCGCTGACGGATGTTCTCGGCGCGCGATGGCAAGGGATTTACGGGCTCTCGGGCATCCTCGTCGCTCACGTTTTCTTCAATCTGCCACTCGCCACGCGTCTGCTGCTCCATGCGTTGGAAACCGTTCCGGCCGATCAGTGGCGGCTGGCGGCACAGTTGGGCATGGGCGCGCGTTCCTCGTTCAGGCTCATCGAGTGGCCCGTGCTCCGCGCCGCACTCCCAGGCGTTGCCGGCCTCGTCTTCATGCTCTGCGTGACCTCGTTCACCATCGTTCTGACGCTCGGCGGCGGTCCTCGCGCCACGACGCTGGAAGTCGCGATCTACCAGGCGCTGCGCTTCGATTTCGACCCCGCACGCGCCCTGGCGCTCACCGCATTGCAAATCGTGCTGACCGTCGTGGTGGTGATTCTCCTGACGCGAACCGGCGCAAACATGGCCGGCGACGCCAACCTGCCCGTCGCGCCAAGACGACCCGTCGTGGCCGGTCGTGCGGAACGACTCACAAACGGTGCGACCATCCTCGCGGCGCTTGTTTTCGTTGCCGCACCGCTCGCCGCGACGATCATCGCGGGACTGCGGGCCGATCTGTCGCGCCTCGCCGTGGATCCAGCCGTCCATGCGGCAACGGTGACCAGCCTGCTTCTCGCATCCCTGTCCGCGTTTCTGTGCGTCGCGCTTTCGCTGTCGTTGACGATGGCACGACGGGCCATGGAAATGCGCAGACCGACAAGCGCTGCTCCGTCGCTGCTTGAGCGTATGCTCGACACCGGCGCAGGCTTCGTTCTCGTGGTGCCGCCCATCGTCGTCGGCGCTGGGTGGTTCATCCTGCTGCGCCACACCGGCCAGGTCTTCGCAATCGCGCCGGTCATGGTCGTGACCGTCAACGCGGTCATGGCGATGCCTTTCGCGATCCGCGCGATTCGTCCGGCTTGGGATGCGGCAAGCGCACGCAACGATCGCCTATGCGCCTCGCTGGGCATCACCGGAACGAACCGCCTTCGCCTGATCGACTGGCCGTCGATCCGTGGACCGGCCCTGATGGCGCTCGCCTTCGCCATGGCGCTCTCATTGGGCGACCTCGGCGTCATCGCGCTCTTCGGCAGCGAGTCCGTGCAGACATTGCCCTATCTTCTGCTGGCGCGAATGGGCAGCTACCGGACGGAAGACGCGGCGGGTCTCGCTCTGTTTCTGGGCGCGCTATGCCTGCTTCTGATGCTGCTGGTGGATCGATCGAGAGCGAAATCATGACCAAATCTACGGCTCAACAAGGAGCATCGGTTCGGCTCGACGACGTCGCCTTCAGCTTCGGCGAGACGACAATGCATTTCGATCTGTCGATCGAGCCTTCGCACATCGTCGCGATCATGGGACCCAGCGGCTCGGGCAAGACGACCCTCCTGAACCTGATCGCGGGCTTCGAGCAGCCCGCCTCCGGCCGTGTCGTGATCGGCGAGACGGATGTGACCGGCATGCAGCCATCGACGCGGCCCGTCTCGATGATCTTCCAGGAAAACAACCTGTTCGCCCATCTCGACGTCGCCAGAAATGTCGGGCTGGGACGCTCCCCGTCGCTGAGGCTGTCGGCGCAGGACCATGCCGACATCGCAGCCGCCTTGGAGCGCACCGGTCTTGGCGGAAAGGACAAGCGGCTTCCGTCGGAACTCTCGGGCGGCGAGCGCCAGCGCGTGGCGCTGTCACGCGTTCTGGTGCGCGATCGCCCCGTCCTGCTGCTGGACGAGCCATTCGCCTCGCTCGGACCCGCGCTACGCCTCGAGATGCTGGATCTCCTGCGCGATCTCCACGCGGAGCGTGCAATGACCGTCCTGATGGTCACGCACCAGCCCGAGGACGCGAAGGCAATCGCCCAAAGCATCGCCTTCGTCGAGAACGGCCGCATCGCGGCCTTCGACAGGACGCGGACGATGCTGTCCGGCAACGCGCCTGCGGCATTCAGGGCTTATCTCGGCGGATGACGCCGCCCGGCGCCAAAAGCGCCCGGAAGCCGACACAATTTGGCGACAAACCCCAGCCAAATCCGAAATCATGGCTACAAGTCGCAAAAGGTTGACTTGCGTGAGAGCCATTGCAACCGTTCTGAACCGAAATGAGTTATAGAGTTCGAGCGAGACGAGAGGAAGCCGAACTGCCGACATCAAACAAGGACTTGGCGAAGGACCGGGCACACCCGGCCCGCGGCTTCCAGCGCGGGCTGTTTGCGCTTGTCATGACGACTGCGCTCGCTGGCTGTCAGGTGCTCGATTCGGCAAGCACCACCGACGCGTTCAAGCCATCCGCAAATCCGGTGACCGTCGATACGGTGACCCGCAACGATCGCATCGTTTCGATCGCGCGCGAGCAGCATCCGCGGATTCTCGCGACCTATGGCGGAAACTACTCGGACCCCAAGCTTGAGCGCATGGTCGCAAAGGTGGTTGGCACGCTGACGCTGGATCCAGAAAATCCGAACCAGACTTACCAGATCACCATCCTCAACTCGCCGAACATCAACGCCTTCGCCTTGCCCGGTGGATATCTCTACGTCACACGCGGCCTGCTTGCGCTGGCCAACGATTCCGCTGAGTTGGCGGCGGTGATCGCGCATGAAATGGCGCACGTGACCGCCAATCACGGCATCCAGCGCCAGCAGAAGGAAGCCGAGGAGGTTCTTGCTTCTCAGGTGGTGAACGACGTTCTGGGCGGCGATCCGGCTGCCCGCGTGGCGCTTGTCCGCGGCAAGCTGAGGCTCGCTCAGTTCTCGCGAAACCAGGAACTGGAAGCGGACGCGATCGGCATCAAGGCGATCGCGCGCGCCGGCTTCGACCCGTTCGCAGCCGCGCGTTTCCAGCAGTCGATGGCTGCCTACGGAACCTCGCGCAGCGTGACGGGCGCCGTCGATGAAAATCTCGATTTCCTCGCGAGCCACCCAACCGCGCCGCAGCGCATCGAACTTGCCTTGCGCCATGCCCGCCAGTTCGGCGCGCCGGGTACGGGCAACCGGGATCGCGACTCGTTCCTCGCAGGCATCGACGGCATGCTGTTCGGCGACACGCCCGACGAAGGCTACATCAGGGGCCGTGTGTTCCTGCATCCCAAGCTCGGCGTCACCTTCGCGGTTCCGGACGGCTTCGTGATCGACAATTCGGCGGCAGCAGTGACGGCGGCGGGGCCCGGCGACATCGCCGTGCGCTTCGACGGGGTGCAGATCGACCAGCGGGTGAGCCTGTCGGACTATGTCCGTAGTGGCTGGGTCGCCGGTCTCGACCAGCAGACCATTCGCCAGACGACGATCAACGGAAACGAAGCCGTGACGGCAAAGGCGCGCGCCGAAGGCTGGCAGTTCGACGTCACCGTCATCCGCTCGTCAGGGCAGGTCTATCGCCTGTTGACCGCAGCGCCTGCCGCAAGCAACCAGCTCGACGCGATCGCGAGCCAGGTCGGCGGAAGCTTCCGCACGCTGACGCCCGCCGAACGCGAGGCCTTGCGCCCGTTGCGGATTCGTATCGTAACGGTTCAGCCCGGCCAGACGGTCGCGACGCTCGCTGCTCAGATGCAGGGCGTCGATCGCAAGCTCGACATGTTCCGCCTGATCAACGCCATGGGTGCCGGCGCGACCGTTTCGGCAGGCTCCAAGGTCAAGATCATCACCGATCGCTAAAGCATTTCAGGCTTTCACCGAAACACCCCCTCCACCGCCTACGGCGGTTGGAGGGGGTGTTTCGCGCAAAGAAGCGTCGTCAGGCGGCGCTTTGCATGACATTCGCGTCGATCTGGACCAATGCGACCCGCAGCTTCTCCAGCGCCCGGCCCTCGATCTGGCGTACGCGTTCCTTGGAAATTCCCAGCGCGCTGCCGAGCGACTCCAGCGTCGCACCCTCGTCCTGCAGCCGGCGCTCCTTGATGATCTGCAATTCGCGCGCGTTGAGCGTGGCCAGCGCCTTTCGCAGCCAGTTTGTCCGCCGCTCGTCGTCGATCGTCTTGGTGACGATCTCGTCGGGAAGCGGCTGATCGGAGACGAGAAAGTCCATACGGTCCGAACCGCCGTCATTGTCGCTCGAGACGGGCGCATTGAGCGAGGTATCGGGCCCAGACAACCTCGCATCCATCATCGCGACATCGGCAATGGACACGCCCAGCGTCGACGAGACCTCGCGGTAGAGATCATCGCTCGACAGCGCGTTCGTTCCCTGTGACAGGCGCGCGCGCAGCCTGCGGAGATTGAAGAAGAGCGCCTTTTGCGCCGAGCTGGTGCCGCCACGCACGATCGACCAGTTGCGCAGAATGAAGTCCTGCATCGACGCCCGAATCCACCATGTCGCATAGGTCGAGAACCGGACCTCGCGCTCCGGCTCGAACCGCGCTGCCGCTTCGAGAAGGCCGACATGGCCCTCCTGGATGAGATCGCTCATCGACAGGCCGAAATGACGGAATTTCGATGCCATCGAGATGACGAGGCGCATATGTGCCACGGTTATCTGGTGCAGCGCCTGCTGGTCGCGGTTTTCTTTCCAGCGGACGGCAAGGTCGTGTTCCTCGCCACGCTCGAGATACGGGGCCTTCATCGCCTCGCGGATCATGCTTCGCTTTGCTGGGTCGTCCATCCTGCGCTCCCAATCTTGCGACGGCGTCTGGTCAGTATCTCACGCCACCCATCCAGGCTTTCAGTTGCCACTCCTTTGGAGTTGCAGCCGTAGACCCCCTGCAAAGCAAGACGAATATCGACGTCAAAAGTTCCGTGGCGGCGTGGCAAATCTCAAGATCGTTACCATCGACGCAAGCTCGGCCCCACAGATTCCACGCCTGTCCCGTGGCCGTTTCTGGGCAGGGAAACAAAAAGAACCCGGCCACAAGGACCGGGTTCCGATAGTCTCGACGTTGGGGAAAGATCGCTTACGCGGCCTCTTCCTGCTCCGTCTCTGCTTCCTCGTTGTCGGCCTTGGCGCCGCGCTTCGGACCCTTGTTCAGGTTGGTCTCGATGAGACGCACCGCTTCGGTGTCCGACATCTTGTTCACGGCGGCAATCTCGCGCGCCATACGGTCGAGTGCCGCTTCATAGAGCTGGCGCTCGGAATAAGACTGCTCAGGCTGGTTCTCAGCGCGATAGAGGTCGCGAACGACTTCCGCGATCGAGATCAGGTCGCCCGAATTGATCTTCGCGTCATATTCCTGAGCACGACGCGACCACATGGTGCGCTTCACGCGGGCGCGGCCCTGCACGACCTTGAGCGCGCGTTCGACATAGTCGGTCTCGGACAGCTTGCGCATGCCGATGGACGCGGCCTTCGCGACCGGCACCTTCAGGCGCATCTTGTCCTTCTGAAAGTCGATGACGAAGAGTTCCAGCTTATGCCCGGCGACTTCCTGGTCTTCGATCGCGGCGATCTGGCCGACCCCATGCGCGGGATAGACGATGTATTCGCCGGTCTTGAAGCCGTGCCGCGTCGCGGATTTCTTCTGCTGGGTTGCCATACGCCCTGTACTCCTTGTTATGCCGCGGGCCATTGCGGTCCGCGATTGCGTGTTGGCCGACAAGCCGGCCCGCCAACTGCCTGGACATGACAAAAAAAAAGCTGCGCATCCCGAGAGAAGCCCTGGCACGGACATCGCGGCAAAGCCACGGCCCGGCCCAGATCGCCCTGGTCCTTGATGCGTATCAGCCTTTCAATGATTGGAGCGCTAGCGCCATAAATCGACGTCTGTCATCGGCATGTTGATTGTGTCTAGCACAAAAAGTGGCAAGAATCAAGAATTTGCCGCACGCGCGAACACCGCCGGCAAAAAGCAAGCGTCTAAAGCGGCTTTCATTCGCCGAAATTTTTGCATCGTAGCGATCGATGCTCGGCAGGTTCGATCAATCCCCGTCGCCAGGCTCCGCGGAAAAGTACTTCTCGAACTTGTTCTCGACGCCGTCGAAGTCCTTGGCGTCGGCGGGAGCATCCTTCTTCGCCGTGATGTTCGGCCATTTGGACGCATATTCGGTGTTGATCTGCAGCCACTTGTCGAGGCCCGGCTCGGTATCCGGCTTGATCGCGTCAGCAGGGCATTCCGGCTCGCAGACACCGCAATCGATGCACTCGTCCGGATGAATGACGAGCATGTTGTCGCCTTCGTAGAAGCAGTCGACCGGACAGACCTCGATGCAATCCATGTACTTGCACTTGATGCAATTGTCGGTGACGAGGTAGGTCATAGGGCGGCTCCAGCCGGCATGTCAGTCTGATATCCGGCGGTGAGGTAACGCCTTTGGCGAAACCGCGCAAGGGCGACCATTGCGCGCAAAGCACCTGTGCGGGAACCAAATTCCAACGGCTATTCCTCGTCGCGCAGCGCGTCCGTCAATCGTCGGTCGCGCTTGGTGGGCCGGCCGCTGCCCGGCGCGCGTACCGGGACGAGCGCACCAGCCGAGATGTCGTCCCCTGAGGGCGGTGGCGGTGTCAGATCGTCGTAGAGGGTGCGCGCCTCTTCGGCTGGACCACGTCGCGCACCGCCATCCACCACGCGATAGATCACCACGCGGCGTTCCAGCGTGATGGTCAGCACATCTCCGATCTTCACCGCGTGGGCCGGTTGATCGATCTTCTCGCGATTGAGACGAACACGCCCCGCCTGCACCAGCTTGGCTGCAAGCGAACGCGATTTTACCACGCGCGCGAAGAACAGCCATTTGTCGATGCGCTGACGGGCAGCCGACGCCATCTACTTCTTGAGCTGGTCGCGCAATGCGGCGAGCTTGGCGAAGGGCGAATCCGGATCGATCTTGGCCGGACGCTCCTCGCGCGGCTTACCACCGCCGAAGGCAGGCTTGCCCTTGTCGCGGAAGCCCGGCTTCGAGCGGTCGTCGCGTCCGCCGCCCGCGCCGTCATTGCGACGGCTATCCTGGCGGCGTCCATCCTGACGACCATCCGGACGTCCCTCGCCCGGCTTGCCCTTCGGCTTGCCACGGAAGTGCTCGCGCCCTGCGGGACGCTCCCGCGCCTCGCCCTGGCCGCCTGCCGCCTGGGTGCCTTCCGACGGCGCGCCATCGCGCCGCTGGCCACGACCTTGCGCGGGACCACGCGCATGGCGCTGTCCCTGGTTGCGACGCCCTTCGAAACGGGCAGGA
Organism: Mesorhizobium sp. CAU 1732; assembly: GCF_039888675.1. Lineage (NCBI taxonomy): Bacteria > Pseudomonadati > Pseudomonadota > Alphaproteobacteria > Hyphomicrobiales > Phyllobacteriaceae > Mesorhizobium > Mesorhizobium sp. CAU 1732. Next base: position 422,202 of record NZ_JBDQQR010000002.1, read on the forward strand.
CGCCAGAGCAGGATCGGCTTGGGCGCTTCGGCCGGCTCTGCACCCGCCTCCGCTGCCTCGACCGTCTCCAGCGCCGGCTGAGCAACCACAGTGTCAGCGTCTGCTTCCCCGCTCGAAGCGTCCTCGACGGGCGCAGCTTCCGCGTCCTGTGCGGTCGCTTCATGAGACCGGTCGGCCCGAGCGTCCTCTGACGAAGCCGTCTCCGAAATTTCTGCAGGAGCCTCTTCAGTCGTTCCCGCGTCTGCCACCGCAGCCTCTGCAACGACTGTCTCGACCTCGGCGGCCACCGTTTCGGCTTCGGCTGGTGTCCCCGCCTCGGCCTCGATCGGCGCGTCCCCGGCTACCACTGCACGCGTATCCTCGGCAGCAGGCGCAGCCGGTTCGGCTGCGGCTTGCGCGGCGGCCGCCTTTGCCTGCTCGGCGGAAGCGGCCTTGGCCGCGGCAGCCTCGTGTTCCGCCGCGTCGAACGCGTCGAGCTTCGCCTGCACATCCGCCGCCGACTTCGGTTCGGCGCGGTAACCCAGGCCCTTCAGGATTTCTTCCATGTCTTCGGCGGTCGCGCCGAGGATCGACATCATCGCGGGCGTCACGATGAACGCCGCGCCGTCGAACGCGCCTTCGGGGCGTTTGCCCGTACCCGCACGCCACGACAGGGCCGGGCGAATAAGATCGGCAAGGCGCTCCAGAATATCGACGCGCACCGCGCGACGCCCAAGCGAGCGATAACCCGCCAGGCCATAGAAGGTCGGCTCGAACGATGTATCGACAACAAGCGACGTGCGGCCGGAAGCCAGTCCGTTGACCACGTCGCCGAAGCCCGGTTTGTCCTTGCCGTCGTTGCGCAGCGCCCAGAGCAGCGTCACGAGACCGGCCGGACCCGGCTTGAGAAGCGCCGGCACGAAAATGTGAAACGCACCGAAGCGGACGCCGAGACGACGCAACGCCCCACGGGCATCCTGGTCCAATGCTTTGACGTCGTCTGCCACGTCGCGGCGATTGAGGATGCCGAAATTCTCGACCAGCCGGAATGCGATGCCGCGCGCGATGCCGGTGAGCTGGTCCGCATTCTTCAGATCGAAGAGCGGCTTCAACAGTGTCTCAATCTGGTAGTGAACGAAGCGCTCGGCACGCGCCGCGACCTTGTCGCGCGCAGGACCGGTCAGTTGCTCGTCTGCCAGAAGAATGACGCGCGGCGACAGATCGTCCTCGCCGGCAGTCAGCGTCGCGACGGGCGAGCCGATCCAGCGCAGCAGCCCGTCGGAGGCGAGCGCGAAATCGCCATTGGCCGCCACGGCGAACTTGTCGGCACGCGTCTCGAATTCCTGCGCAAGCGCCTTCTGCGCGGCAGCCTTAACCGCCTTGGCATCCTCGCCGCCCGCCGATGGATCGGCGGTAAAGCGGAAGCCCTGCAGTGCTCCCACATGGTGTCCCTCGACGACGACGTCTCCGGACGGGTTTATTTCAGCTTCCAGCATTGCGTTTTCTCTCAGGCGCCTCATGAGCACGGAAGTCCTGCGGTCTACGAAGCGTTTCGTCAATCGTTCGTGGAGCGCATCGGACAGTCTGTCCTCTATCTCACGCGTTTTTTCCTGCCAGTGTGCCGGATCGGCAAGCCATCCGGGTCGGTGGGACACGAAGGTCCAGGTGCGGATCTGTGCGATTCTCTGCGACAAGGTGTCGATGTCGCCATCCGTCACATCGGCGCGGCGAACCTGCTCGGCCATGTAGTTTTCATCGACATGGCCCTTGCGGGCCAGGTCGAGATAGATCGATCCGATGATATCGGCATGCTGCGCCGGCGCTATGCGTCGATAGTCCGGAAGCGCGCAGGCCTCCCACAACATCTCGACCCGCTTGGGCGCCGTGGCCAGCGCGACGATCTGCGGATCCTTGGAAAGCTGCTCCAGCGCCCGCGCATCGACCGCCGGCAAAGCGCGGGTCAGGCCTTCCACGGGCGGGATCGTGTCGATGGATCGCTTCAGGGCATCGAGGCTTGAACAGTCCAGCCTGGCGGTTCGCCACTGCAGCACTTTCATGGAATCGAAATTGTGGGCTTCGATGCGGTCTATCAGCTCGTCCGAGAGCGGATCGACCTGACCGGTGACGCCGAATGTCCCGTCACGCAGATGGCGGCCGGCGCGGCCCGCGATCTGGCCCAGTTCGGCGGCGGACAGATCGCGATACTGATAACCGTCGAACTTCCGGTTCTGGGCAAACGCCACATGGTCGACATCGAGATTGAGGCCCATGCCGATGGCGTCGGTCGCGACGAGGAAATCGACGTCGCCCGATTGATAGAGCTCGACCTGCGCATTGCGCGTCCGGGGAGAAAGTGCGCCGAGCACGACGGCCGCGCCGCCGCGCTGGCGGCGAATGAGTTCGGCGATGCCGTAAACCTCGTCGGCCGAGAAGGCGACGATGGCGGAACGCCTCGGCAGGCGCGTCAGCTTTTTCGATCCCGCATAGGCGAGGTGCGACATGCGCGGACGCGTGACCACGGAAATGCCGCGCAGGAGCTTTTCCAGGATGCCGCGCATCGTGCCGGCACCGAGCAGCAGCGTTTCCTGCCGCCCGCGCAGATGCAGGATGCGGTCGGTGAAGATGTGGCCGCGCTCCAGATCGGCGGCAAGCTGCACCTCGTCGATGGCGACGAAGGCGGCATCGGTCTCGCGTGGCATCGCCTCGACCGTACAGACCGAGTAGCGCGCACCGGGCGGCACGATCTTTTCCTCGCCGGTGATCAGGGCAACCTTCGACGCGCCCACCTTCTCGCAGACACGCGCATAGACCTCGCGCGCCAGAAGCCGCAGCGGCAGACCGATGACGCCGCTCTCATGGGCGACGAGGCGCTCGATCGCGAGATGCGTCTTGCCTGTGTTGGTCGGCCCGAGCACGGCAGTCACATCCCGGCCTGATAGGACGAGCGGTCCGTCGTTTCTGGTCTGGATGTTCATCGTGGGAAATCGTGCCCTGTTTGCGCGCGTGCGCGGCGGATGTTTCGGTTAGCACGCCGTCCCGGTGAAGCGAAAGGTGGCGTTTGCCGTTGAAGATAGGTGGCGGTTCGCTCAGCACCAGTGAAAACCGACCACGATTAACAAACGGAACGAGTCTGGAACGAATCAGCGACGAATCACTGACTCGGTGATGTTCCCGATTTGATCACCACAAGATGTTGATTTTCGTCCTGGCATTTCACCACATGCTGAATCGAATGAAACACATCTCGGGTGGATTTGCCGATGCGCGTTAACACTTTTAAGCAGCGCCTTTCACGCTGGCGGCAGCGCACCCACAACCTGCGGCCAAGCGTAAGATTTCATTATGGAATTTTTCATAGCTCGTTAACGTCTGGCCGTTTTGAGCTGCTTTGCCGTTAAGGATCGGCCCAAAGCCGGAACGAATCAGCGACGAATCACTGCCTTCGGAAGTTTCCCGCTTTGTTCACCACAACATCTTGTGTTGCACACAGCTTGTCCACAATAACTCCACAGGCTTTCCACTGCTTGCGAACAGCACATGCAGATAACCGTTAACCCATACGTCCCGATTTGGATCACAGACAGCGGGGGTCACCTCCCGAAAGGCTGCTGCTTCCACCGTCCCTATCGCCACGTCCGCATCGCCATCGGCGAATGTCGCAATTGAACAAGTCTTGTCTATTCGCGCCATAGTTGCATTCTTTCGTTATCCGTGCCTCCTTACGTAACGTTAGTCTAATGGAGGGGTCCACATGACAAAGCGTCTCTTCGCAGAGTGTCTGGGTACGTTCTGGCTCGTTTTCGGCGGGTGCGGCAGCGCGGTTCTCGCCGCCTCCTTCCCGGAGGTCGGCATCGGCCTTCTCGGCGTTTCGCTGGCGTTCGGCCTGACGGTGCTGACCATGGCTTATGCGGTCGGCGGCATTTCCGGCGGCCATTTCAATCCGGCCGTTTCGGTCGGCCTGCTCTTCGCGGGGCGGTTCCCTGCGAAGGATGTCCTGCCCTACATCGCCGCGCAGGTGCTCGGCGCGGTGATCGCGTCCGGCGCGCTCTACCTGATCGCCAGCGGAAAGGCGGGTTTCTCACTGGCGGACGGATTCGCGTCCAACGGCTATGGCGAGCACTCGCCCGGCGGCTATTCGCTGACAGCGGCTCTCGTCGCCGAAGTGCTGCTCACCTTCATGTTCCTGATGATCATCCTCGGCGCGACGGGCAAGAGCGTGCCCCCGGGTTTCGCACCGATCGCGATCGGATTGGCGCTGACCCTCATTCACCTGATCTCGATCCCGGTGACGAACACGTCGGTGAACCCGGCGCGCTCGACTGGCCCGGCTCTCTTTGTCGGCGGCTGGGCTCTGCAGCAACTCTGGCTGTTCTGGGTCGCCCCGCTTGTGGGTGCCGCTCTTGCGGGGATGGCCCATCTGGCCCTCTTCGAAGAACGGGCACCCACGATCGACAATACGGCTATCCCCGCGGAATAGGCCTGCCATCATCCAACGCGAAAACGGCGCCTCCGGACGCGCCGTTTTCATGGAAACTAAACGAAGAACTGCCCGCCATTCGCCGAAATGGTCGAACCGGTGATGAACCCCGCCTCGTCCGAAGCCAGGAAGACCACGCAGCGCGCGATTTCTTCCGGCTCGCCAAGCCTGCCGACCGGGATCTGCGGGATGATGCGCTCGTTAAGCACCTTCTCGTCGATCGCCTTGACCATCTCGGTTGCGATGTAGCCGGGGCAGATCGCGTTGACCGTGATGCCGGCCCGCGCGCCTTCCTGCGCCAGCGCCTTGGTCAGGCCGAGATCGCCCGCCTTGGCGGCGGAGTAGTTGGCTTGTCCCGCCTGCCCCTTCTGACCATTGATCGAGGAAATCGTGATGACACGGCCGAATTTGCGGTCGCGCATACCCGACCACAGCGGATGCGTCATGTTGAAGACGCCGTTGAGATTGGTGTCGACGACCTCGCGCCACTGCTGCGGCGTCATCTTGTGAAACATCGCGTCGCGCGTGATGCCGGCATTGTTGACGACGATGTCGATCGGCCCGAGATCGGCCTCGACCTGAGCGAGACCTGTGACGCAGGCGTCGTAGTCTGCTACCGACCACCGGTAGACCGGGATGCCGGTCTCCTGGTTGAACTTCAGCGCGGCTTCGTCATTGCCGGCATAGTTCGCCGCTACCGCATAGCCGGCGTTTTTCAACCCGACCGAAATGGCTGCCCCGATGCCGCGCGTACCACCCGTGACGATTGCAACTCTGCTCATGGAAGTCCTCCCTTAGCGCTATTCCGGACGGGGAGTTGCGAAGGTTTATCGGGCTCTTTGTCCCTTGCCTTCGCACCCCTCTCCCCTGCCCGGCTAATTTCAATGATTTCTCGTGATCACATCGCCTCGACACACATCGCGACGCCCATGCCGCCGCCGATGCACAGCGTGGCCAGGCCCTTCTTCGAGCCGCGACGCTTCATCTCATAGACCAGCGTATTGAAGACGCGGGCGCCGGATGCGCCGATCGGATGGCCGATGGCGATCGCGCCGCCATTCACGTTCACGATGTCCGGGTTCCAGCCCATTTCCTTGTTGACCGCACAGGCCTGCGCCGCGAAGGCTTCGTTCGCTTCGACCAGATCGAGATCGCCGACCGACCAGCCGGCCTTTTCGAGGGCCTTGCGAGAGGCCGGGATCGGGCCGGTTCCCATGATCTGGGGATCGACGCCTGCGGTTGCCCACGAGACGATGCGCACCAGCGGCGTGATGCCGCGGCGCACGGCGTCTTCCTCGGTCATGAGCACGACGGCAGCCGCGCCGTCATTGATGCCCGACGCGCTCGCGGCGGTGACCGTGCCATCCTTGTCGAAGGCGGGCTTCAGCTTCTGCATCGCCTCGATGGTCGCGCCGTGGCGGATATACTCGTCCTGGTCGACGACGGTCTCGCCCTTGCGGGTCTTCAGCGTGACGGGAACGATCTCATCCTTGAAGCGGCCGGCCTTTTGCGCGGCCTCCGCCTTGTTTTGCGAAGCGACCGCGAAATTGTCCTGATCCTCGCGCGAAAGCTGCCACTGGCGAGCGACGTTCTCCGCGGTATTTCCCATGTGGTAGCCATGGAAGGCGTCCCACAATCCGTCCTTGATCATCGTATCGATCAGCTTGAGATCGCCCATCTTCACGCCGGAGCGCAGATGCTGGGCGTGCGCCGCCATCGACATCGATTCCTGTCCGCCGGCCACGATGACCTTCGCATCGCCCGTCGCGATCTGCTGCATGCCGATCGCGATCGCGCGCAGGCCCGAACCACAGATCTGGTTGAGCCCCCAGGCGGTCGTCTCCTGCGGAATCCCCGCCGCCATGGCGGCCTGGCGTGCCGGGTTCTGGCCCTGGGCGGCCGTCAGGACCTGGCCCATGATCACCTCGTCCACGTCCTTGCCGTCCACGCCGGCGCGCAACAGCGCCTCCTTGATGGCGATGGAGCCGAGCACATGCGCGGGCGTATCCGCGAAGGCTCCGTTGAACGAACCGACCGGCGTGCGGGCAGCACTGGCAACGACGATTGAGGTCATGATGGTTTCCTCGTTTATTGGAATTGTCTTTAGCGCTGTTTTTGCCCGATCGGGGTCCCAAGTCAAATGTGAACGCTGCAGTGCAAAAACAATGTGGATCGCCGCAACGCTGCGCCATAGCGCGCAGAAGGCAGCGATTCCGCCGGTCCTGGGGCGGAACACATCAAGACAAATGACATGGAATTTCGATGGCGCGGCGCGAGCAAAAGCCTTTCCGCACTGCACAAAGCGCTTTCAATTGCCAACCGTTTGCGCATATCCTGACGATCCGGTGACAAAAGTGTGGCATCGGTTCACGTCTGATTACGCTGCATTCCGGGAGGTCATGAATGCCCGCAAAAGACGATCCGGTGGTTATCAAGAAATATGCGAACCGCCGCCTCTACAATACGGGTACCAGCACCTATGTGACGCTGGAAGACTTGGCGGAAATGGTGAAGAAGGGCGAGGAATTCACCGTCCAGGACGCCAAGACCGGCAACGACATCACGCATCCGGTGCTGACCCAGATCATTTTCGAACTGGAGAACAAGGACGGGCAGAACATGCTGCCCATTCCGTTCCTGCGTCAGTTGATCTCGTTTTACGGCGATCAGATGCAGATGGTCGTGCCGAGCTTCCTGGAACAATCGATGGTCGCTTTTGCCAAGGAGCAGGAGCGTTTTCGTGATCAGATGAAGAATGCCATCGGCAAGTCGCCGATGGACATGATGAAGATCACCACGCCCATCAAGGCGATCGAAGAGCAGACCAAGCGCAACGTCGAGCTGTTCCAGAACGCCATGCGCATGTTCACGCCCTTTCCGCCGCCATCCGCTCAGACGAGCGATGACGAGACGGCCACCCCTGACGCGCCAGCGGAAAGGTCCGACGATCTGCAGGAACTCAAGGAACAGATCGCCGCGATGCAGCGCAAACTGGACAAGATGGGCAACGACTGAAGCCGATCTCCCTTACTGCGACAGCCTTATCGGACGAGCGCGCACCGCGCTCGCTCCCCGTCTTCGCGGTGATGCCAGGCCATTGAGTTGCCGAGAGCCCTTACATTGCGATGCGTGAGGCAATAGGTTGCCGCCGCTTACCCAAGAAGGAGAACTCGCATGGCGGAACTCACGCTTTCCAAGGCCAACACCATCATCACGCAGGCGCTGGCGAAAGCGGCCGCAGAGGGCATGAAGCCGCTCGGCGTCGCTGTGCTCGATGCAGGCGGACATCTCATCGCCTGCCAGCGGCAGGACGGCAACCCCTTCATGCGGCTGGATATCGCGTCGGGCAAAGCTTACGGCGCGCTTGCCGTCGGGACGGGCTCACGCTCGCTGAACGCGGCCGCGCAGGACCGCCCGCATTTCGTCAACGCGCTTATGGCTGCGTCGGGCGGCAAGATAATTCCCGTGCCGGGTGGCGTGCTCGTTCGCAATGCAGGGGGCGAGATCATTGGCGCCGTCGGCATCTCCGGCGACACCTCGGACAATGACGAGGCTTGCGCCATTGCCGGCATCGAAGCGGCCGGCTTCACCGGCGACGGCGGCTGACAGTCCTCATCGTCTCCCGCGGCAATGCGGCGGGAGACGATGCCTCCATCAACGGAAGTTCACATCGCGGGACGACGCGCGCAGCGACACGGTGAAGCCTGCCAGCACGTCGACGAACGTGATGATCATCAGGGTGAAGAACAGCGACGTCGCAGCCCCGCGCACGAGCAGGAATTCGACCAGAAACGCGACGAAGACGAATGTCGACAGCAGATGATCGACCACAGACGCGTTGGACGTGCGGGTCGACTTGAGAATCTCGAAGAACGACAGCAAAAGCGCGATCAGGATCATCAGGTCCGCGACCGTCATCGTGAACACGCCGCCCGACATCATGGGTACGGAGAAAAGCTGCTGCGCCCACGGCGCGCCATCGCCACCGAACACGCCGGCAAGGCCGAGATTGTAGAGGATGAACGGGACGATCATCAGCGGGATGTGGGCGAACATGCGCAAGCTCCGTCGCGACTGGTCAGTCTTGTAGCGCAGGAGATCCGCACACGGTCAAGCAGCATGCGATCACGCGCGCGTCGCAACGCCCGAAAACGCAAAAAGACCGGCGCGAGGCCGGCCTTAACGTGCAGAAAAGCGAGCGGTAGCTCAGCCTTCCTTGGGCTCCAGAACCTGGCGACCGCGATACATGCCGGTCTTCAGGTCGATGTGGTGCGGACGGCGCAGTTCGCCGGAATTCTTGTCCTCGACATAGGTCGGGGCCTTGAGCGCGTCGGCCGAGCGGCGCATGCCGCGCTTGGACGGCGAGGTCTTTCGTTTAGGTACAGCCATTGATCATGCTCCGGTGTTACTCAACAGCCGCTGCGCCCTCGCGAAAGGGCCTCGCATGGCGGCCGAAATCAAAGAAAGTCGCGTGCCTATACACGCAGGAGCCGCTTTTGACCAGCACCGGTACGGAAATTTTTCCGCCTGATGCGGCAAAGCCTACCGCAGGCACCGTACATAATCGCCGGCATGGTTCGCGCGGCGCTCGATCGTGGCCGCGAGCCGGTTGAGCCCCGGCCCTGGAGACGCCGGCGTGCGTGTCAGCGGACTGGGCAGGGTCACAGCGAGAAGTGCCGCCTGCCGCGCGGTCAGATCGCGCGACGACTTGCCGAAATGATGCTGGGCGGCGGCCTCCGCGCCATAGATGCCCGGGCCCCATTCGGCGATGTTCAGGTAGATTTCCATGATCCGCCGCTTGGGCATGACGAGGTCGAGATAGACCGCATAGGGCAGTTCGATCGCCTTGCGGATGTAGGAACGGCCGTGCCAGAGATAGAGGTTCTTGACGGTCTGCATCGTGATCGTCGAACCGCCGCGAGTCGCCTCGCCTGCCAGGAAATCGTCGAACAATGCACGGAACTCGCCGAGATCGATGCCCCTGTGGGAACAGAACTGTCCATCTTCGGACATGACCACGGAATGTTTGAGCCGATCGCCGATCTGGTCGATGGGTGTCCAGCGGCGGTCGTACCCCGAGAAGGTCGCGAGGTCCTTCATCATCAGCGTCGAGATCGGGTGGATGGCGGATGGCATGTAGAGAAGTGTGACGGCGATAGGCATGAGCCCGGCGATCACGACGACCAGCGCGATGCGCCGCAACCAGACGAATGAGCGCCGACGCGCTTTGCTCCGCCCGCGGCGCCTCATGTCCGGCTCGATCTCGACGGTTGGCTGATCCACCTTTCGGCCCCTCTTTCCATCTTTCCGGCATACAGTCGACCCAGTCGAAGCGCAACGCTGAGAGGCGTCTTGACCGCGAGCGCTTTTGTCGGCATCGCTCCGCAACCATGGAACACGCCGATACCCAGATATTCGAAGCAATCCTGGCCGGGCGCGCCGCAAGCGTCGAACGCACGCTGGACGCGCTCCTGCGACCCGCATTGCAGGATGGTGAAATCGCCAGGCCAGAGGGACTGCTCGCCGCAATCCGGCATGGCGTGCTCAACGGCGGCAAGCGCCTCCGTCCGTTTCTCGTGCTGGAGAGCGCTGCACTCTTCGAGGCGGATGGAGAGGCGGCCATGCGGGTGGCGGCTGCCCTCGAATGCATCCATTGTTATTCGCTCATCCACGACGATCTGCCGGCCATGGATGACGACGATCTCCGCCGCGGGCAACCCACGGTTCACCGCGCCTTCGACGAGGCAACCGCAATCCTCGCCGGCGACAGCCTCCTCACCTACGCCTTCGACATCATTGCGGACGATGCGACCGATCTGGCCGCAGACCGCAAGACTGCGCTCATCCTTCGGCTGGCCCGCGCGGCGGGCATGGGCGGCATGGCCGGCGGTCAGGCGCTCGATCTTCTGGCCGAACGGGAAAAGCCCGACGAAACCGGTATCGTCACGCTTCAGGCGATGAAGACCGGCGCGCTGATCCGATTCGCATGCGAGGCGGGTGCGATCGTTGGCGGCGCTACTCCCGCCCAGCGCGAGACGCTCGCGGAGTTCGGCTCCGCGATCGGCCTGGCATTCCAGCTTGCCGACGACCTGCTCGACGCAACCTCCGACACGCAGGCGCTCGGCAAAGGCGCGGGCAAGGATGCGGCGGCGGGCAAGGCGACGCTCGTCGGCCTGCACGGCATCGACTGGACGCGCCGTCAGCTCGCAGGCCTGGTCGATCAGGCAAGCGACCTGCTCACCCCCTTCGGCGCGCGCGCCGACATCCTGCGCGAAGCCTCGCGCTTCGTTGCCACCCGCTCTTTCTGACGTCCGACACGCAAATCATTCGAAATCGAACTGCCCGGATTAAGAGCAACTTAATCGGATTGCTCAATCTTTAGCGACGTGTGGTGCGTAAGGGTGTCTGGGGCCGATGTCGTTTGCTGTAACGCGCGCGTATATGCGCGGTCGTCTTATTTTCATCATGACCGGCTTCTTGCTGGCTGTGGCGCTTGGTGCCGGCGTTATCCATTGGCAGGCCAAGATGGCCCGAACCAACGTCGAGTTCGGGGCAGTCCTGAGCGCCATGAGCGAGGCGACCGCCGACGTCATCTACTTTGCGCTCATGCTGGACCAGACGAGCCTGCGCGGCGAACTCGGCGACGAACGGGCCGCACGCGCCCAGCTCGAAATCGAGGTCGGCCAGTTTGCCATGCCGAAAGGGCCCGTCACGCAACAGCCCACCTTCAATGCCGATGCCGCGATGGATGAGACGCGATCCAACCTGCACGCGGCCATAGACCGGCTCGACCGCGCCTACCGCGCTTTCGGCCTGGCTGCGGACGGCGACTTCCAGATGGGCGAGAGCCAGCGCATCACGATCGACGAAAATGCACAGACGACGCGAACGGCCATATCGGGCGATATCACGTCGATCCTCGCCGGCATCAACGACCGCAAGGTTCCGGATACGCTGATGCGCCTGTGGGAAGGTGACGGCGGCAACTTCTCGCTCAAGCGCGACGTGCAGGAAGTCATCACGCTCGCCAATCGGCTCGACATCATGAGCGACTACGCCTCCCCGGTGGCGCAACGCGTGTTCCGCGGCCTCCAAACCCTCGCAAGTGAGCGCGTGCGGCCGAATCTCGACGCGACGGTCGTCGAACTGCGCAGCGACATGATCGAGGGTTACAATTCGCTTCAGAAAATCCTGATCGCGGTCGCCGCGTCAATTTTCCTCGTCGGTGTCGCCACCACGCTGTGGGTCTTCGTGCCGATGATGCGGAACATCTCACGCGCCCATGACGATCTGCATTCGGCCAACGCGTCCATCGAGGCTGCCCGCGTGAAGGCTGAATCGGCCGACCGGGCGAAGTCCGAGTTCCTCGCGAACATGAGCCACGAAATCCGAACGCCCATGAACGGCGTGCTGGGCATGGCCGAACTTCTCATCCGCACCGACCTCGACACGCGCCAGAGAACCTTCGCCGATGTCATCCTGAAATCGGGCAACGCGCTCCTCACGATCATCAACGACATTCTCGACTTCTCCAAGATCGACGCCGGACAGTTAAGCCTTGATCCGGCGCCCTTCAGGCTTGGCGAGGCCATCGAGGACGTGGCGACACTGGTTTCCACCCGCGTCGCGGAGAAGGACCTTGAGCTCATCGTCCGCGTCGATCCGGAGCTTCCGGCCTGCGTCGTCGGCGATGTCGGGCGCATTCGCCAGATCGCCACCAATCTCGTCGGAAACGGCGTCAAGTTCACCGAAAAAGGTCACGTCCTGGTCGATGTCAGCGGGCACGTCGAGAACAGCACCGCTCACATCACCATTCGCGTGGAAGATTCCGGCATCGGCATCCCCGACAAGATGCTGGAAAAGGTTTTCGAAAAATTCAGCCAGGTCGATTCATCGTCCACAAGACGCCATGAAGGCACCGGCCTCGGCCTCGCCATCGCCTCGCGCCTTGTCTATCTGATGGGCGGCGAGATGGGTGTCCAAAGCGAGTACGGGCGTGGCTCGACCTTCTGGTTCACGATACCGCTGACGATCTACGAAGATGTCGAGCCTGCGAAACCGGTGCCCTTCGACGTCTCCGGCGCGCGCGTTCTCGTCATCGACGACAACCGCATTAACCGCGACATCCTGCTCGAACAGCTTCGTAGCTGGAACTTCGATTGCGCGGCAGCCGAAAATGGCGAAGTCGGCCTCGCCTTCCTGGACCGTGCCGTCCAGCTTGGCGCGACCGTCGATTGCATCATTCTCGACTACCAGATGCCGGGCATCAACGGCGTCGAAGTCGCGCGCCGCATCGCCGCGAACCCCGCGACCTGGAACATCCCGGTTCTGCTGCTCACCTCAGTGGACCAGGCGGTAACCGGCCAGTTGACAATGGAATCGGGCATTTCGGCGCATCTTAACAAGCCGGCGCGCTCATCAGCGCTGCTGGAGACCCTCGTCACGATCATGCAGGTGGCGCGTGCGGCACCCCGCAAGGAGCGGCCCGCGGGGCCGGAAACGCCACGCCCCGCTGCCAAGATCGTCACCGAAGCGACGCGCCCGGCCCATTCACCCCAGCGCGCGAACAAGCCGCGCCAGCTCGATATTCTCGTGGCCGAAGACAACGAGGTGAACCAGCTCGTCTTCAGCCAGATTCTCGACGGGTTGGGACTTCATTATCGCATCGCCTCGAACGGGCGCACCGCCGTCGAGATGCACCGCACGCTGAAGCCGCGCCTCATCCTGATGGACGTGTCCATGCCCGAGATGAACGGCTTCGAGGCGACCGCCGCGATCCGCGACGCCGAACAGGGGATCGGCACCCGCACGCCGATCATCGGCGTCACCGCACATGCGTTGAAGGGCGATCGCGAGAAATGCATGGAATCGGGCATGGACGATTATCTGTCGAAGCCCGTCTCCCCCAACAAGCTCGCGGCCAAGATCAACGCCTGGATCGGCGAGGACAATGTGGCGCTCAGCGCCTGATCAGCGATTGCGCGTGACGATGCACGCGCCGCCGGCGCGCCTGAGCCCGACGCACAGCGCGTCGGCCTCGCCACGTGTTTCGGCGCCGACCCGAACCGCATAGATGCCGCGCCGGCCGATCGGCGAGCGCACACGGCTGATTACCGGCTCCACATTTGCGAACAGCTTCGGGTTTCGGCCCTTCACCGTCTGCCATTGCCGTATCGCGGCCGCACGGTTGAAGCTGCCTGCGACCTGGATGCCCCAGGGCAGAACCGGCACGGTGGACATGGCGACGGTCTGGAACCTTGCGGTGGGCAGGTCGAGGCACGCGCGGCTGAACGATTTTGTCTCGTGCAACGGAGGCGCTTCCACCTCTCCCCGAACGCCCGCGAACGTGTCGGCGGGCGCACCCATGATGTCGAGCACGTAATTCTCGGTTTCCAGCGGCAGGAAGCCGCCGCTCGCGAGCCAGCGCGACACCCTGCCCTCCCCGGAATTGTAGGCAGCCGCCGCAAGGCCGAAATTCCCGAACTTGGTCGAAAGCTCCGCGAGATAGGTCGCAGCCGCCGGAATGGCCTGCTCGATGTCGAACGCATCCTCGAGGCCGCGCATGCGTGCCGTGCCGGGCATGAACTGCGCCACGCCCTCCGCACCCTTGGGGCTCACCGCATTGGGGTCGAAGCGGCTCTCCTTCCAGATCAGGCGCGCGAGGAAAGCGCGCGGCAGATCGTTCTGGTCGGCATGAGCCGCGATCAGACCGCAGACGCGGCCAAGATAGGGCGGCCCGGGCGGATCGGCGAACGCAGTTTGAGAAACGCTCGCGGAAATAGCGACCGCGAATGCGACGGCGAGCCTGATCCTATTCCGCCGCTTGCCGGCCACCGGTTCCGAACCGCTGCTCGATATAGTCGGCGACCATCTTCTGGAAATCGTCCGCGATGTTCGGCCCGCGCAGGGTCGCGGCCTTCTGCCCGTCGATGAAGATGGGCGCGGATGGCGTCTCGCCTGTGCCCGGCAGCGAAATGCCAATATCGGCATGCTTGGATTCGCCCGGTCCGTTGACGATACAGCCCATCACCGCAACCTTGAGAGCTTCAACGCCCGGATATTTCTCGCGCCAGACAGGCATGTTGCGGCGCAGATCGTCCTGAATGGTCGCGGCCAGTTCCTGGAACACCGTCGATGTCGTGCGCCCGCAGCCCGGACACGCCGCCACGATCGGCACGAACTGGCGGAAACCCATCGTCTGGAGCAGTTCCTGCGCCACCTGCACCTCGCGGGTCCGGTCGCCGCCGGGCTCGGGCGTCAGCGAGATGCGGATCGTGTCGCCGATGCCTTGCTGAAGCAGGATGCCCATCGCGGCAGACGACGCCACGACGCCCTTCGTGCCCATGCCTGCCTCGGTAAGGCCGAGATGAAGCGCGTGGTTCGATCGCTTGGACAGTTCGACATAGACGGCGATCAGGTCCTGCACCTGGCTGACCTTGGCCGACAGGATGATCTTCTCGCGCGGCAGGCCGATCTCTTCCGCGAGTTCTGCCGAGATCAGCGCGGACTGCACGATCGCTTCGCGCATCACCTCCACCGCCGTCATGGGAGAACCGGCCTTCTGGTTCTGGTCCATCAACCGCGTCAGCAATTCCTGGTCGAGCGATCCCCAGTTGACGCCGATGCGCACCGGCTTGTCGTGCCGGATCGCGGTCTCGACGATCGCGCCGAACTGCCGGTCCTTCTTTTCCTTGAAACCGACATTGCCGGGATTGATGCGATACTTCGCGAGCGCTTCGGCGCAATCGGGGTGGTCCGCCAGAAGCTTGTGGCCGATATAATGGAAGTCGCCCACCAGGGGCACGTTCACGCCCAGCCGCGCCAGCCTGTCGCGGATGCGCGGGACGGCGGCGGCGCTCTCGTCGCGATCGACCGTGATGCGCACGATTTCGGACCCGGCGCGATGAAGCGCGGCGACCTGCGCCACGGTGCCGTCTATGTCGGCCGTGTCGGTGTTCGTCATCGACTGGACGACCACCGGCGCTCCGCCACCGACCAGCACGTCGCCGACCAGAACACCGACGGTTTGCTTGCGATCCAGCGGACGGTCGAGGAAGGGCTGCATGATGCTCAAATTCATATCGTTCATCGCACGTATTTAGGGTGTCGGAGGTATCTAGCACAATCCGGCAAATCGGGCATGACGAAGACGCAACTACCGTAAAACCACCATCACGGTTGGAATTCATGCTGCAGCGCAATATGTAACAGTCGCATAGAACCATCGCGAAAGACGAAACCATGCTGACAGGCAAGACTGCAATCGTGACCGGCTCGACCTCCGGCATCGGGCTCGCCACAGCCGAGGCGCTCGCCGCCAAGGGCTGCAACATCGTCGTGAATTCCTATGGCGACGACACGGCCGATCACCAGATCGCAGCCGATATCGCATCGAAGCATGGCGTCGAGGCCGTCTACGTCAAGGCGGACATGTCGAAACCTGCGGAATGCCGCGATCTCATCGAAAAGACTGTCGCACGCTTCGGCAGCGTCGACATCCTCGTCAACAATGCCGGCATCCAGTACGTCGCGCCCGTCGAGACATTCCCGATCGAGAAGTGGGACGCGATCATCGCGATCAACCTCTCTTCGGCGTTTCACACGGCCGCCGCCGCGATCCCGCACATGAAGGCAACCGGCTGGGGCCGCATCGTCAACATCGCATCGGCGCACGGGCTGCGCGCATCGCCCAACAAATCGGCCTATGTCGCCGCCAAGCACGGCGTCGTCGGCCTCACCAAGACGATCGCCCTTGAACTGGCGGGCCAGGGCATAACCTGCAATGCGGTCTGCCCCGGCTTCGTGCTGACACCGCTGGTCGAAACGCAGATCGAGGATCGCATGAAGGAAGAGGGCCTCGACCGCGAGGCCACGATCCGCGACGTGATCCTCGCCAAGCAGCCATCGAAGCAATTCGCGACGGTCGAGGAGATCGGCGCATCCGTCGCCTTCCTCTGCTCGAACGATGCCGCGCAGGTCACCGGCACCACCCTGTCGGTCGATGGCGGCTGGACCGCCCAGTAGACGATCATGACCGGCAAGCCCATCAACATCGCGCTTCAGGGCGGCGGTTCGCACGGCGCGTTCACCTGGGGTGTGCTCGACCGCCTGCTCGAGGATGGCCGGCTGGATTTTTCCGCCATTTCCGGGACCAGCGCGGGAGCCATGAATGCGGTCGCGCTCGCACATGGCTGGGCGGAAGGCGGAGCCGACGGCGCCCGCCGGAAGCTTCATGATTTCTGGCGCGCGGTCGGCCGGACCGGTCGTTTTAGCCCGGTTCGTCGCATGCCGTGGGATGTGTTGTGGGGCAACTGGTCGGTCGAGAACACGCCCGGCTATATGTGGTTCGACACGTTTTCGCGCGTCTTCTCGCCCTACAGCGCCAATCCGTTCAACCACAACCCGCTGCGCGATGTGGTCCGCAGCGAGATCGATTTCGACCTCGTGCGCAAATCCGCCGGCCCGAAGCTCTTCGTCTCGGCGACCAACGTCGAGACCGGACAATTGCGGGTCTTTGAGACGGCTGAACTCTCACTCGACGTGATCATGGCGTCGGCCTGCCTGCCGCAGATATTCCAGGCCGTCGAAATCGAGGGTACGCCCTACTGGGATGGCGGCTATGGCGGCAATCCGGCGCTCTACCCGTTCTTCTACGCGACGCCGACGGAAGACGTCCTGCTGGTCCAGATCAATCCGGTCGAGCGCGAAGGCGCCCCGCGCTCGGCGCGCGAAATCCAGAACCGTATCGACGAAATCACCTTCAACGCCGCCATGCTGCGTGAATTCCGCGCCATCGCCTTCGTCAACGAACTGATCGACAGCGGTCGCATCGACCGCGACCACTACCGGCATATCAGGATGCACCGGATCGACGCAGACGAGGCCTTCAAGGATCTTTCCGCCTCGTCCAAGGTCAATGCCGAATGGGCGTTCCTGGAATATCTGCGCGATCTCGGGCGATCAGCAGCCGAGGACTGGCTGACGGAGAACTTCGAGGCGGTCGGCAAGACAGGCACGCTCGACATTTCAGGAGAACTGGCGCCGGGCCTCTCCGCGAAGCCGAAGAAGAAGACCGGCGCGCGCGTCCGCGATTTCCTGGCGACGCGGAAGCGGCCGGCCGTCGCCAAGCACCACGCTACGGACGGATCGCGGCGACGAGCATCCGCGCAGCCCGCTTCGCAGCCTCGAGATGATGAGTGGGATCGCTGAGCCGCGGCTTCATGCCCTCCAGCGCATCGAAAAAGGTCTGCGCGAGCGTGCGTGCCGAAAACCCGCGTGAGGCGAGATCGACGCCGGTCGCCCTCGTCTCCGCTTCGATGGCCTGTTCAAGCACACCATCAATTTTCTCGCGCCACTCTTCGATGACCTCGCCGGCGAGATTGTTCTTCATGTCAATGAGTTCGAGGCCGTGCGGCGACTCCTCGATCTCGCGCATCATGTCGAAAAGCGCGTGCTCGACCAGCCGATCGAGGCGGTCGAGCAAAGGCTCGTCGCCATTCAGAGCCACGGATGCACGCTCCGCGCATCGCGCCATGACGCATCGCGCGATCGCCTTGTAGATGTCCGTCTTGTTGCGAAACACCACATAGAGTGCCGGGCGCGATAGATCCGACGCCTTGGCGATGTCGTCCATCGTCGTGCGGGTAAAGCCGTAGGCCAGGAATACTTTGTAGGCACCTTCGAGAATACGCAGGCGCTTGGGATCGGCAGCGTCGTGGCGTATCGCCGAGATGGGTTCGCTGATTGACATCATGCATCTCTTGACAAAATTACGTATTTTGTCAAGGTGTCCGCGCAGCCCGCCGCCAAGCGGCCAGCCATGGTGGTTCTCGATGCGATTGACTGTCGACGGCAAGACCCTGGAAATCGATGCTGACCCCGAAATGCCACTCCTATGGGCGCTTCGGGATATCGCCGGCATTCTGGGTCCGAAATTCGGTTGCGGCATCGCGGCCTGCGGCGCGTGCACCGTCATCATCGACGGCTCGCCCGTGCGATCCTGCGTCATGCCGCTCGGGCAGGTTCAGGGCGACGTGACGACGATCGAAGGTCTGGCGCAGGACGGCAGGCTTCACCCGGTCCAGCAGGCCTGGGTGGACGAACAGGTCGCCCAGTGCGGCTACTGCCAGGCAGGTCAGATCATGACCGCCGTCGCGCTGCTGGACTGGAATCCCGAGCCGACCGACGCCGACATCGACAACGCCTTTGGCGGCAATCTCTGCCGGTGCGGCACCTATCCGCGCATCCGTGCCGCGGTCAAACGCGCCGCCGGCGCGCGTGCGGGAGCCTGATCGATGTCGCGTCTCGGAACGATCACGCGTCGCACGCTTCTCTTCGGCGCGGCAGCCGTCGCGGGCGGAGCGGCCTTCGGCTACTGGTATGTCCAGCGCCCCTACCCCAACCCGCTGGCCCAGGGCCTCGGCGAGGGCGAGGCGACCTTCAACCCCTTCGTCAAGATCGCGGCTGACGAGACGATCACCGTCATCGCTCCGCGCGCGGAGATGGGGCAAGGCATCTCGACCACGCTCGCAGCCTTCGTGGCCGAGGAACTCGACGTCTCGCTTAACCGCGTGACGGTGGAGCACGGACCAGCTTCATGGGCCTACTACAACGCGGCACTGATGGAGGACGCAGGCCCGTTTCCGTTCTTCGACGAAAGCGTGCTCGCGCAAATGACGCGCACCGCGTTCGGCACCGTGTCCAAGGTCCTTGGATTGCAGGCGACGGGCGGTTCCGCATCGACGCGTGACGGGTTCGATCGCATGCGTCAGGCAGGCGCCGCGACCCGCATGATGCTGGTCGAGGCCGCCGCCCGCCGGCTCGACGTTCCGGCCGGCGAACTCACGACCGATAGCGGCGCGGTGGTGCATGAGGCATCCGGCCAGTCCCTGACCTATGGCGCACTCGCCATCGACGCAGCCGCGCTTGCGGCTCCCTCGGACGTAAAGCTTCGCGACCGCGCGGAGTGGAAGCTGCTGGGAAAATCGCAGCCCCGCGTCGATATGGTCGCCAAAGTCACCGGCGCGCCGATCTTCGGTACGGACGTTTCCCTGCCCGACATGCTGTTCGGCACGGTGAAGATGAATCCCGTCTTCTGGCGCGAACCGCAGAACGCCGATCTATCCAAGGCACAAGCCATTCCGGGCGTCGTCAGGATCGTGCCTATCGCGTCCACCTACGGGCACGGCTTCGGCATCATCGCTACGAACACATGGGCCGCGTTCCGCGCGGCCGACCTGATCGAGGCGGATTGGGGCACGCCGGACTATCCCGCAGACGACGCCGCTATCCTTGCCACGCTGCAGCGCGCGCTGGACGACCCGGAATCCGGATCCGCGCTGCGCAATGACGGCGATGTCGAGATCGCATTCGCCGATGCCCCGCGCGAGCGCATGGTCGAGGCGGAATATGGCGTGCCGCTGCTGGCCCACGCCTGCATGGAACCGATGAACGCGACCGCAAGGTTCGCCGATGGCAAGCTCGAGATTTGGGCGCCAAACCAGATGCCGACCCTCTCCGAACAGTTGTGCGCCAGCGCAGTCGGCCTCGAAACCACCGACGTTACGGTGCACACGACCTCGATGGGCGGCGGCTTTGGCCGGCGCGAGGCCGACTTTTCGATCTATGCGGCCATCATGGCGAAGGAGACCGGCGGCAAACCGGTCAAGGTCATCTGGAGCCGCGAGGAAGACATCCGCCACGACGTCTATCGCCCGCCAGCGCAGGGACGTTTCCGCGCGCGCCTCGACGATGAGGGCCTGCCCGTCGCGCTCGACATGGCGATTGCAGCGCCATCCATTCTGGCAAGCGTGATGCGCCGGACGTTTCCGTCGCTGTCCCCCGTCGGCCCCGACGCCACGATCACGCAGGGCGCGCATGACCAGCCCTACACGATCGCCAATTACCGCGTTCGCGGCCTGAAGGCGGATGTGGGCGTTCCGGTCGGCTTCTGGCGTTCGGTCGGCTGTTCCTTCAACGGCTACTTCCATGAGAGTTTCATGGACGAGATCGCGACGGCCGGCGGCCTCGATCCGCTCGACCTGCGTCGACGCCTGATGGCCGACTATCCGACCGCGGTGGGAGTGGTCGACCGCGTCTCCGAGATGTCGAACTGGGCGCAGCCTCCTGCAGACGGCCGCGCGCGCGGATTTGCCTTCACGCTCGCCTTCGGCGGCTGGGTCGGCCAGGTCGTCGAGATCGCGGACACGCCTGCCGGCATCCGCATCGAGAAGGTCTGGATCGCCGCCGATGTCGGTGTCGCGCTGGACCCATCGATCCTGGAGGCGCAGCTCGTCTCGGGCGCCGTGTTCGGCCTGTCGTCCGCCATGAACCAGGCGGTCTCGCTGCGCGACGGCCAGATCGAGCAGTCGAATTTCCACGACTTCGATTCCATGCGCATCCATCAATGCCCGCAATTCGAAGTCGCTGTCCTCGAAAACGCCGAGAAGATGGGCGGCGCGGGCGAAATCGGAACGCCGCCCGCCGTGGCGGCCCTCGCCAATGCCGTCTTCGCCCTCACCGGCAAGCGGATACGCCAACTGCCTCTGTCGCGCGAGGTCGCCTTCGCATGAGACTGCGCGCGACACTCCTGACAAGCCTTGTCATCTTCCTGGCCCCTGTCGCATTGCCGACCGTGCTCGCTCAGACTAGTGAAGCACCGGTGCCGCAGGTCGACCGCGATGCGGGCCTTGCCGAGTGGGAGAGGGTCTATGAGGTCTTCGCACATCCACGCTGCGCAAACTGCCATGTCGAGGACGACCGACCGCGCTGGTCCGGCCCTCATTATGGCGCGACGCGCGTCCACGCTTTCAACGTCCAGCGCGGCGAAGACGGTTTCGGCAATCCCGGCCTGCGCTGCACGACCTGCCATATGGAAACGAATTCGCCGGTCCTGCATGGCCCGCCCGGCGCGGAAGCCTGGCATCTGGCGCCGCCCGAAATGGTGTGGTTCGACCAGTCGTCGGCCCAGATCTGCGCCCAGATCAAGGATCCCGAACGCAATGGCGGGCGGTCTCTCGATGAGGTCGCGGTACATGTTCGCGACGATGATCTCGTCGGCTGGGGCTGGGATCCGGGACCGGGCCGCGAGCCCGCACCGGGCTCCGCCGAGCAAACCTATCAGGCCATCCAGAGGTGGGCCGCCGCAGGCGCACCATGTCCGGAGGATTGATGAATACGTCAAGATTTCTGACTGTATCGCCGTATCGTAACGTTGTAGAAGCCCATGCCCTTCGCCTTGGAGGCGAAACGCTGGATTGAACAGGACGCGACGCAACCCCAAATATCGACCGTATCTTGCTGAGGGCAGGCGGTCCGGGCCGGGGCCTGCGCGTGGAAACCGAGCATGCCGAAAATCAAAGTTCACAAGATCGTTGCAATTGCAGTCCTGATTGCAACGGCAGCATGGGTCATTACGGGCGAGTTCAGCTCCGTCGGCAGTGCCGCCGATGAAGCGGAGGCTGCGCGCGCAGCCGCGCCGGAACAGGAACAGGCGCCGCTGCGCACTGTGGCCGTCGTCAAACCGCCGCGTCTCCAGCATTCCCGCGCCATCAGGATTTCCGGTCACACGGATGCCGACAAGCGTGCCATTCTCGGCACGCGCGCCGCAGGCGTGGTGGAAGAATTGCCGGTTCGTCAGGGCAGCCAGGTCAAGCGCGGCGACGTGATCGCCAAGCTGCAGGCGGAAGGCAAGGAAGCCGCCGTCGAAACGGCCCGTCAGTTGCTGTCCCAGCGCGAGGCGGAAGGCAAGGCGGCGCAAAGGCTCGCCGAGCGCGGCAGCATGCCTGCCTTGCAGCTCGACAATGCGATGTCCGCGCTTGCATCCGCGCGATCCCAGCTCGAAATGGCTCAGGCCGACCTCGACCGCAACATCCTGCGCGCACCGTTCGACGGCGTGATCGACAAGGTCGATGTCGAACTGGGAAGTTCCGTCCAGGTCGGCGCGACCGTCGCGACGCTCCTCAACCTCGATCCCATTCTCGCGCGCGGTGAAGTGTCCGAGCGCGACCTGCGATACGTCAAGCCGGGCGACAAGGCGGATGTGCGCCTGGTCAACGGCCAGGAAGTGGAAGGCGAGGTCCGCTACATCAGCCGCGATGCGACATCGGCCACGAGGACGTTCCGCGTCGAGGTGGCCATCCCCAATGAGGATCGCTCCGTGCCGGCCGGCATGACCGCCGAGATAACGCTGCGCGCGGACCCGGTCGACTCGACCGTCCTGCCGCGCTCCGTCGTGTCGCTGAGCAGGGACGGCGATCTCGGCGTCCGTGCCGTCGATGCCGACGACAAGGTCGTCTTCTACCCGATCGACCTCGTCGACGACACGCCGCGCGGCCTCGTCCTCGGGGGAATTCCGGCGGACGTGCGCATCATCGTGGCGGGCCAGGAACTGATTTCGGAGGGGGATGCGGTCAATCCGGTCGAGGCGGACCAGGAGACCATCAACAAGCTGATCGGCGAAGCGACCGGCGGGACACTGTAGCCCATGGATATCGTTGGCATTGCGATCCGCAACGCGCGGCTCACCATCTCCGTACTGCTCTTCTTTGTCATCGCCGGCGCGATGGCTTACATTGCGATTCCGAAGGAAGCGGAACCCGACGTCCCGATCCCGATCATCTATGTGAGCCTTGCCTATCAAGGCATCTCGCCGGAAGATTCGGAACGTCTGCTGCTTCGGCCGGTCGAAACCAAGCTCAAGAGCATCAAGGGCATCAAGGAGATGCGCTCGGCCGCCTATGAAGGCGGCGGGTACGTCCTGCTCGAATTCGACCCGTCGACCGACTTGAAGACGGCACTCGACGACACCCGTAACGGTGTCGACGATGCCCGCGCCGACATTCCGCAGGGCGCGGAAGAACCGACCGTCAACGAGGTCAACATTTCCGAGTTTCCGGTGCTCGTCGTGTCGCTGTCGGGCCATGTGCCCGAGCGGACGCTGACGGCGGCCGCGCGCGAACTCCGCGATCGTATCGAGGAAATCCCCGGCGTCCTGGAAGGCACGCTGCAGGGCGCCCGCGACGACCTCGTCGAGGTTGTCATCGACCCGGTCAAGCTGTCGTCATACGGGCTCCAGCTCGACCAGTTGCTGCAGGGCGTCGGTGCGTCGAACAGTTTGGTGGCCGCAGGCGCGCTGGAAGGAAGCGAAGGCAAATACGCGGTCAAGGTCCCTGCCCTGATCGAGACCGTCGAGGACGTCGCGAACCTGCCGATCGTGGCCGGCCCGAACGCAGTCGTGCGCGCGCAGGACCTTGCGACCATTCGCTCGACCTACAAGGACGCAGAGACGATCACGCGCCTGAACGGCGAGCCGGCAATCGCAATCGAGGTGAAGAAGCGGATCGGTTCCAACCTCGTCGACACCGTCGATGCGGTGAAGGCGCTCGCGGACGAGTACCAGCAGCAGCTCCCGGAAGGCGTCAGCGTCACCTATACGCAGGACAAGTCGGTCTTCATCAACCAGCTTCTCGGCGAGCTTCAGAACCACGTTCTGATTGCCGTGATCCTGGTGTTCATCGTCATTCTCTATGCCCTGTCGGGCCGCTCGTCGATCCTCATCGGCCTGGCGATTCCGTCCTCGTTCCTGATGGGCATCCTTCTGCTGGCGATGATGGGCTACACGATCAACATGATCGTGCTGTTCAGCCTCATTCTGGCGGTCGGCATGCTGGTGGACGACGCGATCATCGTCACCGAGTTCGCCGAGCGGCGAATGTCGGAGGGCATGCACCGCGTGCAGGCCTTCGAGCTTGCCGCCAAGCGCATGGCAGGTCCCGTCATCGCGGCCACCTTGACCCGCATCGCCGCCTTCTCGCCGCTCCTCTTCTGGCCCGGCATCGTCGGCGATTTCATGAAGTACATGCCGATCACGCTGATCGTGACGCTGGCCGCCTCGATGCTCTATGCGCTCGTCTTCACGCCCACGCTGGGCGCGATGTTCGGCAAGGCGCATGTCCACGAGGAAGGCGAGAATCGCGACGGCTGGTACATGGCAGTCGTCAACAAGGCGGTTCACTACCCGAAGACGGTCCTCATGATGGCTGTCGGGCTGCTCGTCGGCGTGATGTACAGCTATTCGCATTACGGCGCCGGCGTCGAGTTCTTCCCCAATGTGGAACCGGACTACGGCCTGCTCTACGTGCATGCGCGCGGCAACCTGTCCCTCACCGAGATGGACGCGGCGACCCGCGAGGCGGAGGGCCGGCTTCTCGGCTGGCCCGGTGTCAAGTCGGTCTATACCCGCGTTGGCCAGTCGCGCGGCGCGCAGGATATCCCCGAAGACGTCGTCGGCGTGATCCAGTACGAGTTCGTCGACTGGCGCGAGCGCAAGCCTGCCCATGAAATCCTCGACGAACTGCGCGTCGTGATGGCGGGCATCCCCGGCGTCGACGTTGAGGTTCGCGTGCCCGATGCCGGCCCGCCGACCGGCAAGCCGATCCAGATTCGCGTCTCGGCGGCCAATCCGGAAGGACTGGATGACCACGCTCGCGCCGTCGCCGCCAGAATTGCGGACATCCCCGGCGTCATCGATATCGCCGACGGCCTGCCCCCGCCCGGCGTCGACTGGGCGCTGTCGATCGACCGCACCAAGGCTGCGCAATACGGCATCAGCCCGATGGCCGTCGGCACCGTCGTCCAGCTCGTGACGGCCGGCCTGAAGCTGACGGACTATCGCCCGGCCGGCGCGGATGACGCGGTCGACATCCGCTTGCGTCTCCCCGAGGACCGGCGAACCCTGTCCTCGCTCGACCAGTTGCGGGTCCAGACGGCGCAAGGCGCCGTGCCGATCTCCAACTTCGTCACGCGCGGTGCGGAATCGCGCACCGGCATCCTCAACCGCATCGACGGCGAACGGACCGTGGTGGTTCAGGCAAACGTCGCATCCGGCATGCAGGTCGCCGCGGTCCAGGCCGAGGTTGCGGAGGCCATGGGCGGAATGGATATCGGACAGGCCAAATGGAAGCTGGCCGGGTCGAGCCAGGAGAGCGACGAGGCGAGCGCATTCCTTGCGAACGCCTTCGGAGCGGCTGTCTTCCTCATCTTCATCGTCCTGCTGGCTCAGTTCAACAAGTTCACCAGCGTGTTCCTCGTCCTCATGACCGTCGTCATGTCGACGATCGGCGTCTTCCTCGGACTTCTCCTCACGGACCAGGCCTTCGGCATCATCATGTCCGGCATCGGCGTGATTGCCCTGGCTGGCGTCGTCGTGAACAACAACATCGTTCTGATCGACACCTATGACCGGCTGCGCGACGAGGGCTGGAACAAGATGGATGCGGTGCTGCAGACATGCCGCGAGCGGGCGCGTCCGGTCGTGCTGACTGCGGCCGCCGCCATCCTCGGCGTTCTGCCGATCGCCTTCGGTCTCGGCCTCGAGCTGTTCCACCACGAGACGACGATCAATGCGCCGTCGACGCAGTGGTGGATTTCGCTGTCGAGCGCGATCGTCTACGGCCTGACCTTCGCAACGATCCTCACCCTCGTCGTCACGCCGGCGGCGTTGATGGTGTTCACCCGCGAGAAGCAGACCGGCGAACGCCAGAGCCTGCTGTCGCGCCTTCTCCGGCGCAAGCCGAAGGACGCGAAATCTGACGAGCCGGCGACGACGGACGGCGAATCCGGTCTCGACACGCCCGGGATCGCGTATCCGAAGGCGGCCGAATAGGCCTCAAACCAAGTTCCCGCGCGGCCTGCAACGATGGTCGCCGGGAACCTTTGAGCCCGCCTCCGCATTGATTTGACGTTTCACGCCTTTGGAAGGGGAACGTCATGTCTCTCGGCACAATACTTATTATCATCCTGATTCTGATCCTGCTCGGCGCGGTGCCGGCATGGCCGCATTCTCGTGCCTGGGGTTATGGCCCGTCCGGTATTCTCGGCGTCGTGCTGGTGATCGTTCTGATCCTGGTGCTGATGGGCAGAATCTAGCGCGCGATCCGATCCGCGTGCGCGCGTCATAAGAAAAGGCCCGATCGCGAAGGCGGTCGGGCCTTTCTGCGTTCGAAGCGCTGGAGCGCCCTATTCTGCCGGACCGGGATGCACGAAATCGGCGCTGCGCGCGAGGCCTGCCATCAGGCAGACCAGAACCAGAAAGCCCGACAGCGCGATGAAGATGGGCGAAAAACCCGTTCTCTCACCAATGAAACCGATGCCGGACGGCGCGACCAGAATGCCCGAATAGCCCATCGTCGTCACCACGCTCATGCCCGTGCTCGACGACATGCCCTCCTGATTGCCGGCCGCCGAAAACGCGATCGGCACCATGTTGGCGATGCCGAGGCCGGCAAAGGCGAATGCGGCGATCGCTATCATCGGCGTCGGCGCGAGGCCTGCCGTGAGCATGCCGACTGCCGCGATGAGGCTGGACACCCGCAGCGTGTTCACCGCGCCGAAGCGGTTGCGCACGGAATCGCCGACGAAGCGCATCGTCGCCATCGTGCCGGAGAAGGCAGCGAAGGCGAAACCGGCGGTGGCGATATCGGCTCCCATTTCCTGCTGCAGGTAGAGCGCGGCCCAGTCGAGGATCGAGCCTTCGGGGATCATCGAAAACAGCGCGACGAACCCGATCAGGTAGATCAGCGGGTTGGATGGAAGCTTGAAACCCTGTTGGCTCTGCGCTGCGGGCTGCTCGTCGGACACCACGAACTGGAACGCCGCCAGCACGATCGCGAG
Source organism: Mesorhizobium sp. CAU 1732 (assembly GCF_039888675.1). Taxonomy (NCBI): domain Bacteria; kingdom Pseudomonadati; phylum Pseudomonadota; class Alphaproteobacteria; order Hyphomicrobiales; family Phyllobacteriaceae; genus Mesorhizobium; species Mesorhizobium sp. CAU 1732. The sequence continues at coordinate 449,329 of NZ_JBDQQR010000002.1, forward strand.
CGTCACGACCGTCACCATCACGGCATGCGGCAGATAGCCGAAGGACTGGATGGCCAACCCGCCAAGCGCGCCGCCTGCGAAACCGCCCAGGCTCCAGAACCCGTGCGACGACGACATGATCGCCTTGCCGAGCCGCTTTTCCACCGCCACCGCATTGGAATTCATGGCGACGTCCATCGCGCCGATGACACCGCCCAGGAAGAACATCGCCGGCGCGGCAAACCAGAGATTACCCGCAAGAGCGACGGACAAAAGCGCCACCGATGATAGGATAGCGAATCCCCGCAGAACCTTTTGTGATCCATGCCGCGACATCAGGAACCCTGCCCAGGGCATCGCGCACAACGCGCCGATACCGAACACGAGGATCAAAAAACCAAGCGTCGTTTCGCGGATATCCAGACGCGTGAGCAGAACGGGAATCTGCGGCGCCCAGCTCCCGATGATAAAGCCGTTGGCGAAGAACATCGCAGCCACGGCCCAGCGTCCGCGGCGCGCGGTTTCAAGTGTGTCTGCGGCATTCATGAACATGTCTCCTAAGGATCGCGGCGGAACTTAAATCGATTTAATACACAGTCAAGGCCAGCGAGTAGCGCGTCTTTGGGCCAGCCTTCGCAGATTCGAGTCCATTTCCGCAATCCAGACCCAACGCGGCCACAATCCGATTCCAAGGGTTCGTCAGGGACACGGCAACGTCCCTTTGCAGTGGTGAGAGGGATGATGAACGGGGCGGCACAGTCGCCCCTTGTGGAGAATGCGTGTGAAGAGTCCCTTCAAGATCGGGCGTGGGCAGGAGCCTTTCCTGTCGCCGCTTCAGGCGAAAAGCAAGCTGCCGCGCATGTCGCGTCAGTCTTTCGACAAACTGCCCGCGGCCGCGGCCCCCATTGCCGTCACCGTCATCGGCGGCCTTGCCCTGGTTGTCATGCTGGGATGGTTCCTGAGCCGCGAGGCGGGAATCTCGACCGTGCAGGATAGCGCGTCGATCGCCGAGGCGAGCCCGCCTGCCGAAATCGCTGCCGCAGACGAAAACGAGCCCGTAGCCAGCGCCGAAATGACGCCGGAAATCAGCACCGCCATCGAACCGGACACGGCCGCCGCGCCGGAAACCGTCAATGCGGCTGCGCCGGTTCCTGCCGATACCCTTCTGCTCAACAATTCACCGCTCGCCGGCGCTCCCGCGCTCGACACGGCGCCTCCAGCCCCGGATGCGGCCGCCACCGCGTCGATCCCGCCCGCATTGCCGGGCATCACGTCATTTGCGCCCAATGTGCCTGTGGCCGAAAGCGACGACGAGATCGCCGCCCTCGAGGCCATTCAGCGCGAGGAAGTCGACGACGACGTCGGCCCGCCCACAGACGAGCCAACCGCGGCGATCCCGGCACCAGCGGGCCCGATGTCGGCCGCGACGACGACGAGATGGGTGAACATGCGGACGGGTCCCGCGGACGACGCCGAGATCATGGTCGTCGTGCCGGCGCTCGCCGAAATCCAGGCGGAGACCGGCTGCAACTGGTGCTCGGTCAGCTATGAGGGGCAGCAGGGCTACATCTACAAGACGTTCATCAGCTACGCAGAGGACAGCGCGGCAGCGGAGTGACGCGCCGCCGCGCCTGTTGTCCTCAGGCGTACACCACCAGCAAATCCTTGGCGTCTATCTGGTCTCCGGTGCGAACCAGAACCTCGGCGATCTCCCCGTCGCGCTCGGCATGAAGCGCGGTTTCCATCTTCATCGCCTCGATGGACAGCAGGACATCGCCGGCCTTCACCGTCTGACCGGCCGACACGGCTACCGTCGAGACCACGCCCGGCATCGGCGCTCCGACCTGTCCGGCATTGCCCGGCTCCGCCTTGGCGCGCACCTTGCCGTTCGCCGCGCCATGCGTGCGATTGGGAACCTTGATGCGTCTTGGCTGGCCGTTGAGCTCGAAGAAGACCGTGACCATGCCTTTCTCGTCCGTATCGCCGATCGCGAGGCAGCGGACGACCAGCGTCTTGCCGCGCTCGATATCGACGAAGACCTCATCCTCCTGCGCCATGCCGTAGAAGTAGGACGGCGTCGGAAGCACGCTGACCGGGCCGTATTCCTCCTGCGCGACAGCGAAGTCGGAAAACACTTTCGGGTACATCAGCCACGATGCGAACTCGAAATCGGTGAGCTTGCGCTCGAGCTTTGCCTCGATCTCCGCGCGGTCCTTCTTCAAATCCGCCGGCGCAAGCAACGAGCCCGGCCGAACCGTGATCGGTGCCTCGCCCTTCAGGGCCTTCTTCTGCAACGCCTGCGGCCATCCGCCGGGCGACTGGCCGAGATCGCCGCGCAGCATCGACACCACCGAATCCGGGAAGGCGATGTCCTTCGCCGGATTCTCGACGTCCGCGACCGTCAGGTCCTGGCTGACCATCATCAGCGCCATGTCGCCGACCACCTTGGACGACGGCGTGACCTTGACGATGTCGCCGAACATCAGGTTCACGTCGTGATAGGCCTGCGCCACCTCATGCCAGCGGGTCTCCAACCCCAGCGAGCGTGCCTGCTCCTTGAGATTGGTGAACTGTCCGCCCGGCATCTCGTGGAGATAGACCTCGGAGGCCGGCCCCTTCAGGTCGCTTTCGAAAGCGGCGTACTGGTTGCGCACCGCCTCCCAATAGAAGGAAAGCCGCCTGATCCATGACGGGTCGAGCCCGGTGTCGCGCTCATCGCCGCGCAGAGCCTCGACGATCGACCCCAGGCAGGGCTGCGAGGTGTTGCCCGACAGCGCGTCCATCGCCGCATCGACGGCGTCCGCTCCGCTTTCCACCGCCGCCAGAACGGTCGCCGCCGCGATGCCGCTCGTATCGTGCGTGTGGAAATGGATCGGCAGGTCGGTCGCCTCGCGCAGCGCCTTGAACAGCACCTTCGCGGCCGCCGGCTTCAGCAGTCCGGCCATATCCTTGAGGGCGATGATGTGAGCGCCCGCCGCCTCGAGTTCCCGGGCCAGCGCGACGTAGTACTTCAGATCATATTTGGCGCGCGCGGGGTCGAGGATATCGCCCGTATAGCAGATCGCGGCTTCGCAGAGCTTGCCTTCCTCGATCACCGCATCCATCGCGACGCGCATGTTCTCGACCCAGTTCAGGCAGTCGAACACGCGGAAGAGATCGATGCCGCCGCGTGCTGCCTGGCTGACGAAATAGCGCACGACATTGTCGGGATAGTTCGTGTAGCCGACGCCGTTCGCGCCGCGCAGCAACATCTGGAGAAGCAGGTTCGGCGCCGCCTCGCGCACCAGCGAGAGGCGCTCCCACGGGTCTTCGGTGAGGAAGCGCATCGACACGTCGAAGGTCGCGCCGCCCCAACATTCGAGCGAGAGCAAATCAGGCAGGGCGCGGGCGTAGACGCCGGCAACGCTCGCGATGTCATGCGTCCGCATGCGGGTCGCGAGAAGCGACTGATGGCCATCGCGCATCGTCGTGTCGGTGATCAGGACGCGCTTTTCGGCGCGCATCCACGACGCGAAGCCTTTCGGCCCGAGGGAATCGAGCTTCTGCTTCGTCCCGTCTTGTATCGGCACGTCGATATGCGGCACGCGCGGCGCGGCAGCCTCAGTGTTCGGCTTCGGCCGCCCGCGCGTCTCGGGATGTCCGTTGACGCTCACATCGGCCAGATAGTTCAGGAGCTTCGTCGCGCGATCCTGCCGCTTCACCTGCGTGAAAAGCTCCGGCGTCGTGTCGATGAACCTTGTCGTGTAGCTGTTGTCGCGAAACTTCGGGTTGCCGATGATCGCTTCGAGGAAGGTGAGGTTGGTCGCCACGCCGCGGATGCGGAATTCGCGCAGCGCGCGGTCCATCCGCATGATCGCCTCCTGCGCCGTCGGCGCCCATGCGGTGACCTTTTCCAGAAGCGGGTCGTAGAAGCGCGTGATGACCGCACCCGAATAGGCCGTGCCGCCGTCGAGACGGATGCCGAAGCCGGTCGCGCCGCGATAGGCGGTGATGCGGCCGTAATCGGGGATGAAGTTCTGCTCCGGGTCCTCGGTGGTGATACGGCACTGAAGCGCATGACCATGCAGCGTGATGTCGGCCTGGGCGGGAACGCCCGATTCCGGCGTTCCGATCGCCTCGCCTTCGAGGATGTGGATCTGCGCCTTGACGATGTCGATGCCGGTCACCTCCTCGGTGACGGTGTGCTCGACCTGGATGCGCGGGTTGACCTCGATGAAGTAGAACTTGCCGGTATCGGCATCCATCAGGAACTCGACGGTGCCGGCACCGATATAGTCGGTGGCGGCGGCGATCTTCAGCGCATAGCCGCAGAGTTCGGCCCGCTGCGTGTCATCGAGATAGGGCGCAGGCGCGCGCTCCACCACCTTCTGGTTGCGTCGCTGGATCGAGCAGTCGCGCTCTAAGAGATGCACCGCATTGCCGTGCGTGTCGCCCAACACCTGCACCTCGACATGGCGCGCGCGCTCGACCAGCTTTTCGAGATAGACCTCGTCCTTGCCGAACGCAGCCTTGGCCTCGCGCTTGGCTTCGGTCACCTCGCGCGCGAGGTCGGCTTCCGCGCGGATGGCGCGCATGCCGCGCCCGCCGCCACCCCACGATGCCTTGAGCATGACGGGATAGCCGACTTCGGCTGCCATCCTGGCGACCTGCGCCATGTCGTCGGGCAAGGGTTCCGTGGCGGGCACGACCGGCACCCCGACCTCGACCGCGAGATTGCGCGCGGCGACCTTGTTGCCGAGCCGCCGCATCGTTTCCGGCTTCGGTCCGATGAAGGTGATGCCCGCTTCGGCGCAGGCGTCGGCGAATTCCGGGCTTTCCGACAGCAGGCCATAGCCCGGATGGATCGCGTCGGCGCCCGACAGCTTCGCGACGCGGATCACCTCATCGATCGACAGATAGCTCTCGATCGGGCCGAGATCCTTTGCCAGATGCGGCCCGCGGCCGATGGGATAGGATTCGTCCGCCTTGAAGCGGTGAAGAGAGTATTTGTCTTCCTCTGCCCAGATGGCGACGGTGCGGATGCCCAGTTCGTTGGCTGCGCGAAAGACGCGGATCGCGATTTCCGACCTGTTTGCGACGAGAAGCTTCTTGATTTTCACGCGGGCAATCTCCGGCAGGGAAGGCATGACACCTCTTCATTACCGGGAATTTGCTGCACTGCAAACTGCCAAGGATGTTCTGAGCCATAACCTCTTCTTATAGCCGACTTAACGAAACGGCCCGGCGCTTGCGCACCGGGCCGTTCCAGTCAGCAATGACGATCGCGCTTACTGCACGAGGTAGTCGTAGGCGCCGTCCTTCCACTCGTAGAAGACGTAGCCGGGCAGCGTGACGTCGCCCTTGTCGTCGAACTCAAGCTCGCCCAGAACCGTCTCGAACTTGCCGTCGTTGAGGGCCGTTACGACCGCGTCGAAATCGGTCGAACCTGCCGTCGTCACGGCCTGGGCCCAGGCCTGGATCGATGCGTAGGTGTAGAGCGAATAGCCTTCGGTCGAACGACCGGCTGCCTGCATCTTCTCGACGACCGGTGCGGCGACTTCGTTCTTGCGCGGATCCGGCGAGAACGTCATCAGCGTGCCTTCGCCGGCAGCGCCGGTGATCGCCCAGTACTCATCCGTCACCAGAGCATCGCCCGAGACGAGAATGGTGTCCATTCCCTGCTCGCGCATCTGGCGTGCCATGAGGCCGGCTTCCGTGTGATAGCCGCCGACGTAGAGAACGCCGATGCCCTGCTCCTTGAGCTTGGAGACGAGTGCGGAGTAGTCCTTTTCACCGGCCGTATAGGCTTCGTAGAGAGCCGGCTTGCCACCGAGCGCTTCGAAGGAAGCCTTCGTGGCATCGGCGAGGCCCATGCCATAGGCGGTCTTGTCATGCACGAAGGCGATCTTCTTGTCGCTGAAGTGATCGAAGAGATACTTGCCCGCGACTTCACCCTGCTGGTCGTCACGTCCGCAGGTGCGGAAGATGCCCGGACCAGGACGCTCGTCCGTGTAGGTCGGGTTGGTGGAAGCCGGCGAGATTTCGATGATGCCTTCTTCCGCATAGACGGCCGATGCCGGGATCGACGAACCCGAGCAGAAGTGACCGGCGACGAACGTCACGCCCGAGCCGGCGAACTGGTTTGCAACGGCGACGGCCTGCTTCGGATCGCAGGCATCGTCGCCCACTTCGAGGCGCAGCATTTCACCGTTCACACCGCCGGCGGCGTTGATGTCTTCGACAGCCTGGTCAGCACCGGCTTTCATCTGTTCGCCGAACGCCGCGTACTGGCCCGTCATCGGGCCTGCGACGGCGATTACGATTTCTGCGGATGCGTGGCTCGCGAATGCGAAGCTGAGCGCCACGCTTGCCAATAGTGCCTTCTTCATGATGACTCCCATAAACACCTGACAGATCTGACGCCGACGAGGATGGTGTTTGTTGCCCCCGCCCGGCGGCATGCGGGCGTTCCCTACCCGCTTGATCGACATACAAGCCCAAATCTTCTGTGTTGGAAAGGCTTGTCGGTCGAACTTCGATGGGACGACGCCAGGCGTCGTCCGATTCCATGAAAAGCCGCGCTCAGCGCCCGGCTCCAGCGTTCAGAAAGCTGTATTGCCGCCTCATCTGCTTTGCCCGTGTCATGCGGAACCCGAGGACCGCGATGGCGAGGAGGACGATCAGGTCGACGACGTAGTAGTGGAGCGAGATCAACGTCCCGCTGAACAGAGCGAAATGAATGAACCGCGTCGCAGCCGCCAGCAGAACCATGTAGGTGACGATATGAAACGTGCCGAGCCAGCTTCTGGCGATGGCGCGCCCGGTCATGAACGCGGCCCCGCCGGCAAGGATGATCGTGACGAACACGAACTCCCAGATCGTGACTTCCCAGATAAGCGTGTTCTCGTTTTCCATTGTCGTTTCCTAGTGCCCGCCGCCTTCGAGATAGGCCGCGCGCACCTCCTCGCGTTTCAGCAACTCCGCCCCGGTGCCGCTCATCGTGATGTTGCCGTTGACCATGACATAGCCGCGATGGGCGAGCTTGAGCGCGTGGAACGCGTTCTGCTCGACGAGGAACACGGTCAGCCCCTCGGTCCGGTTGAGCTCCTTGATGACCTCGAAGATTTGCTTGACGATCAGCGGCGCGAGGCCGAGCGAGGGCTCGTCCAGAAGCAGGAGCTTGGGCCGGCTCATCAGTGCGCGCGCGATGGCCAGCATCTGCTGCTCGCCACCCGAAAGCGTGCCGCCGCGCTGGCCTGCCCGCTCCTTGAGGCGCGGGAACAGCTCATAGATGCGCTTCAGATCGCCATCGAAATGCTCCGCCGAAACCAGTTGCGCGCCCATCTGAAGGTTTTCCAGAACGGTCATGCGCGGAAAGATGCGACGGCCTTCAGGTGACTGCGCAATGCCGAGCCGCATGATCTCGTGGGTGGGCATCATGGTGATGTCCTGGCCCTCGTAGATGATCGAGCCGGTACGCGCCTGCGGATTGCCGCAGATCGTCATCATCAGCGTCGACTTGCCCGCGCCGTTGGCGCCGATCAGCGTGACGATCTCGCCGCGCCTGACGTCCATGTCGACGCCGCGCAGCGCGACGATCTTGCCGTAATAGGTTTCCACGCCGCGCACGCTGAGCATGGGTTCGCCAGCGCCGGTCATGGCTTGTCTCCCTTCACGACGGCATTCGGGTCGATGCCGGCTGCCGCCGCCGCATCCTCGCCAAGCGCCTCGACGACCAGCGACGCGACTTCCGGCTTGGCGGCGATCTCCTCGTCATCGACGCCGAGATAGGCCGCGATGACGCTCGGATCCGAGCGGACGAAGGCGGCGTCGCCGTCGGAAATCTTTACGCCGTAGTCCAGCACCACGATGTGGTCGGAGATTTCCATGACCACGCCCATGTCATGTTCAATGAGAAGCACCGAGGTCTGGTGCTCGCGCCTGATGAATTTCAGGAGATCGTTCAGTTCCGCCGATTCGCGCGGGTTCAGGCCGGCGGCCGGCTCGTCGAGACAGAGAAGCTGGGGGCTGGTGCACATCGCTCGCGCGATCTCCAGCCGCCGCTGCGCGCCGTAGGGCAGGTCGGCTGCGGGATCGTCGGCGCGGTCGATCAAATTCACCTTTTCGAGCCAGTAGACGGCACGATCGATCGATTCACGTTCCGCCCGCCGGAAGCCCGGAATGCCGAGAATGCCGCCGATCGTGAAGGCGGACGCCTTCATCAGCGCGTTGTGCTGCGCGACGAGAAGGTTTTCCAGAAGCGTCATGCCGCCGAAAAGGCGGATGTTCTGGAACGTCCGCGCCACGCGCGCATGCTGCGATATCTCGAAATCGGGCATGCGCTCGAGCAGGAACACCGCATTGTCGCCGGTGCGCTGGGATTTCAGGCCCGACGCGGTCACCGTGTCGACCGCCTCCTGCTGCCGCCCCGGCCCATGGCGCATCACGATGCGGCCCTCGGTCGGCTTGTAGAAGCCCGTCACGCAGTTGAAGACCGTCGTCTTGCCCGCGCCGTTCGGCCCGATCAGCGCCGTGATCTCGCCGTGCCCGACATTGAAGGACAGGTCGTTGATCGCCACCAGTCCGCCGAAGCGCATGGTGAGATGCTCGACGGTCAGGATCGGATCGCGATCCCAGCTCTTTTCCGCGCCCGCTTCCGCAGGCGTCATGCTTACCGCAGCGGACATCAGTGCCCCTCGCCCTGTGCGACCATGTCGGCCCCGATCTTCTTGCGCGTCTTGAGAACGGCGGTGGCCTCTCGTGTCGAGATCAGACCGCGCGGTCTCCAGATCATGATGCCCACCATGGCGAGCCCGAAGATGATCATCCGGTACTGCGTAGGATCGAAGCCGGAGCCGAAGATCGCCTGCAGGAAGCCCAGATTGCGCAGCATCTCGATGCCGCCGATCATCACCACGGAGGCGATGACGACGCCGACCTGCGAGCCCAGCCCGCCGAGAACGACGATGGCGAGGATGATCGCGGATTCGAGGAAGGTGAAACTCTCCGGCGAGATGAAGCCCTGCCGCGTGGCGAAGAACGATCCCGCGAAACCGCCGAACATGGCGCCGATCGCAAATGCAGTCAGCTTGGTGTTCGTGGTGTTGATGCCGAGCGATCGGCACGCGATTTCGTCTTCACGCAAGGCTTCCCAGGCGCGGCCGACCGGCAGGCGACGCAGCCTGATCGTGACGATGTTGGTGATGAGCGCCAGCAGGAAGATGATGTAATAAAGATAGATGAAGCGGTGGATGGAGTTGAACTCGATTCCGAAGAAATCGGCGAAGCCGCCTTCCCCACGCGAAAATTCCAGGCCGAAGAATGTCGGCTTGGGAATGCCGGAAATGCCGTTCGGACCGCCCGTGAAATCGTACCAGTTGAGAAGGACGACGCGGATGATCTCGCCGAACGCCAGCGTCACGATCGCCAGATAGTCGCCCCTCAGGCGCAGCACCGGAAAGCCGAGGATCAGCCCCCAGAAGGCGGCGAGGAGCCCTGCGAGCGGCAGCGCGGTCCAGAAGCCGATGAACTCGAAATGGGTCGAGAGCAGCGCGAAGGAATACGCGCCGACCGCGTAGAACGCGACGTAGCCGAGATCGAGCAGGCCCGCCAGGCCGACCACGATGTTCAGCCCCCAGCCGAGCATCACATAGGTCATGATCAGGATCGCCAGATCGATGTACTGACGCTGCTGACCCGGAAAGAGCTGCATGATGATGAAGGGCAGGAACAGCGCCGCCACGAAGAGGATGCGTCCGACCCACCATCCGAGCGTCGGCGCCTTGTCGCCGGCCCGCGAGAAGAACCCGCCCAGCGCGGCCGTGGCCGGGCTCTTGGTCCTGAATACGAAGAGATTGAGCAGAAGGCGCCCGGCGAAGACGATCGCGATCGCCGTGAACCAAAGGCCCCACCGCGTCGAGAGCGCCAGTCCTCCGGGTGCGATGTCCGTCCGCAGCGCGAGGAAGAAGAAACCCAGCACCGCGACGAGCGCGGCCGCGATGGCCGCATCCTTGACGGATGCCTGGAAGGAATTCGGGTCGGCCCGCTCGGTGGTCATGGTCTGGGCCATCACACCTTCTCCACTTCGGGTCTACCGAGGAGCCCGGAGGGCAGGAAGATCAGCACGATGGCAAGGATGGAAAACGCCGCCACGTCCTTGTACTCGACGCTGAAATAGCCCGACCAGAACACCTCGATCAGCCCGATCAGGAGGCCGCCGAGCATCGCGCCCGGAAGCGAGCCGATGCCGCCGAGGACTGCCGCGGTGAAGGCTTTGATGCCTGCCAGGAAGCCGATGTAGAAATCGATGACGCCGTAGAGCAGCAGGAACATCAGGCCCGCGACCGAAGCGAGCGCCGCGCCCATCACGAAGGTGAGCGAGATCGTGCGATCGACGTTGACGCCGAGCAGCGAAGCCATCTTGCGATCCTGCTCGCAGGCCCGCTGTGCCCGCCCGAGCGAGGTCTTGGTGATGATGAGCGTGAACAGCGCCATCAGCACCACCGTGGTCACGATGATGATCATCTGCATGTAGGACAGTTGCACGACGATGCGGCCGGCTTCCGTCGAGCCCTCCATCACCGTGATGCCGCCCTGGATTTGCGGCGGCAGCGGCTTGACGCGCGCGCCCTGCGTGATCTGGACGAAGTTCTGCAGCACGATCGACATGCCGATCGCGGTGATCAGCGGCGCAAGCCGGAACGAGCCGCGCAAGGGTCTGTAGGCGATGCGCTCGACCGTCCAGCCCCA